>CAZZWO010000007.1:0-37367 GCA_964657885.1 uncultured Acetobacteraceae bacterium | reverse complement strand
AGCCGGGACTGCAAGGCTTGTCGAAGCAACTGCCCCGGCCGGTTCGGGATGATGTCGACATACACGGCGGCAAGGCTGCCGGACTGGCCGCCGCCCGGTGCGTATAGCGGGTGAAAGCCGCACGCCTGGCATAACAACGTCGACACCAATGCGGCGGCAGTCCGCACTTTCATCACCCGGCCACCACGAAATTGACGATCCGCCCACGAACGTAGATGCGCTTGACGATGCGTTTGCCCTGCAGCTGACGGAAGACGTTAGGCTCCGACTCGGCCGCGGCAATCACCTCGGCCTCGCCGGCGCCGGGCGCCACATCGATCGTGCCGCGCAGCTTGCCCATGATCTGGACCGCCACCGTCACGAACTCCTCGGTGAGCAGCGCAGGATCGGCGACAGGCCAGGCAGCTTGCGCCAACATGCCGTGGGCATCGTTCACCTTGGCGTATATCTCCTCGGCGAGATGCGGCATCATCGGGGCGATCAGACGCGCTGCCATCTCCACCGCCTCACGCCTGGCAAAACCCATCCCGGCCGACGCACCGGCTCGATCGGCTTCGGAGATTGCTCCAGCCAATTCATAGATGCGGGCCACCGCCACGTTGAAGGCGAAATCTTCGAGCGCCTGCGTGACCGCCTCTATCGTCCGGTGGGTAGCGCGTCGTAACGCCGTTGCCTCCGGCGACAATGTGTCCGGTAGTACCGGCGATACATCGGTGCTGGACGACGCAAGCCGATAGAGCCGTTGTACGAAACGGGCGGCGCCAACGACGCCCGTCTCGGTCCATTCGATGTCGCGCTCAGGCGGGTTATCCGAAAGGATGAACCAGCGCGCCGTATCGGCACCGTAACGATCAACGATGGCGCTCGGATCTACCGTGTTGCGCTTGGATTTCGACATCGCCTCGATACGGCCGACGACCACGGGCGCACCTGTCGTCCGCAACACCGTCACGCCGTCGCGCTGCTCCACCTCGTTCGGATAAAGCCAGTGCCCTTCGGCATCCTTGTAACTCTCGTGAGTCACCATCCCCTGCGTGAACAGTCCGGCAAATGGTTCCGCCTGATCGACGAAACCCGTCGCCTTCATCGCGCGCGTCACGAAGCGGGCGTAAAGCAGATGCAAAATCGCGTGTTCTATGCCTCCGATATACTGATCCACCGGCAACCATGCATCGACCGCTTCGCGGCGCACCGGCTCCGCTGCGTGCGGACTGCAGAAACGTGCAAAATACCATGAGCTGTCAACGAAGGTATCGAACGTGTCGGTTTCGCGTCGGGCATCCGCACCACAGGCCGGACATGCAACATGCTTCCAGGTGGGATGATGATCGAGCGGGTTCCCGGGGCGGTCGAACCGCACATCTTCGGGTAGCTCTACCGGAAGGTCCTGCACCGGCACTGGAACAACGCCGCATGATGCGCAGTGCACCACCGGGATCGGGCATCCCCAGTAACGTTGCCGGCTCACGCCCCAGTCGCGCAGCCGCCAGTTCACGATGCGCTCGCCTGCGCCCAGGCGTTCGAGAGCATCAAGTGCCGCGGCCTTGGCATCTTCGATCGAACGGCCGTCGAGGAAACCCGAATTCGCGATCCGTCCAGGGCCGTCGTACGCGCGGTCGCCGACGGTGAATCCGTCTGCGTCCGCGTCGTCCGGCACAACGACGGGCATTACCGGCAGCCGGTAACGCCGCGCGAAATCGAGGTCCCGCTGGTCGTGTGCCGGGCAGCCGAAGATCGCGCCGGTGCCATAATCCATCAGCACGAAATTGGCGATCCACACTGGGAAAACCTGATCCGGCAGGAACGGATGGGCCACGGTCAGGCCGGTGTCGTAGCCGCGCTTCTCGGCTGTTTCCAAAGCGACTTCGCTGGTCCCCATGCTGCGGCACTCGGCCACGAATGCTGCGGCCGCGGGATCGCGCTCGGCGACCATTGAAGCGAGCGGGTGTTCCGCCGCAAGCGCCACGAACGACATGCCGAACAGCGTGTCCGGGCGGGTGGTGAAAACATCGACGCCGGCGATGCCTTCCTCGGGCGCGGACAGCCGGAAATGCAGCCGCGCGCCTTCGCTTCGGCCGATCCATTTCGCCTGCATCGTGCGGACGCGCTCGGGCCAACGGTCCAGGCCGTCCAAGGCGGAGAGCAACTCCGGCGCGAACTGCGTGATCCTCAAGAACCACTGCGACAGCTTCTTCTTTTCGACCAGTGCACCGGACCGCCAGCCGCGTCCGTCGATCACCTGCTCATTGGCCAGAACGGTGTTGTCCACCGGGTCCCAGTTCACGAACGACTCCCGCCGCTCCACCAGGCCGGCGTCCAGGAACGCCAGGAACAACGCCTGCTGCTTGCCATAATATTCCGGCTCGCAGGTCGCGAATTCGCGGCGCCAGTCGATCGACAAGCCCATGCGTTTCAGCTCGCCGCGCATCGCCGCGATGTTGGCCCGCGTCCACTCGCCGGGATGCACGCCCCGCTCGCGTGCCGCGTTTTCCGCTGGCAGGCCGAACGCATCCCAACCCATGGGGTGCAGCACCTGATAGCCGCGCGCTCGCTTGTAACGCGCCACAACATCGCCGAGCGTATAGTTGCGCACATGCCCCATGTGGATCTTCCCGCTGGGATAGGGGAACATCTCGAGCACGTAGTATTTTGGCCGGTCGCCCGCGGGCACGTCGTCGGCCAGGAAACAGCCGGCCTTGTCCCACGCAAGCTGCCACGCAGGTTCGGCGGCTGCGAAGTCGTAAATGGCGGGCACGGACACTTCGTTCATGCGCCGGACAGTATCAGCAGCGCGGTAGGCGAGAAAGCCTTAGGCGGCGCCCGCTACTTTGTTCCTTGCGCCCGCAACTCGCGGGCGCGGGCAAGGATCTTGCTCTCGATGTCGGCAGCGGTGGCTGGGTTCACCGGAGCATCCTCCCATTGGCCGCCATCGCGAACCTGGCGGAAGATGGTCACCTTGAGCCCGTCAGTCCGCAACTCGCGGCCGAGCACGTAGGCGGTTGCCTTGAACCGTTCGCCCTGTGAGGTGGGGGGCGAGTACCAGTCGGTGACGATCACGCCGCCGAACGGGTCGGTCGAGGCAAACGGCATGAACCCCAGGGTCTCCAACGCACCGCGCCAAAGGTATTTGTTGACCGCAAGCGACGAACCCGCTTCCTGCTGGGCATTTGTTTTTCCGGTCACCACCGGCACGCCGGTGCTCGGGTCGGTAAACCCGGCCTCCTGCAACGGCTTCACCGAGCCATTATCCCCCCCGCCACAGCCGGCCAGGAGAACAGGTCCGGCCAGCAGCAACAGTCGGGTGGCGGCGCGGAGCACGTGAAGGGCCATGGTATCCTGTAATCACCAGCCGACGTGATCGCCGGCGCGCTGCCTCTCTAGCTTGCGGGGCGGGTCGCGCCAAGCGCCCCGATGGCCCCGGCGCCAGCGGGCCGCGCCGCGGACAGACGCTTCACCGACACTCCGTCGATCCCGCCCAACGCCAGTACGCGGGCGTTCCGCCGGGCCAGCGCCGCCCATCTGAGCGTGCCAAGACCACGTGCCCCGGGGTGGCTGGACGTCGGGAACACCGGCGATAGGAACACGACCGCCCCGGTTTTCAGCGCGCGCGCCAGCTCCGCCCCGTCATGCGCGGAGGCCGTGCGCCGCGATCCGCGTGGCGGCCCGGCCTGCCCGGCGCGGCGATGCACCCAGGCCCGATGGCGCGCAGCCAGGCGCCAATCGCCGGCGATCGCCAAGGTGATCCGCCGGCGCCGGCACAGGGCGGCCACCGATGCTGCAAGTTCTCCGCGGCCAGGCACATCGTCATGCCGGAACACCACGCCACAGAGTCCGGGCGGCAGGCGTGCGATGGCCGGCAGCGGGTTAGCCATCCGGTTCGCATCGGTGAACAGCCACAGCACCGGGTCGTTCAGGGGCCGTCGTCCTGCCCCGTAATCCCTCGGCCTGCGGCGTGCCTTGACCGCGCGTGCCCAGCCCACCAGCCTCTCATCCATGCCGGCCATCGCCCCCCACACCGCGACCGATATTGCCGGAGCACTCCGCCAGGTGCACGCCCGCGTGGCCGAAGCGGCACAGGCGGCCGGGCGCGTTCCCGGCAGCGTCACGCTGGTTGCCGTATCTAAAACCCACCCTATCGAGGCGGTGCGGGAGGCGATCGCCTGCGGCCAGCTCTGCTTCGGCGAGAACCGCGTGCAGGAAGCTGCGCCGAAATTTGCCGGCCTGCGCTCCACCCATTCCGGCATTCGCCTGCATATCATCGGCAGCCTGCAGACCAACAAGGCGGAGGATGCCGTTCGCATCGCCGACGTGATCGAGACACTGGACCGGCCGCGCCTTGCCGATGCGATCGCTAACGCCGCACAGCGCGCCGGCCGCATGCCGCAGCTTCTGGTCCAGGTGAACATCGGCAGCGAGCCGCAGAAATCGGGGGTGGCCGTAGCCGAGGCGGACGGGTTCATCGACGCCTGCGTGGCGCGCTTCGGCGACGCCCTGACCGGCCTGATGTGCATTCCCCCCGCCGATAAGGATCCCGCGCCGTTTTTCCGGGATCTGGCGGCGATGCGGGCGCGTCACGGCCTGCCGATGCTGTCGATGGGGATGTCCGGCGACTACCCCGAGGCGATCGCGCAGGGGGCCACCCACATCCGGGTCGGATCGGCCATCTTCGGAAGCCGTCCTCCAGCCGTGTGAGCCGGCCGGATCGATCGCGGGCCGAGGGCGTTTTGCGTCGTTCGTGCGTTCCTTGCGTTGTGCGGTGCATCCATCGTAGAGCGACGCCGCTTCTTTCCCGCAAGGATGCCGCCCGAGCCCGCGATGGGACCGCCTGGCCAGCGTTCCCGGCCCGAGTTCGACAACAGCCAGCATGAACCAGCTTTCCCACGCAGATACCGCCAAGCTGCAACGTGGTGTGCCTCGCCTCGGCGCACTGATCGGCGTGCTGGGCGTCGTGTACGGCGACATCGGCACCAGCCCGCTATACGCCTTCAAATCCACCCTCGCCTTGTTCGGCCGCCGGGCGATTTCGGACGGTGAGATCATCGGCTGCCTGTCGCTGATCTTCTGGTCGCTGATCCTGATCGTCACCGTGAAATACGTCCTGCTGGTGATGCGCGCCGACAACCGGGGCGAGGGCGGCATCCTGGCACTGATGGCGCTGGCCCAGCGTGTGGCGACCGGAACCCGGCTCCGCCGCGCCATCGTGCTGATCGGCATCGGCGGCGCCTGCCTCTTCTTCGGCGATGGCGTGATCACCCCGGCCATTTCGGTGCTGTCGGCCGTCGAGGGTCTCGAAGTCACCATCCCGCAAGCCAGCGCGGTGGTCATCCCGGCTTCGGTCATCATCATCCTGGCGCTGTTCGCGGTGCAATCGAGCGGCACCGGACTGGTCGGCCGGATATTCGGGCCGATCATGGTGCTGTGGTTCGGCGCGATCGGCGTGCTCGGGGCGATGCAGGTGGCGCAGCACCCGTTCGTGCTCGAAGCGATGCTGCCGCAACACGGCGTCATCTTCTGCGTGCACCATGGCTGGCTGGCCTTCCTGGCACTCGGGGCTGTCGTGCTGTCGGTGACGGGAGCCGAGGCCCTGTACGCGGATATGGGTCATTTCGGCGCCCGCCCGATCCGGTTCGCGTGGCTGTTCTTCGTGTTGCCATGCCTGGTGCTGAACTACTTCGGCCAGGGTGCGCTCGTCATCTCCAACCGGTTGGCGGCCGAAAACCCGTTCTTCCTGCTCGGCCCCGATTGGCTGCGGCTGCCGATGGTGGTGCTGGCCACCATGGCCACGGTCATCGCCAGCCAGGCGTTGATCTCCGGCGCCTATTCGATCGCGCGCCAATGCATGCAGCTCGGCTTCCTGCCGCGCCTGACAGTACGCCATACCAGCCAGACCGAGGAAGGCCAGATCTACGTCCCCCAGGTGAACAACGCGCTTATGGTCGGCGTGCTGATCCTGGTGCTCGCCTTCCGGAGCAGCGACGCGCTCGCCTCCGCCTACGGCATCGCGGTGACCGGGACATTCCTGTGCACCTGCTTTTTGGCAACCGTGGTGTTCCGCCGGCAGTTCGGCTGGCCCCGCTGGGCTGCGATCGCGGTCTGGGGCGGCTTCTTCCTGATCGACGGCATCTTCTTCGCCGCCAACACCCTGAAGGTGATCGAAGGCGGTTGGGTGCCCCTGGTTCTTGGCTTGCTGCTGATGGCGATGATGACGACCTGGAAACAGGGCCGCGACCTGATGCTCAGCCGCTGGAAGCAGGACAGCCTGCCGCTCGCCAGCTTCCTCGCACGCCTGCCGCAGTCGCGCACCATCCGCGTGCCGGGCCTGGCGGTGTTCCTGACCGGCAACCCGGACTATGTGCCGGCAGCACTGCTGCACAACCTCAAGCACAACAAGGTGCTGCACGAGCGGGTATTGTTCGTCACTGTCAGCACGCTGGACGAACCCGAAGCCGGCCCGGAACGCCGCACCGAAGTCAGCGAGCTCGCCCCCGGCATCCATCGCGTGCTGTTGCGCTACGGCTTCATGGAAAGCCCAAACGTTCCGCGCGCCCTGGAAGACCTCGCATCCCGCGGTGTCGCCTACGATCCGATGCAGGTGAGCTATTTCCTCGGCCGCGAGGTACTGGTCCGCGCAATGGCTCCAAAACTCTCGCTATGGCGGCTGTGGCTCTTTCTGCTGATGGCCCGCAACGCCGTCCCCGCCACCGAATTCTTCCGCATCCCCAGCGACCGCGTCGTCGAATTGGGCGTTCGCGTCGCGATCTGACCTCGCTGACCGTTGTCACCTCACCGGGGTCAGCGTCCAGGGGGTGCCGGGCGTGCATAGGAGGGGGATGCCGTTGTCGGTGCGGACCAGGGCGGAGAGGCCCATTTCGGCGCGGGCGGCGCGGAACATCGCACCGTGCGCCACCACCAGTATCGGGCCGGGTTGCTGCAGGGCGCGGTTCAGGGCACCGGCGATGCGGATGCGCAGGGCTGCAAACGGCTCGCCGCCTTCGGGCGTGTAGGTGCCGTTCACCCAATCGTCGTACCAGCTGCCCATCGGCTTGCCTTCCTGGGCGCCGAAATCCGCCTCCTGCAAATCGGGGTCGGTGGTGAACTCCAACTCCAGCGCAGCGCCCACGATCTCGGCTGTCTGCCGCGCCCGACCCAGCGTGCTGCACACCATCGCAACGATCCCATGGTTCTTCAGCCGCTGGGCGGCCCAGGCTGCCTGCGCCAGGCCGGTGTCGTTCAGGGGGATATCCACCTGACCCTGGCTCAGGCCTTGCGCATTCCAGTCGGTTTCGCCGTGGCGCAGGAAGAAGAACGGCACCGCTCGAAGGGTGCTCATCAGTCGAACAGCGAGCTGACGGAGCTCTCGTCCGAAATACGGTGGATCGCTTCGGCCAGGAGCGGGGCGATGGTCGCCTCCCGTAAATTCGTCGATTGTTTCACCGCGTCGGTTGCAAGGATGCTGTCGGTGATCGTCATCATCTCGATCGGGCTGGCCGCGATGCGTGCCACCGCGCCGCCCGACAATACGCCGTGCGTGACGTAAACGCTCACGGATTTTGCGCCTTCGGCGATCAACGCATCCGCCGCGTTACACAGCGTACCGCCGGAATCGCAGATGTCATCGACAAGGATGCAATCGCGTCCCTGCACATCGCCGATCACGTTCATCACTTCCGACACACCCGCGCGTTCGCGCCGTTTGTCGATGATGGCGAGATCGATGTTCAGCCGTGTTGCCAGCGCGCGCGCGCGCACCACGCCACCGACGTCGGGCGAAACGATCATGATGTCGCGTCCGTCGTAACGCGCGCGGATGTCGGCCATGAACAGCGGCGCCGCATACAAATTGTCCAACGGGATGTCGAAGAAGCCCTGGATCTGCCCGGCATGCAGATCCAGCGTCAGCACGCGGTTGGCGCCCGCCTCGGTGATCAGGTTTGCCACCAGCTTCGCACTGATCGGCGTCCGCGCAGCACTTTTCCGATCCTGCCGCGCATAGCCGAAATACGGCACCACCGCTGTCACCCGGCGCGCCGAGCTGCGGCGCAGCGCGTCCATCATGATCAGCAATTCCATGAGGTTGTCGTTCGCCGGATAACTGGTGCTCTGGATGACGAACACGTCCTCGCCGCGCACGTTCTCCTGGATTTCGACGAACACTTCCATGTCGGCGAAGCGGCGCACCGAAGCGCGGGTCAGCGACATGTCGAGCTTCTTCGCGACAGCTTCGGCCAGCGGGCGGTTGCTGTTGCACGCGACGATTTTCATTGGTCCAGTAGCCCCGCCCGACGCGCGGGCTTGTAGCAACGTGACACGAAGCTGTCACGGGACAGCGCGTGCCACGGCTGGCGTTGTCCGGTCCGAGGGTAACCCGCGCCACATTGTCCGCCCGGCTGGCGGATAGTGCGGCGCCGGGGACAATCAGGCGAACAACGCCTGGCCGATGAACTGGCCCGGCTGCACGCCCGGGGGAACCGCGAACAACGCACTGGCCGTGTGTGTGGCGAACTGGTTCAGCATGTCGAACTTCGCCATGCGGTCGAAGATCTTGCTGAACTGTGCCCGCGGGTCCTTCTGGTAGCCGAGGAACAGCAGCCCGGCATCGTATTCCATCGCCTGGCGCCACGGTGGCCAGCGCTCGGCGGTGAAGCTGACCCCGTCATTGTAGCTGTAGCCCCGGCGAAAGATGCGGGCGCCCGTTGTCGCGGCCGAGGCGAGCCGGACATGCGCGTTCTCGGCGATGATCGGGTTGCCATCCGCGTCGTTGGCATCGAGGTTCGCCGGGTCCATCTCGGCGTGACTGCCGATCGGGGCGCCGCTGGTTTTGCTGCGGCCGATCGTCTGTTCCTGGAAGCCGGTCTTCATCCGATCCCAATGTTCGAGCGCGATCCGGATGCGGCGCGCCACCAGATAGGTGCCGCCCTGCATCCAGGCCGGCGCCTCGCTGCCGGCCCAGACGACCGCGTCCATGTCGGCGGCACTGCGCGGGTCGGGATTGTTGCTGCCGTCCTTGAAGCCCATCAGGTTGCGCGGAGTCTGACCGACCAGCGCCGGCACGTAGCCAGCCTGGGTCCAGCGCGGCTCGGCCTTGCCGTAAGCCAGCCGGGCGAGCTGGCGCACCGCGTGGAACGCCGATTGCGGATCGTTCGCGCAGGCCTGGATGCTGAGGTCGCCGCCACAGCGAGCAGGCTGCATTTGGTCGCCGGTGAACACTTTGAGGTCGGCCAGCTCCGGCGGGCGGTTTGCCGCCAGGCCGAACCGGTCATGCCCGTCGCGGGTGAACAGGGTCGGTCCGAAACCGAATGTCAGGGTCAGGCGGGCGGGGGGCAGGCCGAGCGTGTCCTCGGAATCCGCAGGGTCGGCTGGGTTGCCGGCGCATAGCCGCGCGGCCGCCTCGGTCCAGAGCTGCATCAGCGCCACCACATCAGCCCGCGACTCGGTGCGCAGGTCAAACGACGCGAAGTAGGTGTAGGCCTGCTGCAACGTGGCGATGCCGCCCTGGTGCTCGCCATGAAACGGCTCGACCGCAACCGGCTGGTCGGCCTGCGGGGCCGCCGCCCGCGCAGCACCCGCAACCGCCATCAGGCCTGCGGATGCTGTCAGGAACCCGCGGCGCGAAGTGCCGGGCTTGGGCGCATCGGAACGCGACGTGCCGGGTTTAGCCGGAGCAGTCACCGGCCACCGCCGCGCATCAGCGTGTTCACGTCATCCATCACGTAGTAGAAACCCTTGGCGTCAGGCGTCATGGCGATACCGAACAGGTCGCCGTTGCCCGGGGGGGATTGCGCCTGATCGCTGTTGATCCATTGCGCGTAGATTTGCTTTCCGGCCACAGGATCAACCTCCACCAGCCGGCCATCTTTGCCGTTGCAGACCAGCAAATGGCCTTCGGGCGACCAGGTCATCGCCAGCGGCCAGGACAGCAGCCCGTCCTGCGTCACCACGCGGCCGGTGCCGGCGCTGCTTGTGCGTGTGGTCGCATCGGGGATGGCGGTGATCACGTTGTCCAGCCCGTCGGTCACATACAGCGTCTTGTCGCTGCCGAGCGCCAGCCCGGTCGGGCCCAGCAGGAAGTTGTCGCGGTCCGGCCGGGCGGAAAACCCGTTCCCGATCACTGTCTGGCTGACCAGCGACGGCGGCTTGCCGTCGGGAATGCTGACCTCCAGCCGCAACACGGTGGCGTTGTGCCGCTTGACCGGCAGGCTGGTGGCCGGGTCGATCACGTCGGGGCCGGGCAGGCCGAAACCCGCCATGCTGACGAACAGGGTGGCGGTGTTGCCGTTATCGACGACCGCCATGTCACCCCAGGGGTCGTTGATCGTCGGCCCGGCCCAGACCGCGACCAGCTTGCCGTTCGGGTCCAGCACCAGCAGGCAGCCGTCGCCCTTGGTGGCGGTGGTGCCGTCGCGGCTGGGCGTGCTGCCGACGATGACCCAGCCCGATTTCAGCATGGTCATCGCCGTGGACAGGCCGATGCCGCCCGGGCATTGCGGCAGATGCTGCGGCACCCGCGCGAACAGGTAGGTGTCCTTGGTGGACGGCCGGTAGCCGACGATGGTCGTACCGGTCCCTTGCAGGTTCGATATGTTGTTGAAGTTGTCGACCAGCACGTCGTCTTTCTGGATGCGCCCGGCCGAGACCGGGGCCACGATCACCGCATAGGGATTGAGGTCGCCATTATCGGTCACGGTCGAGGTCAGCGTGGTGTGGCGGTGCACCGTCTCGAGGAAGCCGCGCGGCGGGTCCGCGAACGCCGGCGCGGCCAGCGCCACTGCGCCTAACCCCAGCGCCACGGCGCCCAGACCCAGGCTGCGCGCACATGACTGGACCAGGCCGGACAAGGTGATGGATTTCGCGGTGGTCATGATCCTCGTCCTTTCGACAAAGATGTTGGTCAAAACAAGATGTTGGTGCGCAGGCCGAGCACCAGCTCGTCGTTCACGCGTGACCCGGGCCGGTCCGGGTCGGCGATGCCGCCGCCGGGGTTGAACACATACTGGGCGTCGGGCTGCACCTGCCACCAGGGGCGCACCTGATACTGATATGTCAGTTCCACATACGTCTCGGTGCTGCGGACCGGGTTGAAGCTGGCCGGATCGGCGGCGATGGCGAACCGTGCCGCATCGCGGTCCAGCGCCGAGACACGGTTGCTGACATGAGCGTAGCCGAGCCCGAATGCCAGGGTGTCCGCCGACCGGTTGACGATCGGGTCGTGGTAAACCACGCCGGCATTCAGGCTGAAATCGACCAGGTTACGGTCGGCTTGCGGCGTGCCCATCACCCGCCCGAACACGCTGACCGAGCGGTTTGGATCGGAGCCTTTCCGCCAGACCATCTGATCCGCCACCGCATAAATGGAGTAATCGCCGCGATGCTGACGCGGCAGTCCGTTGCTGTCCGGGGATGCGAGGGACACCCCGTCCACGTCGTATCTCTGGTCGCCGAAGCGCTCCGAATCGTACCAGGCGCCGAGCCGGTAGGTGTGGCCGAGCGGCGCGCCCTCGCCGGGCATCACCATGCTGCCGAGGGCGGGATAGGTGTACTGCACCTCGGCGAACACCAGCCGGCGGCCGTTGGTCGGGAAGCTGGTGCCCGACGCGTTCACCAGCTGCGCATCGCCCTCCTCGCTGGGCGAGGGGTTGCCGTTGTAGATGCCGGCGAGGATGGCGACGGCGTTCACCGGCCGGTAGCGCACCCGGATGCCGAGCGCGGATAGCGGGTAGGCGGGGCCGCCGCCCGGCAGGTCGACCGAGGGCACCAGCGGCCAGCCGAACATGGTGTTGAGGAAGTACGCACCGTTGGTGGTGACGATGAATTCCTGGTCGAGGCTCTGCTGGCCGACCTTGATGTCCAGCCGGTCGTCGGCAAGGAATTTCTGGTCGTACCAGGCCTCCCAGAGGCGGGTGGCGCGATCCGATTCAATGCCGCTGGAGGTTTGCAGCGTCTGCAGGTTCTCGGCGCTGAGATTGCGGCCATGGATCTGCAGCGCGCTCACGTTGAACAGGCCGCCGTACCAGCCGAAAGCCCGTTGGGTGTCGACCTGCATGATCATCTGCAGCAGCCCGTCGTACTCGGCGCCGCGCTTCACGCCGCCGGTCGGGTTGCCGAGCACCTCGCTAGTCTCCTGGAACGCGAGCGAGATGCCGTATTTCGCCAGCGCCGTACGCAGGCCGAACAGGTCGCCGAGGAAGTAGTTGCTTTTCTGGAGGTTGCCGAGAAAGCCGGAAAAGCCTTGTCCGCCGTCCGGACTGTTCTCGTCACCGCTGACCGGAACCGAGAGCGGGGGCGGCGCCGCACGGGCCGGAAGGTTGGCCGCAGCCACCAGCGCGAGCGCGCCTCCTCCTGCGAGCCTGGCCGCTGCGGCGATTGGGCGATGGTCTCGGTTTAAGGTCACGCGTGGCTCCGATCGTTGCCAGCCTGTCGAGTGTCGGCTGGCATAAGCCACGTGTTAATGAGAATGCCTCGCAGATGCAATCGGTAAATGCGAGCGGTTCGCATTTGCAGGAGCGCGGGTCACTTTGTGCCGATCGCCAGTCGGATAAGGTCTGCCATTCGGGTCGCGCCAAGCTTCGCACGCATCAGGCTCGCGGTGTTCGCCACCGTCTTGTAGCTGACACCCAGCACGCCGGCGATTTCGGTCAGGCTCTTGCCCGCCGCCAGCAGCCGCAGAATCTCGAGTTCACGCTCGCTCAGCAGGTCCAGCTTGCCGCCCGCCGCCACGTTGCGCAGCGCCAGGTCCTGCGCCACGTCGGGCTCGATGAACCGCCTGCCCTCGACGGCGGCGGCCAGTGCTTCGAGCAGCACCTGCGGCGACGCGCTTTTGGTGACGTAGCCGTAGGCGCCGGCGGCCAGCGCACGCTGCGCATAGACCGGTTCTCCGAACGCACTCAGCACCACCACGCGGACCCCCAACTCGCACAACGCGGGGAGCAGGCTCAGCCCGCCCCGCCCCGGCAGCCCGATGTCGAGCACCGCCAGCAACGGACGGAACGATGCGGCCTCCGCCAGCGCCTCGTCCGCGGTACCGGCTTCCCGCAGCTCGGCGCCGAGTGCCGCGTGCAGCACCTGGCGCAGCCCGGCCCGCAGCACCGCATGGTCGTCCACGATCAGGATCTTCACCGGCCGCTCAACTCCGCGAGCCGGCGGAAGCCGTTTCGGCCGGCACCCAGGCGGTCAGCTTCCAGCCGGCGCCACGCTCGATGCGCAGGCTGCCGCCGAGCGACTGCAGCCGCTCCTCCATGCCGACCAGGCCCAGCCCGGTCCCGGCGGGCGTGTCGTCACCGCCCGTTCCGTCATCCTTCACGGTCAGGGTCAGCCCGCCCCGCTGCCGCTCAACCCTGACCGCGACATGCGCCGGCTTGCCGTGCCGCATCGCGTTGGAAATGGCTTCCTGGGCCACCCGGAACAGCGCGGACTTCGCCACCTCGGACGTGCCGCCCAGACCGCCTACGTCCAGCGCGAAATCGGTTTCGGGCCGGATGCCCCGCCAGAAGCCGGCCAGTTCCTGGAGCGAGGAGTCGAGTTCGACACTGGCCGGCGCGCTGTCCCGCAGGCGGCGAAGCAGGTCCCGCACCGCCTGCTGCAACTCGGCGGCGCCCGCTTCCAGAGCTTGGAGCGACGCATTGGCGGCTGCGTCGTCGCCGGCCATCCCTTGCAGGCGGGCCGCCGTTGCCCAGGCGGTGATCGCGAACAGCAGCGGACCGATCTCGTCGTGCAGGTCGCGGGCGAGCTCGGCCCGTTCCTCCTCCGCCAGCCGGTCGAGTTGCGCCGCGAGCCGGCGGTTCTCGCGGTCGGCGCGGGCCAGCGCCTCCTGCATGCGGTTGAAGCCGCTGGCGAGCCTTGCGATCTCCGGCGGTCCATGCTCGGCGACCGGCACTCCGCCCTGGCCTTGCGCCAGCCGGTCGAACGCACCCGCAAGCGGGTTCAGCCAGCGCAGCGCCCAACCGGCGACCACGAAGCACAACGCAGCCGAGAGGCCGGACGACAGGGCCAGCAACCCGATCAGCCGCCGCGCCTCGCTCCAGCGCTCGCCGGTTTCGCTGAGCGGCAGCGGCAACAGGCGCAGCTCGCCCCCCGGCACCGGCAACACGACGGTTTTCAACCGTGGCGCCGCCAGCCGGACGAACCACGCAGGTGGCACCGTCGTCATCGCGGCCGGACGGGACTGCGCGACGACCCGGCCGGCCATCGCCAGCTCGGCCTCGATGTGCCGGCTGCCATCGAAGCCCGACACCAGGCGCACCAGGTCGTCCTTGAACCCGGGACTGCCCTCGATGTCCTGCAGCGTGCCGGCCGCCCCGCGCCTTCCGGTCTCGAGCGCCGCGGACAGCTCTGCCCGTACTAGATGCGCGGCCTGCCACGCGGTGATCCAGGTGCCGGCCGCAAAACTGGCGAACAACGCGCAGGCTACCGCCAGAAGCAGGTTTTGTCTGAGCGACATGACGGCGGAAGGGAAGGGAGCAATGCGGCCCGGTCAAGCGGCCGGCGGCATCCGGCGGTGTTCGGGAAAAATTCCCGGCGGTATCGGGAAGTCGGCCTATCGCCAGACTGCGGCGAGACTCGGCCTTATACGCCGGCCCGGTCTTCGGCCATCCAGCTCAAGAAAACCGGCGGAAAGCGCCCGTCCATGTCGTTCCAAACCCGTTTTTCCTGGCCGGCGTCCGCCTGCGTCGTTGCCATTGCGCTGCCTGCGGCCGCCCTGGCCCAGACGGTGCCTGCCCCGCCGGAGCAGATCACCGTCATCGGCACGTCGCCGCTGCTGGGCGCCGGCGTCGACCGCAACAGCGTGCCGGCCGAGAGCAGCGTGCTGAGCAGCGCCGACATCGCCCGGGACGGCACGCCCGACCTGCTGCAGGCGCTGAACGAGCAGGTGGCCGGCATCAACCTGGAGTCCGCGTCCGGCAACCCCTACCAGCCCTCGCTCGACTACCACGGCTTCACCGCCTCGCCGCTCCAGGGCACCGAGCAGGGGCTTGCGGTTTATGTGAACGGGGCGCGTTTCAACCAGCCTTTCGGCGACACGGTGAACTGGGAGGTGATCCCCTCCATCGCCATCGGCCGGCTGAACGTGGAGGGCGCCAACCCGGTGTTCGGCCTCAACGCGCTCGGCGGCTCGCTCAACGTGTCGCTGAAGAACGGCTTCACCTATGACGGCGCGGAGGCCGACATCTCCGGCGGCTCGTTCGGCCAGGTGCAAGGCGAGGCGCAGTACGGCAAGCAGTTCGGCAACACCGCGATCTACCTGGCCGGCAGCGAATTGCACCAGGGCGGCTGGCGCGACCTGCAATCGTCCGACATCCAGAACTTCTTCGGCGACATCGGCTGGCGCAACGACCGTGCCGAGCTGCATTTCGGCCTGACGCTCGCCAACTCCATCCTGAACGGCCCGGGCACCGCACCGGTCGAGCTGCTCGCCGCGGACCCGGCCGCGCAGTTCACGGCGCCGAACCTGATCGCCAACCGGTATGTGTCGGCCAACCTCAACGGCACCTATCGGCTGTCCGACACGCTGTCGCTGCAGGCCGTCGCCTACTATCAGTATCTGCAACAGCGCGTGGTGAACGGAAACACCGCCGACGATGCGCCGTGCGATGATGGGTCGGGCCTGCTGTGCAGCGACCCCGGCACGCCTTCGACAACGCGCGGCGGTGCGGTCATCCCGGACTTCCTCAACGGCGGCCCGTATTCCGAACTGGACGTGCAGACCACGAACACCAACGGCTACGGCGCGTCGGCGCAGGTCACCGACACCGGCGAAGTTTTCGGCTTCAAGAACCACCTGGTCGGCGGCGTGAGTTTCGATGGCGCACAAACCATGTTCAGCGCCGACGGCATCATCGGCGGGCTGACCACCGACACTCGCGTCTTCGTCGGCCCCGGAACCGTCATCGACGAGCCGGGCAATAATGTCCCCGTGCGCGTTGCAGTATCCGACGCCTATGTGGGCGCGTTCGTGTCCGACACGCTGAACCTGACGCCCTCGTTGGCGGTGACCGCATCCGGCCGTTTCAACAATGCCGAGATCGACCTGTCGGACCAGAACGGCGGCGACCTCACCGGCCAGCACAGCTACAACCGCTTCAACCCGGCCATCGGGGCCGCCTACACGGCGACGCCCTGGCTTAACGTTTACGCCGGCTATTCGGAGGCCAACCGTGCGCCGACGCCAGCCGAACTGTCCTGCGCCTCACCTGCCAACTCCTGCAGCCTGGCGAACTTCTTCGTCGGCGACCCCGACCTCAAACAGGTCGTCGCGCATTCGGTGGAAGCCGGGCTCCGGGGGATGTTCCATCCTGCCGAGAGCCTGACCGCGACCTATGATGTCAGCCTTTTCCACTCCGACCTCGACAACGACATCGCCTTCATCAACAGCGAGACCCTGGGCCGGGCATTCTTCCAGAATGTCGGCCAGACCCGCCGGCAGGGTATCGACGCCGATGTCTCGCTACGCAGCGCGCGTTGGCGCCTCTACGTCGATTACAGCTACACCGACGCCACGTATGAGACGACCTATGTCGAAAATTCCGGCAGCAACCCGGCCGCCGATGCCAACGGCAACATCACGATCCGGCCTGGCGACCGGCTGCCCGGCGTGCCGGCGAACAAGCTGAAATTCGGTGCAAGCTACCGGCTGACCGAGGCGTGGCTGGTGGGCGGCAGCGGCATCTATCAAAGTGGCCAATACCTGACCGGCGACGACGCGAACCTGACACCCCGGCTGCCGGGATTCGTCACAGCAAACGTCTACACGACCTACCAGGTGACGCCGCACATCCAGTTGTTCGGCCAGATCCAGAACGTCAGCGACACGCGCTACTACACGTTCGGCACGTTCTCACCGACCAGCTCGGTGTTCCTCGTACAGGCGCCGAACGCCACCAACCCGCGCAGCTACTCGCTAGCCGCGCCGATCGGCGGTTTCGGTGGCGTGAGGGTCACGTTCTGATCCTGCGTGGCGTGTCCTAGACGCGCCGTGGCACGACCGCCACCCGGTCATGCTGCGACACTTCCGCCAGCAGCGACCACACCAGGTTCGGCTCCATCCTGACGTCCGGGTCGTTCAGCAGACGGTCGAGTTCTTCAAGCTTGTGGTTGTAGTCACGGTCGGTCATGCGAGCCTCCGATTGCCTATGCCCCGGATGTTGATCAACAAACGTGGCAAAACTGGCACGGTTTCACGGCAGATCGGGGCGGGTGCGCGACTGCCGGAACCGTTGCGAACGGTTCCGGCGAAAGGCGTTACGGGGACGACATCACCGCGGGTGCGAGTGCCGGCTGCTTGGCCGCCGGATGGCTCGGGTTGCGGAACCGGAGCTCGGCGCAGGGCGCGCCTTCCTCCTCGTCGGGACCGAGCAATTCCAGCCGCGACGAACAGGTGATGGCGACCACGGCACGCGCTTCCGGGCGCGTCATGAACTGCCGCGCCTCACCTTCCAGCCGAAGCTGCGCACGCAACTGGTGCCACTCCAGCCGGTCGGTGTCCTCGATCAGCATGGCGAGGATGCCCGGCCGCGTTCCGGTCAGCCTCTGCGGCGCCACCTCCGCCATGCGGCGATGCACGGCAGCCGCCACCTCGTCCTCACGGCCGGCCCGCGCCGCCATCACAAAAATTCCCCGTCCTGCGGAGGTCACGGCCAGATGCGCTTCCGGACCGAACTCGCGCCGTAACCGGGGCATCAGCCCCGGGTCGGTCACGCCACGATCGTCAAGGCCGCCGGCCTGTGCCGCCGCCAGCATCAGCGGATCGAGGCGCAGCACCGCCGCCTCGTCGTAATCGGCACGCTTCTGCTCGCAGAGCATCCGGGTGATGCGCCGGTGCAGTTCGGCCAGCGGCGTGCCGTCGGCCGGCGCCTCGGACTTCAGGCCCTGCGGCAGCGTCATCTTCAGCAGGTAACGCCCGGGATGTGCCGCCAGCCAGCTTTGCAGGTCCGGATCGACCCGGTCCATCAGCTGCGACCATGCGCGGCGATGCAGGTCGCGCCCTGCCTCCGCCGAGATCACGTCGCAGACGATCTCCGCCTCCAAACCCATCCGGTGCACCAGAAGATCGAACGGCGCGCCTTCGTCCAGGCCCTCGAACGCCACCTCGAACCCGCGGCCGCGCTGGATGGCGGCGGTGCGCATCACATGGAACAGCGACACCAGGTTGCCGGCGCCGGTGATCGCCTCGGCCAGCATCGCGTCGAGCCTGACGCGGCCCCCCGCGGTCAGGCTGTCGGCAAGCGTCACCACTTCGGATGCAAGGCAGCAGATACGCCGGTCCAGTTCGGTCAGCGGCGTGTTGCGGCCCGGCCGGCGCAGGCGTTCGATCGTCAGTTCCAGCGCGTGAAGTTGCTGCAGCGCGCGCCCGGCATAGGTCGCGCCGCAGCCACGTTTCAGTCCCGCCATCCGCGCTTGCCACGCTTGGCGACCGATACGATCGACCAGCGCGTTCAGAACCTCGGAAGTATCAAGCGGGACTTGAGAGTTCATGCACCCTGACAATGAGGAACGTTGATCCGGCAATCCTACCAACAACTGCGTGAGATCGCCGTTAATTCTGCGTATTTTCAGCACTTTTGTGGGGATGCGCCTCGTGCGGGGCAAGGTGCCCCCCGTTCTGGCCGCGATGACGAAGCACATGGTCCGCCAGGACGCAGGCCAGCATGGCTTCGCCCACCGGCACCGCCCTGATCCCGACGCACGGGTCGTGACGCCCCCTGGTCGAAACCTCGACGTTCGCGCCGGCATCGTCCACGCTTCGGCGGGCCACCAGGATCGAGCTGGTCGGCTTGACGGCGAACCGCGCCACCAGCGCCTGGCCGGTGGAAATGCCTCCCAGGACTCCGCCCGCATGGTTCGACCCGAACCGTAACTCGCCGGCTTCCATCCACATTTCGTCGGCGTTCTCGACCCCGCTGAGCGCGGCGGCCCCGAACCCGTCGCCGATCTCCACGCCCTTCACCGCATTGATGCTCATCAGTGCCGACGCGATGTCCGCATCCAGCTTGCCGTAAAGCGGTGCACCCAAACCCGCCGGCACGCCTTCGGCCACCAGCTCCACCACGCCGCCGGTCGATGACCCGTCGCGCCGGACGCCGCTGAGGTAACCCTCCCACGACGCCGCCGATTGCGCGTCGGGGCAGAAGAACGGGTTGCGATCGACCTCCGCCCAATCCCATCGCGCGCGATCCACCGCATGCGGCCCCATCTGCACCAGCGCCCCGCGCACGCTGATCGCCGGGCCGAGCACCAGCCGCGCGATGGCGCCGGCCGCGACCCGGCACGCCGTCTCGCGTGCCGAGCTCCGGCCGCCGCCCCGATAGTCGCGGATGCCGTATTTCAGGTCGTAGGTGAGGTCCGCATGGCCGGGCCGGTACTGGTGCGCGATCTCGCCGTAATCGCGCGACCGCTGGTCCACATTGTCGATCTGCAACGCGATCGGCGTGCCCGTGGTGCGCCCCTCGAACACCCCCGACAGGATGCGGACCTGGTCCGGTTCGGCCCGCTGCGTGGTGAATTTCGACTGGCCCGGCCGCCGCCGGTCGAGGAACGGCTGGATGTCCGCTTCCGACAGGGCGATCCGCGGCGGACACCCGTCCACCACGCACCCGATCGCCGCCCCGTGGCTCTCCCCCCACGTCGTGACGCGGAACAAAACCCCGAACGTGTTAAAACTCATGAGCCATCCGCCGCACCACTCGGAACAAAGCTACACCAGCGCGTATTTTCCCGGGCGTGAGAAGAGACGTCAGTCTTCGGTGACGGCGGCGATGTCCGGGGCGTTGGGATTTTTCATGCCGATGACGTGGTAGCCGCAATCCACGTGGTGCACCTCGCCGGTGACCGCGGTGGACAGGCCGGACAGGAGGTACAGGCCCGCATTGCCCACCTCGTCCACGCCGACATTGCGTTCCATCGGGCTGTTGAGCTGGTTCCAGCGCAGGATATAGCGGAAATCCCCGATGCCGTTGGCGGCCAGCGTCTTCACCGGGCCGGCGCTGATGGCGTTCACCCGGATGCGGTCGGCGCCCAGATCCATCGCCAGGTAACGGACCGACGCTTCGAGCGCGGCCTTGGCGACGCCCATTACATTGTAATGCGGCACCACCCGCTCGGCCCCGAGATACGACAGGGTCAGCAAAGAGCCCCCGTTCGGCATCAGTGCCGCCGCGCGCTTGCACGCCGCGGTGAACGAGAAACACGAGATGTCCAGCGCCTGCAGGAACGCCTCGCGCGGCGTATCCACGTAGCGGCCGCGCAGGAACTGCTTGTCGGCGAACCCGATCGCATGGACCATGAAGTCGATGCTGCCCCACTGGCGGCCGACCTCGTCGAACGCCGCATCGATGCTCGGCTCGTCCGACACGTCGCACGGCAGGACCAGGGTGGAGCCGACGCTGGCGGCCAAGGGCCGCACCCGCTTGCCCAGCGCGTCGCCCTGGTAGGTGAACGCGATCTCGGCGCCCTGCGCGGCACAGGCCGCCGCGATGCCCCAGGCAAGCGAGCGCTCGTTGGCGACCCCCATGATCACCCCTCGCTTGCCCTGCATGAGCGTTCCGCGCACGGGCAGGGGCTGAGGCATGTCTGGCATAAGCGGTCCTTGTGATCGGCGTGGAGGAACGCCGTTCGAGCGAACAGTTTGGTGGGGGGTGGTGACACAAGGGGCCGCGGACAAGCAAGCGGATTGCCTGAACTTGCCACGCGGCATGGAGTGCGGCACCACCGGTCCCATGCCTGAAAATGACCCGCTCGCCCTGTTTGAGGCCTGGATGGCCGAGGCCGCTCCGCGGGAATTGAATGACCCGAACGCGATGACCCTGGCCACCGCGACACCGGATGGCCACCCCAGCGCGCGCATCGTGCTGCTGAAGGGCGCCGACCGCGACGGCTTCGTCTTCTACACCAACACTCAAAGCCGCAAGGGCCGCGAACTGGCCGCCAACCAGGCGGTGGCGCTGCTGTTCCACTGGAAGAGCCTGGCCCGCCAGGTGCGCATCGAAGGGCGCGCCGAACCCGTCTGCCCGGAGGAAGCGGATGCCTATTACGCAAGCCGTCCGCGCATCTCGCGCCTCGGTGCCTGGGCGTCCGACCAGTCGCGCCCGCTCGCCGACCGCACGATCCTGGAGAGCCGCGTACACGAGCTGGAAGAGCGGTTTCCAGGCGCCGACATCCCCCGGCCGCCGCATTGGTCAGGCTACCGCGTCCGCCCCGAGCTGTTCGAGTTCTGGCAGGACATGCCGTTCCGGCTGCATGACCGTGTCGTGTTCACTCGCGACGGCGACGCCTGGAAAACCCACAAGCTGTTTCCGTAGCCGGGTTCACGAAGGCCGCAGTAATGTTCAACAGGCAGTCGTTTCTTTTCGGCGACGCTACCGGCAAAACTCCTCCCATTGCTCAGGCCGCTAACCTTATATAATCCGACACGAATTCTAGAATGTGGGACGGGTTCATGGCCCTGAGCCTGAAAGACAAAGAGACGGATCGGCTTGCCCGCGAGATTGCCTCTCTCACCGGTGAGAGCCTGACGGTCACAATCCGCAGGGCGTTGGCGGAAAGGCTGGAACGCGAGCGTCTCCGGCGTGGACAGCCCGCCCGACTCGCTGACCAACTCGCCGCTCTCGGCCATGAGTGCGCGACCCTGCCAGATTTCGACACCCGAAGCCCGGATGAGATTATCGGTTATAACGATACCGGCATGTGGACCTGATGGTCATCGACACGTCCGCGGTGTTGGCAATCCTTTTCGA
Organism: uncultured Acetobacteraceae bacterium; assembly: GCA_964657885.1. Lineage (GTDB taxonomy): Bacteria > Pseudomonadota > Alphaproteobacteria > Acetobacterales > Acetobacteraceae > BOG-908. The sequence continues at coordinate 15,645 of CAZZWO010000007.1, read as the reverse complement.
GGAGGAGGACCAGCTTCGATATGCCAACGCTATCGAGAGTGCGTCTGCCCGTCTCGTTTCGGCGGTCACCCGCGTCGAGTTGTCGTTTGTGGTCGAGGGTCGGAAGCGGGAAGCAGGCCGTGAGCACCTGGAGCGCTTCTTTGCTCTTACCGGAGCCGAGGTCGTCGCGGTCACACCCGAACAAGCTACGCTCGCGATCGGCGCATTCCGTAAATACGGCAAGGGTCGCCATCCGGCGGGGCTGAATATCGGCGATTGCTTCTCGTACGCGCTCGCGACCGCAACGGGCCATCCACTGCTATTCAAGGGGAATGATTTCGCCCGCACCGACATCGGGTCAGCGGCGGTTTGAACCACCATTCAGAAAGCAGATGGTAGAAAAGCTGCGTTGTTTAGAAGGCTTACAACGCGGAGTGGATGCAGCGGCGGGCTCGTCCATGTTTATGATCTTATTGACCGTCCAGCCACCCATGGGCGAGCTTCAGATCCGCCACCAGGGCCAGGTACTCGCGCTGCCGGCTTTCCTCGTCCGGCAGGCGCAGCAGGTACGACGGATGCGTCGTCACCATCACCGACCCGCCGGCGAGCGGGATCAGCTTGCCGCGCTCGCGTGAGATGGTGACCGCGCGGCCGAGCACGGCCCGTGCAGCCGACGCGCCGAGCAGGATCGTGACGGCCGGCCGCACCAGCTCCCGCTCCTGGTCGAGCCAGAAGCGGCAGACTTCGATTTCCGTGCGGTCGGGCGTGGCATGGATGCGCCGCTTGCCGCGTGGTTCGAATTTGAAGTGCTTCACCGCGTTGGTGACATAGACGCCGGCGCGCGCGATCCCCGCCTCGGCCAGCGCGCGGTCCAGCATCTGGCCTGCGGGACCGACGAACGGCCGTCCGGCGAGGTCCTCCTGATCGCCGGGCTGCTCGCCCACCAGCATCAGCTTCGCGTCGACCGGCCCCTCGCCGAACACCGTCTGCGTCGCGTGCCGGTACAGGTCACACCGCTGGCACCCGGCAGCCTCGGCCGCCATCCCCTCCATGCCGTCGGGCATGTTGCGCATGGGAGCGGGCGAGGGCTGTGGCTTGGACGCCGGTCGCGGCCGGGCGGCGCGCTCGGGGGAAACGGTCGGGGTATCGACCATGGCGTTGGTCCTTTCGCGCGATTGCCGGATCAGCTCCGGTATCGCCGCGGCCTCGGGCAGGTTGCGCCAGTATTTCTTCGGCATTTCGGACGTCATCGCCGACACCATCAGCCGCGCCGGGTTGAAGATCGACGAGAAATACGCGCGCCAATACGCTTCCAGCGCGTCGTCGTCCGGCACCTCGGCCGGCGTTGCCCCGGCGCCGAGCCGCAGCGTGTCGCCATCCCAGTGCGCGCTGCGATACGGCGTCAGGATGCTCCAGGTCATGGTAGCGAACCGGCGCACAAAAAACGGCGCGTTCGCCTCCACGATGTAGTGCGCAGGCTCGAACCAGGCGACGTAGCGGGTGGCGCCCTCCTCGCTTACTTCGCGGAAACGCACGAAGGCACGCATCTTGTGGGTGTCGCGGCGCACCGCTTGCCCCAGCCGGGTGATGCGCTGCACCAGCGGGTCGGCGGCATCCTCCAAAATCTGGCGCTCGCCGCGATGGACCCGCCATACCAGCCCATACAGCAGCGCGAACCGCTCCGGGTCGCTGGCCTGGATCGCCGTTTCCGCCAGATCCATCAGCGCGCGCGACACCGAAAAGGCGCCCGGCGGCGGAGCGGGCATCGGCTCGGCGGCAAACAGGTCGCCGGCTTCCTCGACGGACCACACGGCATCCTCGGGCGGCACTCCGCCGAGCGCCAGCGCGCGCGCCGCGTTTCGCCAGCCTTCGAAATCGACCACATGCCGCAGGACGACGCTCTTCACGCGCGCCCCGCGGAGCGCGGCCGCAAACGGATCACGTCAGATCAGCTCCAGCTGCCGGGCCTTGGGCGTCATCCTCCCCGCCAGTTGCGCGCTGTCCAGCGTCGCGCCGGGGTGATGGTCGGCGGCCACCACGAACGGCATCAGCTTGGCCACCGGCAGCCGCAGGCGCGCCAGATCGTCCATCCGCATCCGCCGGTGGCGCCGCGCCTGGATAAGCCGGCCGGCGGTCTTCACGCCCATGCCAGGGATGCGCAGAAGCATCTCGCGCGGCGCGGTGTTCACATCGACCGGGAACAGCTCGCGGTGCTGCAGCGCCCAGGCCAGCTTCGGGTCGATCTCCAGGCTCATGTTGCCGGCGGTGTCGGTCGCCAGCTCGCCCACCGTGAAGCCGTAGAACCGCAGCAGCCAATCCGCCTGGTACAACCGATGCTCGCGCACCAAAGGCGCCGCTTTCGGCGGCAGCGAGGCCGAGGAATCCGGTATCGGGCTGAACGCCGAATAATACACGCGGCGCAAACCGTACGAGCTGTATAGGTCGGTGCTCATTTCCATGATCGACCGGTCGGAGCTGGCATCGGCGCCGACGATCACCTGCGTGCTCTGGCCGGCCGGCGCGAAGCGCGGCGCCTTCTTTTCCGCCCGCGCCTCGTCGATGCGCAGCCGCATGCGCCCCATCGAGCGCTTGATATCGCCAAGGCTTTTCTCCGGAGCCAGCCGCCCGAGGCTCGCCTCGGTCGGCAACTCCACGTTGATGCTGAGCCGGTCGGCATACTTGCCTGCCTCGGCCATCAGCAACGGGTCCGCGTCCGGAATGGTCTTCAGGTGGATGTAGCCGCGGAACCCATGCACCTCGCGCAGGGTGCGCGCCACGCCGACCACCTGCTCCATCGTATAGTCCGGGTTGTTGATGATGCCGGAACTGAGAAACAGCCCCTCGATGCAGTTGCGGCGATAGAACCCCAACGTCAGCTTCACCACCTCGTCCACGGTGAACCGCGCGCGCTGCACGTTCGAGGACCGCCGGTTGATGCAGTAGATGCAGTCGTAGATGCACGAGTTGGTCAGCAGGATCTTGAGCAACGAGATGCAGCGCCCGTCAGGCGCGTAGGCGTGGCAGATGCCGATCCCCTCGGTCGACCCCACGCCATCCTTGGCGCCCAGCGAGTTGCGCTTGTCGGTGCCGGACGATGCGCAACTCGCATCGTATTTCGCCGCATCGGCCAGGATCTCGAGTTTGCGCAGCAGATCCATGAAGGCCGTTGTTCCTGTTCGCGCATTGTTCTAGCGGACGTGGAGATGTGTCGTCGAGGGTGACTTTTTCAACACGTGGCGGCCACACGCCGTTGCCGTCCAGCGCGCCACCGTTCAGGTTGCAAACCCTGGATTTTGCGGAAGTTTCGAGGTCATGCGCCGACTAGCCCTGCTTTGTGCCGCGGCCGCCTGTCTGTGCGCCGCTCAGTCGGCTTCCGCGCAGCAGGCGGGCACGATCTACGCATTCGGCGACAGCCTGGTCGATAACGGCAACATCCCGAAATACCTCGGCGGCCTGAACATCCCGGCGCCGCCTTACTACGAGAACCACTTCTCCAACGGTCCGGTCTTCGTCGAGTACCTGCCGCCGTTGATCGGTGCGCACTTCACCCCCAACGACGATTTCGCGGTCGGCGGCGCGTTCGCGGGCAACGGAAACCTTGCCGGGCTGCCGCAGCTTCCGGGCACCGCGCAGGAGATCGCCACCGAAACCGCTGCCGGGCTGCGCTTCACCGGTGCCGACACCGTCATCCTCTGGGCCGGCTCCAACAACTACTTCGCGGTGATCGGCGGGTTGCCGGCCGGCGCCGTCATCACCGATCCCGCGGTGCAGGCCGACGTGAAGCAGGTGTCGGGCTATATCGTCAGCGATGCCGCCAGCCTGATCGGCCTGGGCGCCCGGCGGCTGGTGGTGTTCAACGTGCCCGACCTCGGCGCCACGCCCAGCCAGACCCAGGCGGGCGTCAGCACCCTCTCCACCGCCATCTCGCAGGCGAACAACGCGCTGCTCACCCCTGCGCTCGACAGCCTGGCCCACCGGACCGGCGCCAACATCTACCTGGTGAACGCGCAGCTCGGCATCGAGGAGATCCTGGCCGATCCGGCGCGCTACGGCCTGAAGAACACCACGGACGAGTGCATCACCACGCCCGCCTGCGTGAACGGCAGCCGCGCCACGCAGGACACCTACCTGTTCTGGGACGGCGTCCACCCGACGACGGGCATCCACGACTACCTGGCGCGCGTCGTCGCCAACCAGCTGCAGGCCGGCGAAACGATCGGCGGCCAGAGCGAGCTGATGATCATCCAGGCGCAGGACTTCGCCGAGAGCCTGGCGCAACGGCTCGACATCCAGCGGGCCGGCGCGCCGCCGCAAGGCGCGCTCAGCGTCTATCTGCAGGGCCATTACGGAACCGGCCGCCGCGAGTCGGCCGGCGGATCGGACGGGTTCGCCTACCAGACCGGGACGGTGATCGGCGGCGCCGACATCCGCGTGCTGCCGGGCCTGATCGTCGGCGCGGCGGGCGGTTATGGGCAGCCGACCGCCAGCTTCGACTACGGCGCCGGCAAGCTCGGCTACAACGCCTATCAGGGCGGCGCGTATGCCAGCCTGTTCAGCCCGCTCGCCTACCTCGACGTGACCGGCGCCTATAGCCGCTTCGACAGCCAGGCCGGCGAGCGCGCCGCCGTCCTGACAGGCGACATCATCAGGTTCACGCCCAACGGCCATGCCTGGTCGGCAGGCGCCAGCACCGGCGTCACCCTGCATGCAGGCAGCCTGATCTGGGGCCCGGTCGCCGGCCTGAACTTCACCAACGCCGTCGTCGATGCCTACACCGAATCGGGTGAGGCGCTGCTGACCCAGTCGGTCGCCCGGCAGAGCGTCGACAGCCTGGTCGGGCAGGCCGGCCTGCAGGCAAGCATCGACGCGCGGGTCGCCGGCATCAAGCTGCGCCCGCACTGGCTGCTCGCCGCCGAGCGCGAGTTCCTCGACACCAGGCGTTCGGCGCAAACCAGCTTCCTCAGCGCGGGCCTGCCGATCGCCGACCCGCTTACCGGCTACACCGGCACCTACGGGCGCGTCGGCTTCGGGGCAGCGGCGGACATGACGCGCACGCTGACCGGCCTGATCGACCTGCAGGCCGATTTCGGCCGCGCCAAGGGCGAGGACGGATCGGTGCTGCTGAAGGTCAACGCCGCCTTCTGACATCTGCCGGTGAGCCTCTGGCACGAAAGGTAAGCCGGCTGATTTTGCGGTTCCATGCACAGGCCATTGCATGATTAGGTCGTGCTTGGCCGCGAGGCTGCGGGGTGGTGATATCCTGCCAGCCCCGGAACGGAGAGTTCACACTGTACGCCCCCAACTCGCGCCGGGCCGAGCGCATGCCGCTTCATGCCATGGAGCCGGACGGGCACGCCCCGGCGGCGCCTTCGCGCGCGGTGTTCCTGCATACCGGATGGCGCAGCGGAGGCACCTGGATATGGAGCCGCTGCCGCGAGCAGCCGCAGGTGCACGCCCTCTACGAACCGCTGCACGAACAACTGGCGAGCCTCCGGATGTCCGACACCCGGACATTGCGCCCCGGCTCGTGGGCGTCCAACCACAGCGAGACCGCGCCCTATTTCGAGGAGTTCGGCCGCCTCATGCGCCCCGGCATCAGGGGCGTGCCCGGTTACAGCGAGCGTTTCGCCTTCGACGATTTCTTCCTCGCCCCCGCACAGGACGACCCCGAGCTCGCAAGCTACCTGCGCTCGCTGCTCCTGTCCGCGGCGCCACGGCCGGTCAGCGTACTGAAGTTCTGCCGCTCGCTCGGCCGCACCGCCTGGATGGAGCAGCACTTCCCCGAAGCCCTGCACGTGGTGATCCTGCGCGACCCGGTCTCGCAATGGGCATCGGCGCAATCCCTGCTTGCCGTGCAGCGCAACCGCTATTTCACCGTGGCGCCGCTGCTGGTGCTGGCCCGCAACGCCTCCCACCCGGCCGTCCGGCAGGCCGTGCTCGCCATGGGAGTGAAACTGCCCGAGCTTCGCAGCCGCGACCTCGCCTACGGCATGGAAAGCTGCTGGCGTCACCTGCGCCGCATCGGCCCCGGCGAGCGCTACCGCGGCTTCCTTGCGTTCTGGGCCGCCACAGCCGTCAAGGCGCTGCAGGGCCGCGCCCTGGCCGTGGATGCCGGTCGGATCACCGCCGACGATTTCTACCGCGAGACCGTCGAGGCTGCCTTCAGGAAAGATGTCGGGCCGGATGTCAGCCTGGCGGCCAGGGTGAGGCGCGACAGGCCGCCGGCCGCCGGATCGCCGGCCTTCCCGGCGCTGGCGGGCGCCGAGCGCAACGAGGCCCATCTGGCGGCCTCGGCGCTCATCCGCGAAGCCGGCGGCAACCTCGCGCCGGATCGCCTGGCCATGCTGCTAAGCCAGCTTGGTCCCGGCATCGACCACAGCGTCGCCCCGGCCAGGGCGTTCATCCGCTGGTCCGGCGTCGATGCCGCATCGCCACCGCCGGCCAGACGCACCCTGCGCGAGCGCGCCGTCACCCAAACCGCCGTGCTGACCGCCAGGGCGATGCAACCCCTACGCCGCATCCACGGAACCCTAATCAGGTGGCAAGCCAACCTACTCTGAACGTCAACGTAGGGCGGAAAAGCGAAGCGCCTTCCGCCGCAACCCACGTGATTGATGATGTCGATGTAAGCCCGTTTCCCAACTCGACATCAAAAGCTCAAACCCACCCGCGCACGTTCCTCAAATAACGTAATCAAGCGGCGGCAGCGTCTGGTCCATGGTCAACGCGGGCATCTGCGTGTGCCGCACCCCGACGATCCGTGCCGGGTTGCCAACCACCGTCGTATAGGGCGGTACATTCTCCAGCACGATGCTGCCGGCGCCGACCTTCGCGCCCTCGCCGACCGTGATGCCGCCCAGCACCTTGGCACCGGCGCCGATCAGCACGCCACGGCGGATCTTCGGGTGGCGGTCGCCGGACTGCTTGCCGGTGCCGCCAAGCGTCACGCCCTGCAGCATCGACACGTCATCGTCGATCACCGCCGTCTCGCCGACCACGACGCCGGTCCCGTGGTCCAGCAGCAATCCCTGGCCGAGCCGCGCCGCGGGATGGATGTCGACGGCGAAGGTCTCCGACGAGCGGCTTTGCAGGTGGCACGCCAGATGCTGGCGGCCGCGCTTCCACAGCCAGTTGCCGAAGCGATAGGCCTGCAGCGCGTGATAACCCTTGAAAAAAAGAAACGGTGTCAGCAGGTCGGGACAGGCCGGGTCGCGGTCGCGCACCGCAGTCAGGTCGGCCAGCGCCGCCGCCTCGATGGAAGGATCGGCCGACAGCGCCTCGCACAACATGCCTTCCAGCGTGCCGATGCTGATCGCATAGTCGGACAGCTTCCGGGCGAGCCGGTGGGCCAGTGCGTCGGCGAAGTTATCGTGCTGCAGGACGGTATCGCGGATGCCGTCCGCCATTACCCGGTCATGCTCGATGGCCGCGATCGCCTGCTCGCGCACCGCCGCCCAAACCTCACGGGACACCTCGCTGGCCAGCCGTTCCCCACACAGACCGAGCTTGGCCATGCGCGTATTCCCCTTTTGTTGGCAGTGACATGGTCGCGTCATGGCCGAGATTTAAGATGGGTCAGGTCGGGCGTTCCCCGGCACGCCAAACATGCGAGGCCGCCTAATGCATGCCCATGGCCTGGCGCATGAACGCGCGCTTGAGCTTGGGGAGCCGATGGACGGCGCCGATGCCGAGGTCGCGCGCCACGCGCACCAGCGGGTTGTCGGTGCTGAACAGCCGGTCCAGCCCGTCGGTCGCCAGCAGCATGGAGACGGTGTCCATCCGGCGGGTGCGCTGGTATCGCGCGAGCAGGCCGGGCGCGCCGACATCCTGCCCTGCGGCATGCGCCTCCAGCACCAGCCGGCTCAGCGCGGTCGCATCCCGCAGGCCGAGGTTCAGCCCCTGGCCGGCGATGGGATGGATGCCGTGGGCCGCATCGCCGATCACCACGAGGCGCTCGGACACCACGCGGTGCACGTACATCGCCGACAAGGGGTAGATCCACCGCTTCCCGACCAGCCGGAGCGCCCCCAGATGGTCGCCGAGCCTGACCGCAACCTCCGCCGTGAAGGCTTCGTCGCCCAGCGCCATCAATCGCGGCGCCACGCTGTCGCGCTCGGTCCAGACGATCGCCGACAGGTGCTCGCCCGCCTCGCCCGCCGCCATCGGCAGCTGCGCAAACGGCCCGGCCGGCAGGAAATGCTCCAGCGCAGTCTGCCCGTGCGGCTTTTCGTGGGCGATGGCGCAGACGATGCCGGCCTGCGGATACGACCAGCGCGCGGCCGTCAACCCGGCTTGCTGCCGCAACGGTGAGTTCCGGCCCTCGGCCGCCACCACCAGGCTGGCCTGGAACGCGACGCCGCTGTCCAGACGGATCGTGGCCGACGACGCATCGCGGGTGACCGAGGCAGTGTCCGGCGCGAACACCGCGACGCCGGGGCTGGCGTGCAGGCAGGCGTTCAGCGCCACCCGCATGCTGCGCGCCTCGACCATCCAGCCCAGCGGGCCCCCCGGCCCGTCCGCCTGTTCCCGCGTGTCGAAATGCAGGAACAGCGGCGACGCGGGGCGCCCGGGCTTGCCGTCCGACACTCTGATCTGCTCGATCGGGCCGGCCGGCAGCGGCAGTCCGGCCCAGATACCCGCTTCGTCAAGCAAAGGGCGGGACCCGGCGGCGATGGCATAGGCGCGCCCGTCGAAATCCGGGTGTTCCATGGGCGGCAGCGCGGCCCGGTCCACGACGGCGACGCGCAACCCCCCGCTCGCCAGCCGGCAGGCCAGCGCCCCTCCGACAGGACCGGCGCCGACGACACAGACATCAACCGCCGCGCCTAGTGATTCTCCGGCCACGCTGTCTTCCTTTGCACCGATGTCATTGAAGCTGCCCAAAACATAGGCACGCATCCCGATCTTGTGAGACGATTGGCCGGAACCGTTCCGGCACGGTTCTTGAAAGCCCTCGCTCTCGCCGCGTCCCGCATTGGGCTGGCGGCGGAGAGAGGGTGCTGAGATGAAGCTGGTGATAGCCATCGTCAAACCCTTCAAGCTCGACGATGTGCGTGAGGCGCTGACGCCGCTTGGGGTTCAGGGGCTTACGGTCACCGAGGTGAAGGGGTTCGGCCGGCAAAAAGGGCAGACGGAAATCTACCGTGGTGCGGAATACCACGTGAGCTTCCTGCCGAAAGTGAAGATCGAGGTCGCGGTTGCCTCCGACCAGGTCGATGCCGTGGTGGAGGCGATCATGCGCTCTGCCCAGACCGGCAAGATCGGCGACGGCAAGATCTTCGTGATCGACATCCAGCGTGCCGTGCGGATCCGCACCGGCGAGCTCGATGCGGCGGCCCTGTGAGAGGAAAACCCATGAAACTGACCGCACTCAAGGCGCGGATAGCCGCGCTCGTCCTGGTGTTGCCGATGGTGTTCGCCGGCGCTGTTGCCGTTGCCCAGACGCCTGCACCCGCCCCCGCCACTCCGCCCGCCGCCTCTGCCCCGCCCTCGGCAGCGGCCCAGGCACCCGCCGCCGCCGCTGCACCGGCTGCAGCACCCGCCGCTCCGGCCGGTCCGGTCAAGGCGCCGGCCTATGACCATGGCGACACCGCGTGGATGCTGACCAGCACGGCGCTGGTGCTGATGATGACCATTCCGGGCCTGGCGCTGTTCTACGCCGGCATGGTGCGCAAGAAGAACATCCTAGCCACCGTCATGCAGAGCTTCGCGATCTGCTGCCTGGTGACCATCGTGTGGACGGTCTGCGGCTACAGCCTCGCCTTCACCAACGGCCCCGCCGGCTCGCTGGGCGGGTTCTCGCTTAATTCGCTGGTGGGCGACACGTCCCGCTTCATGCTGCACGGCATCGAGGCGAGCTTCAGCAAGCAGGACGATACCGGCTTCGTGCTCGGAAACGGCGTGCCCGGCGTGACCCCGGCGCCGTACACCATTCCCGAAACCGTCTACATGATGTTCCAGATGACGTTCGCGATCATCACGCCGGCGCTGATCGCCGGTGCGTTCGCCGAACGGATGAAGTTCTCCGCCATGTGCATCTTCATGGTCGGCTGGTCGATCTTCTCCTACAGCCTGATCGCGCATTGGGTGTGGGCGCCGACCGGCTGGCTGTCCACGATGGGCACGCTCGACTACGCAGGCGGCACGGTGGTGCATATCAACGCGGGCATCGCCGGCCTGATGTGTTGCCTGGTGATGGGCAAGCGCCGCGGCTACGGCCACGACAACATGTCGCCGTTTAACCTGACCTACGCGGTCATCGGCGCCTCGCTCCTGTGGGTCGGCTGGTTCGGCTTCAACGCCGGGTCCGCGGTCGGCGCCACCGGCCGCGCCGGCATGGCGATGGCGGTCACGCAGATCGCCACAGCCGCTGCTGCCCTGGCCTGGATGTTCGCCGAATGGGTGCTGAAGGGGAAACCCAGCGTCCTCGGCATCATCTCGGGCGCGGTTGCAGGACTGGTGGCGATCACCCCGGCTTCCGGCTTCGTGCTGCCGGGCGGCGCCATCGTCATCGGCGTGGCAGCCGGCGTGATCTGCTTCCTGTCCGCGGCATACCTGAAGCATGCGCTCGGCTATGACGACAGCCTCGACACCTTCGGCGTGCACGGCATCGGCGGCATCGTCGGCGCGCTGCTGACCGGCGTGTTCGCGTCGGCCACCATCGGCGGCACCGACGGCTCGCTGGCTCAGTTCATCATCCAGTGCAAGGCGGTTGCCGTGACCCTGGTATGGAGCAGCATCGTCTCGCTGGTGCTGCTGTTCGCGCTGAAGTTCACCATCGGCCTGACCGTGTCGCCCGATGAGGAAATGGAAGGCCTGGACACCATCCTGCACGGCGAAAGCATCGGCTGAGCCTGCTCCGGCTCACGCCGGGATGCTGCTTCGTAAGTTGGGGCCGGGGACGAAAGTCTCCGGCCCTTTCTTTTGAAATCCAACGGCCGCACCCGAATGTCGGCCGCGCCCGCCTAGGGCGCTCCCTCGTTCCCGGCCGGATCGATCGCGGGCTTTCTCGAAGCGATGAACGAGGCGGCCCAACAGAGCAGGAACAGGCCGGTGACGCCGTAACCGATCGTACCGGCATCGGCGTCGAGGCTGGCGATGCCGTTCCAGAAACCGCCCTTCAATCCCAACCTGTCCTGGGTCAGTGAAAGAGCCTCGATCGCGCCGACCGTCAGCGCCACGATAACCGACAGCCCGGTAACGACCATGTTGTAGCGCAGCTTGCGGGCCGGGTCGACAAGAGCCCAGCCATACGCGCCGACCATCAGGATACTGTCGGTGGTGTCGACCAGGGCCATGCCTGCGGTGAACAGCGCCGGGAACACCATGACCGACCAGACCGGCAGCCCGTGCGATGCCTGGGACGCAGACAGGCCGAGCAGACCAACCTCGGTGGCAGTGTCGAAACCCAGGCCGAAGAGAAAACCCAGCGGATACATGTGCCAGCTCCGGCGGATGAGGCCGAATACCGGCCGAAGCAGCCGGGCAAGGATGCCGCCGCCGGCGAGCATGCCATCTGCTTCGGTTGCCACACACGGTTCCCCCGCGCGCGACCTCGTTGCAGTTCCAAACAGGCGCGCAAGCACGACCATGTTCATGCACGCGATCACCAGCAGGAACGAAGCCGACACCAACGTTCCCGCAACGCCGCCGAACGCTTCCATTGTTGCGAAAAAACCGGCGAACGTGACGGACGCGGCGGCCAGTGCTGCGCAAGCCAGCATCACCACGGTGGAATGGCCGAGCGAGAAGAACAGCCCGACGCCGATCGGCCTTTGGCCATCCTGCATGAGCGCGCGGGTGACGTTGTCTATTGCCGCGATATGGTCGGCATCGACGGCATGGCGCAGGCCGAGGACATAGGCGAGCAACGCGGTGCCGACCAGCACCGGATGCGTCCTGAAAGCGATCAGCGCCCAGCCCCAGGCGAGGAGATTGGCCGTCAGCAAACCCGCATACAAGCAAAGCAACCGGCCCCGAAAGCCGCCCGGCCGTCCAACCGCCCACCGCCGCATCGGATCGGCTTAGCCGAGCCAGTGCGGGTGGTTGATCGTCCCATCGAAATGATTGGAAACCTTGTAGCGCTCGGTCGCACCATCCGACGCCACCTTCAGCGATTTTCCCAGGATCGAGGCGCGCTGCTCGGCCGTCAGGGGAGCGTAGGTCTTCACCGCCTCGAGCGATTGCCGAAGGATGTTGATGCTGTCGATGCCCAACACCTGCAACGTCGTCGGCAGGCTCATGGAGTAATGCAGCAGCTCCATCGGCGTGCACACTTTCGCATCGAAGATGAACGGGTCCCCGAACGTCTTCATGCCCAGCACCCCGGTGTGGTGTTTCAGGGCGATCGGCAGCACCATCTGCTCGAAGCTGTTGAAATGCGCATCCATCACGTTCAGCGGCATCTGCACGGTGTCGAAGTGGAACCCGTGTGCATCGGCCACCGCGAACATGTGCGCGTGGATCGCCGGGCTTTTGTGCCCGGTGAAACCGATATAGCGCAATTTGCCCTGCTCGCGATTGCGCAGCGCCACCTCGAGAGCGGCACCGGGTGCGAACACCTTTTCGGGGTCGTCCGGGCGGATGATCTCGTGGAACTGCAGCAAGTCCAGATGGTCGGTCTTCAGGCGCCGCAGCGACTCGTCCAGCTGCTCCTGGAAGGCTTTCCCGGTTCGGCCATCGATCTTGGTCATCAGGAAAACGCGGTCGCGATATCCGTCCTGCAACGCGTTCCCCAGACGCGTCTCGCTTTCCCCGTCGTTGTAGTCCCAGCAATTGTCACAGAAGTTGATGCCGGAATCGATCGCCGCCTGCGCCAGCTTCACCGCTTCGTTCGGATTCAGGCGGCCCGGCTTGGCGAGATGGAAGCCGCCAAGCCCAATCATCGAGAGCCGCTCGCCGGTGCGGCCCAGCGGCCGGTATTTCATGTCGGGATGCTGCGCGAGCTTGGAGGTCACCGGACCGGTCGCCTTCACCACGCCACCTTGCGTGGTGTTCTCCGCGGATTTCCCGACCAGCGTCACCGGATGCGGCACGGTGCCCGGGATCGCCTCGGCCTGCGCCGACGTCGCGACCGATGCGGCAGCGGACGCGGCACCCAGCGCCGTCGCCTTGATGAATGATCGACGATCCATGCGAACCCCTCAGATCAGGACAGCGGTTTACGGTGCGCGACCCAGCACACCCACCAGCCGTAGCGCGGCGCACGCGGCGCCGTAGCCGTTGTCGATATTCACAACGACGATACCCGGCGCGCAGCTTGCCAGCATCGCATCCAACGCGGCGCGCCCGCCGGTGGCGACGCCGTAGCCGACGGATGTCGGCACTGCGATGACGCAGCCGGGGACCAGCCCGCCCAGCACCGTGGGAAGTGCCGCGTCCATGCCGGCCACGACGATGATGACAGGAATGCGCCGCAACTCCTCGATGCGCGCCAACAGCCGCCACAGCCCGGCGACGCCCACATCGGCGATCAGCACCGGTGCGACGTTGTTGAACTCGAGCGTGCGTGCCGCTTCCCTCGCCACCGCTAGATCGGAGGTGCCGGCAGCAACGATCGCGATGTCGCATGGCGCGCGCTGCACAGGGCGCTCGATGCCGAAGAATGCGGTTTGCGAGAGCGCGTCGTAATCCAGCCGATGACGCGTCTCCAAAGCAGCGTGAACGTCGCCGGACAGGCGGGTCAGCAGCAGGGCCGACCTGCCATCGGCATCGCGCACGATCGCATCGATCTGGCCGGTGGTCTTGCCGGCGCAGTAGATCGCCTCGCCAAAGCCGATGCGCTCCGGCCGCTGATAGTCCAGCACGAAATCGGTCATGACCCGGGCTGGACGAACGCGCTGCCGTTGACGTAGGCCGAGAAGGAGACCGGCCGCGCCAGGCCCAGGCCGGCGATCTGCTGTGCCAGGCCGTCTGCCTGTCCCGGTGAGAGCCGCGACAGCGTGGCCTCGTCCAGCTCGATCACCACGCCCGCGCGGCGCACCCTGCAGCGCACGGTGCGGGGCTGCAGCGCGGCCGCCACCATCTGCTCCGCCCGGTGCACCATGCCGAGCACCGGCGCCTGTATCGCGATGCCGGTCTCGATCCTGCTGGACAGGCAAGGCGTTGAGGGCAATTCAGCCAGCGCGCCCAGCCCCAGATCCGCCGCCAGGCGGCGTATGCCGGCCTTGTCGATGCCGGCTTCCACGAACGGATGACGGACCGCATAGCCGCGCGCCGCATCCAGGCCGGGCCGATACTCGCCAAGATCGTCCGTGTTGGTGCCGGACACGATCTGCAAGGCCGTCCGCCGCGCAATGGCGCCGTACAGGCTGGCCTTGCAGTGGAAGCAGCGGTTCACCGGGTTGGCCCGGTATTCCGCGCGCTCGAACTCACCGGCATCGAACACATCCAGTGCCCAGCCGAACCTTTGCGCTTGCGCCTGTGTGCGTTCGGTCGCCTCCCGCGGCACCGCGGGCGAGGTTGCGTGGTGCATGGTGGCACCCGGCACGATGCGATGCACGGCGGTCGCCAACGTCAGGCTGTCGATGCCGCCGCTGACCGCGATTGCCATCGGGCCGATGCGGCGGAGGGTTTCGTCCAGCCGTGTCAGCATGCGGCATCCTCTGCATCGCGCCGCGAGCGCGAGCGCGCGGCATGGTTTTCGCCCGGCGCCAGATCGTCGAGTTCGGCCTTCGAGGTGGGCCCGCCCGGACGCTCCACCAGCTTCACCCGCACCGGCCCGGCTGCCGTCTGGACCTGGGCGATCCGGCGCGGCAGCGCCCGGGCGGAGACGAGCTGGGTCCGAAGGCCGATCGTGGTGGTCTGTGCGAAACACGCGCCAACCACCGCTTCCTCGGCACTGGGCGCGGCGAGCACCTGAACGTGCATGGCCACGCGGCCTTTCTTGCCGAAGGCCGGAATGGTGAGCACGTCGTGCACGTCGGCCAGGCCTCGCAGGCGATCGATCCCGGTCGCCAGGTCTTCCGGCGATTGGTCATCCACCTCGAAGCTCACCACCAGCAGGCTTCTATGCGGCACCGGTGAGGAGGACGACGCGTCACCCTGCGCCATATCGAATGTCAGGACGCGCAGGCAGTTGCTGATCCCCGGCAAGGTCCGGGTGCCGAAGCCGATGCCGGTCGCACCCATAAGCAGCCCCGCCGGCCTGGCGCCGCACCGTAGATAACGCAGGATGGCGGCGCCGGTCGGCGTCACCCGTTCCCCCGCTATGCCGTCATCGGTCATCGGCAGGCCGGCCAGCAGGATGGCCGTCGCGGGGGCCGGCACCGGCAGGCGGCCATGCGCGGTTTGCACCAGGCCGGAGCCGAGCGGGATCGGGCCGACGCTCCAGCTCGCGGGGCCGAGCGCGTCGATCAGCCAGGCTGCCGCGACGATGTCGGCAATCGAATCCGCGGCGCCGACCTCATGGAATGCCACCTGGTCGGCTGCGATGCCATGCACCTTCCCCTCCGCGTCGGCCAGCACGCCGAAGATGCCGAGCGCATGCGTCTTGACCGTTTCAGTGAGCTGGGCGCGCTGGATCGCCGCCCTGATGACCGACCAGTGCGTGTGGCCATGCCCTCCATGCGCGTGATTTTCATGCGCGCGGCCGTGATGCTCGTGATGGCCATGGTGCTCGCTGACCGTGAACCGGCTACCTGCGAGAACGTGGTCCCTATGCGGGTC
>CAZZWO010000006.1:0-37812 GCA_964657885.1 uncultured Acetobacteraceae bacterium | reverse complement strand
CCGAAAAGGGCGGGGCACCATGCTCCGCCCTTTTTCTTCAGCCGCGATCATCCATCTCCGATCCATGGCGACGCCCAACCTCTTCACGATCGGCTACGAGGGGCTGGTGCAGGCACAGTTGCTGGACCTGCTAGGTTCGGCCGGCGTCAGGACGGTCCTGGACGTCCGAGCTGTGCCGCTGTCCCGCAAAGCGGGCTTCTCCAAGAATGTACTCGCCGCATCACTCGCGGCGCACGGCATCAATTACATTCACGAACGGCGTCTCGGGACACCGAAGCCGGGCCGCGACGCCGCCCGCGCAGGCCGTTCCGCCGAGATGCATGCGGTATTCGATGCCCACATGCTGACCGGCGATGCGATCGAGGCATTGGCCGGCGCAACCGAGCTGGTGGGTGCCCAGCCGACCTGCCTGCTGTGTTTCGAGCGTGCGCCGCATGATTGTCACCGCAGCATCGTGGCGCGGATGATCCACGCCAGAACCGGCCAGGCGATCCGCCACCTCTGACGCGGCTTCCATGCGCGGCGCCGCGTCCCGTATGGTCGCGCGATGCCGGATTACGCGATCGAGTCGCAGCACACTGGCCGGGTTGCCGGCGTGGACGAAGTCGGCCGCGGCCCGCTGGCCGGCCCCGTCATGGCGGCTGCCGTTGTTTTCACCCAGGGCGTTCCACCTGGCCTCGCCAGCTTGCTGAACGATTCGAAGAAGCTGACCGCCGAACAGCGGGAGAATGCCTACGCAGCCCTGCAACGCTGCCGGACCGCTGAAATCGCCATTGGCGCCGCATCGGTGTCCGAAATCGCCAGACTGAACATCCTGCACGCGGCCATGCTCGCGATGGCGCGCGCGGTCATGCGCCTGCCCACGCCGCCGGACGTGGCACTGGTCGATGGCAATAGCCGCCCCAAGCTCACCTGCACCATCCACTGTGTCGTCGGCGGCGATGCGCTATGCTTCTCAATCGCCGCCGCGTCTATCGTTGCGAAGGTGGTTCGGGACCGCGCGATGTGCCGCCTGGCCGTCCGGTTTCCACATTATGGTTGGGACCAGAACGCCGGCTACGCAACCGGCGCGCATCGCCGCGCGGTCCAGGAAATCGGACCGTCCGTGCACCATCGCGCAGCCTTCGGCACAGTGCGCCAATGGCTCGAGGAAGCGGCGTCGGAACCCTGTCCTTAGAGGCGGCAAAGAACGCGCTGTCGGACCTCACCCGCCGACGTTTCGGTCAGATCAAGGCAACGATTTTCTCGGACAGCCAGCACAGGTCGTTGGAACCGGCCACAAAGCTCGTGCCGAATGGGCCAAGGCGATCCGGCGCACCTGCGATGGCGCAGGGGCACATTGCCTCGTGACCCGAAAGGTTGAACAAGCACAGCACCTGCTCACCGGCGTCTTGCCGGATGAAGCCAACGAACGGTTCCGGCAGGTCGAGAGGTATCAGCGCGCCGTTCACCAGGGCGCCATGAGCCCGCCGATACGACAGGAACCGCCGCCAATCGTAAAGCAGAGCGCCCTCGTCACACTCTTGCGTATCGACAGCCAACGCACGGTGAGCATCCGGCATCGGCAGCCAGGGTGCAACGTCGCTGAAGCCGCCATTGTCCGCTCCGGCTTGCCAGGGCATCGGCGTACGGCTGCCGTCCCGTCCGCGAAATTCCGGCCAATAGGTGATCCCGAATGGATCCTGCAACTGCTCCTGCGTCAGCTCGGCTTCGGTCAGCCCAAGCTCCTCGCCCTGGTAGATCAGGACGCTACCACGGAGGGTCATCTGCAACGCCATCAACAGGCGTGCAAAACGTGGGTCCGGGCGCTCGCCGGGTGCTGGGTTCCAGCGGCTGATTGCCCGTTCCACGTCGTGGTTGCTGAACGACCAGGCCAGCCAGCCGCCATCCCGTGCAGCTTCCCGGATCAAACCGCTTACGCCAGCCCAGTCGAATGCACCACGCGCCGGCCTAAGCGAATACGCCATGTCCAGTTGCGAGCCGCCCGTATAGGACCTGCATCGCTCATAGGCGCCGTCCTGGCTGGACACTTCGCCCAACGTAACCGCGCCTGGATACGAATCGGTCAACGTTCGGATGCGGGAGAGGAAATCTCCTGTTTGCGGCTGCATCATGTCGTGCACGTGCAGCTGGCGTCCGAACAGTTTTGCCGATGCTGGACCGCCGGCGGGCAAAGCCGGATTGCTGCGCAAACAAATATCGTGCGTGAAGAAATCCACCGCATCCAACCGGAAGCCATCGACCCCACGATCGAGCCAGAACCGGCCGGTCTCCAGCAGGGCGTCCTGCACATCAGGATTTTGCAGGTTCAGTTGCGGCTGATGTGACAGGAAATGGTGGAGGTAATATTGCCGGCGCCGCGGCTCCCACGTCCAGGCAGCGCCGCCAAAGACCGAAAGCCAGTTGTTTGGCGGCGTACCGTCTGCTGCCGGGTCGGCCCAGACATACCAGTCCGCGCGTTCGGCCGTGCGGCTGATCCGGCTTTGCGCAAACCACTCGTGCCGGTCCGACGTGTGACTCCAGACCTGGTCGATAAGCACCCGCAACCCAAGGCAATGCGCGCGCGCAACCATCGCGTCGAAATCGGCAAGCGTCCCGAACAACGGGTCGATCTTCGTGTGATCCGAAACGTCGTAGCCGAAATCGCGCTGCGGCGAGGCAAACACCGGACAAAGCCAGATCGCATCGACGCCGAGGCGCGCCACGTAGTCGAGATGAGCGGTGATCCCGGGCAGGTCGCCCACCCCGTCGCCGTTGCTGTCCGCAAAGCTGCGCGGATAGATCTGATAGATCACCGCACCGCGCCACCAATCACCGAACGAACCCTGACGATCCAACATACCTTGCTCCTCACGAAAACGTGAGCGAAAAGCCAGGCCAGGGCAACAACATTCGATGGTGCGGTGCACAGAACAGGCCAGCCCTGCAACTTTGCAGATACAGGTTGAGAAAAGGTTATTGTGCGACCGGATATTGAACGTTGCGGGCACCGCGTTCAGTCCAGGGCTCCCCTAAGCGCCGCGCCGGCGGCAAGCGGGCAGAGCGGCAGACATGCCGCAAGATAGGCTGCCAGCAGCAGCAGGTTCGGTCGCGCGGTGAGCCCGGCCGAAGCGGCGTCGGCGGCCCCGGCCCCGAAGATCAGCACCGGGACCGTCAGCGGCAGCACCAGCACCGGCAGCAGCACCCCGCCTCGACGCGCGCCCAGAACGATCGCTGCACAGGCCGTGCCGAGCAGCGAAAATACCGCGCTGCCCAGCAGCAACCCTCCCAGCAGCGCCGGCAAGGCAATTTCCGGAAGGCGCAACATGACCGCGAGAGGCAGGGCCGCCACCAGCAACGGCAGCCCTGTCACGAGCCAGTGCGCGAGCGCCTTGCCGAGCGCCACCATGCTCCCCGGCAGCCCGGACAACATGAGCTGATCGAGCGATCCATCCTCGAAATCGGCACCGAACAGCCGGTCGAGCGGCAGCAAGGCCGCCAGCAGCGCGCATACCCACACGATGCCGGGCGCCAATCGCGACAGCGTCTCGGGCGCCGGACCGATCGCCAGCGGAAACAGCGATCCGGCAACGAAGAAAAACAGCAGGGCGCCGAACGTGTCGCCCCCATGCCGCGCCGCGAGCCGCAATTCACGCGCAAGCAAGGCCGCAAACGCCATCATGAAAACGCCGGCGCCAAGTTCAACTCATGGGCTCCCGGCAACGGCAAAGGCAGATGCGTCGCCGCCACCACCACGCCCCCGCCTGCGCGATGAACGGCCAGCAGATCGCCGAAAGCCTGCACAGAGGCCGCATCGACCCCGAGCGTCGGCTCGTCCAACAACCACAGGGCTGCTTTCGACACGGCCAGCCGCGCGAGCGCCAGACGGCGCCGCTGCCCCGCGGACAGCATGCGCGCTGGCAACCCGGCAAGCGCCCGCAATCCAAGCGCGTCCAGCGCGGCGCCAGCATCTCCACCGGACACCCGCGCCGCAAAGCCTAGGTTCTCCGCTGCCGTCAGCCCCGGCTTGATGCCGTCCTGATGCCCCAGATAAGCCAGCCGGCCGGCACGGTCCTCGGAGCCATCGAACAGCACGCGGCCGCCATCCAGGCGCTTCAATCCGGCCAATGCGCGCAACAAGGTGGATTTGCCTGCGCCATTCGGCCCCAGCAGCAGCAACGCGCCGCCGGCCGCCACCCCGAAGCTCACCCGGTCCAGCACCAGCCGCTCGCCCCGGAACGCGCTCAACCCGTCAGCCAACAGCCGCATCGGGTTCGCCCGGATGTCCTGGGACGGCACTGCGGGACCGCCCTCAGACAACGACGCCGGCACCAGCCGAGTCCCGTCTCACTGCAGCTGTTCGATCTTGGCCCACACCCGTTTGAACAGCGCCTCGCGCACTTTCCTCTCAGGGCCGTCCTCGCCGGCGAGATCGGGATGAAGTTCGCGCGCCAGGAAACGCCGGAGCTGGTCGAACTTCTTGTCCGATCCCCGCTTGGCAGGCGGGCCATCGTCGGTCTGCATCACGCGCAGCCGCTCCTCGGCCGATGCCGCCGACATCTGCCACAGGTCACGCTGCTTGACCGCCTCGTCCGCTACTGCCGTCAACCGGTCCAGCTCGGCTTCGAGCGTCGCGCAGCGTTCCTCGAGCAACTGCTTTTCGTATTTCATCACCCTGACCGCGCGGCGCTCGGTCGTCAGGCGCTCCTGCTCCAACTGCAGCTCCGCCAGGCGCAGCTCCACGGCACTCACGTCCGGACGGCGCAAATCCGCCAGGACGCTGACGCTTTCCCGCGCCGGCAGGTCGTCGCGCCGAAGATCGTCATACGGCCTCTCGAAAGGGGAATCCGATTGCCGCCGGGTCAGGTCGGATCGTCCGTCTCCATAGAGGTCGGCGGCATCGAACGACGCGGGGTCGATCAGCAAGCCTTGCCGCTCGGCGAATTCCAGGAACTCGCGCGCGCTGCCGACGATGCGCGGCAGCCGGCCATCCTTGTCGATGATGATCGAGCGGGGCTGGATGCGCAGCGTGAAGCCCCGGCGTTCCAACCCGGTGCGGGTCGCCTCGAACCAGGTCTCGTCCTCGATGCCGTACCTTCGCATGCCGCTTTGCAACGCCGCTCCTCGTATGCCGCTAAAGGAGGCAGGCTTGTTTCGCAAGCAAAGCTTGCCTGCCATACGGCTGCGCCCGATCTGAACGGGGTTGTGGGGGTGGACCTCCGGCGTATAACGCCCGCCAAACCCGATCGATCGACGCAGGAGCGGCACGCATGACCACCGGCCAGGATACCCTTCAGACCAAGCGCACATTGTCGGTGCAGGGCCGCGAGTTCACCTACTTCTCGATCCCTGAAGCCGGGAAGACCATCGGCGATGTCAGCCGCCTGCCGGTCAGCCTCAAGATCCTGCTGGAAAACGTGCTCCGGTTCGAGGACGGCACCAGCTACACGGTCGCCGACGCCCACAAGGTGGCAGGATGGCTGAAGGACGGCCGCAGCACCGAGGAAGTGCCGTTCAAACCCGCCCGCATCCTGATGCAGGATTTCACCGGCGTGCCGGCGGTGGTCGATCTCGCCGCCATGCGCGACGGCATCCTCAAGCTCAATGGCGACCCGCAGAAGGTGAACCCGCTGGTGCCGGTCGATCTGGTGATCGACCACTCGGTGATGGTGGATTTCTCCGGCACACCCGAAGCTTTGCAGCAGAACGTGGAAGTGGAATTCGAACGCAACGGCGAGCGTTACGCCTTCCTGCGCTGGGGCCAGGAAGCGTTCCAGAACTTCCGCGTGGTCCCGCCCGGCGCCGGCATCTGCCACCAGGTGAACCTCGAATATGTCAGCCAGGTGGTTTGGACCGGCGAGGCTGGCGGCCAGACCTTCGCCTACCCGGACACTCTGTACGGCACCGACAGCCACACCACGATGGTGAACGGCGCCGGCGTGCTGGGCTGGGGTGTTGGCGGCATCGAGGCGGAAGCGGCCATGCTCGGCCAGCCGATCGCCATGCTGATCCCCGACGTGATCGGCTTCAAGCTGACCGGCCAGATGCCCGAGGGTGCCACCGCCACCGACCTGGTGCTCACCGTGACTGAAATCCTGCGCAAGAAGGGCGTGGTCGGCAAGTTCGTCGAGTTCTACGGCGCGGCACTGGATCACCTGTCGGTCGCCGACCGTGCCACCATCGCCAACATGGCGCCCGAATACGGCGCCACCTGCGGCTTCTTCCCGGTCGATCGCAAGACGCTCGACTATCTCCATCTGACCGGCCGCGACGAAGCCCGCATCGAGCTGGTGGAAGCCTATCTCAGGGCTCAGGGCATGTTCCGCGACAGCACCACGCCCGACCCGGTGTTCACCGACACCGTCGAGCTGGACCTCGCGAGCGTGGTGCCGAGCCTGGCCGGACCGAAGCGCCCACAGGACCGAGTTTCGTTGACCGATGCCGCCCGCGCGTTCCTCGCCGACATGACAAAAAACCAGGGCGTGCCCGCCAACGATATCGGCGTCCGCTTCCCTGCCACCGGCCGCAACTTCGACATCGGCCACGGCGACGTGGTGATCGCGGCGATCACCAGCTGCACCAACACGTCGAACCCCTACGTGCTCGTCGCTGCCGGCCTGGTTGCCCGCAAGGCGCGCGCCAAGGGCCTGCACCCGAAGCCCTGGGTCAAGACGAGCCTTGCTCCCGGCAGCCAGGTCGTCACCGAGTACCTCGACAAGTCCGGCCTGACCGCCGACCTCGACGCGCTCGGGTTCAACACCACCGGTTATGGCTGCACGACCTGCATCGGCAATTCCGGCCCGCTGGACGAAGCGATCGCCGACGCGATCGAGGACAACAAGCTGGTCGCGGTCAGCGTGCTGTCGGGCAACCGCAACTTCGAGGGCCGGGTGCACCCGAACGTGCGCGCCAACTACCTCGCGAGCCCACCGCTGGTGGTCGCCTATGCGCTGCTCGGCAATATCCGCGAAGACATCACCAGCCAGCCGCTCGGCCAGGGCTCGGACGGCAAGCCCGTTTACCTTCGTGACATCTGGCCGACCAACAAGGAAATCGAGGAGCTGGTCGCCAGCAGCGTGACCCGCGCGCAGTTCCTGGATCGTTACAGCGTCGTGACGCAGGGCACCAAGGAGTGGCAGGCGTTGCGGGTGGAAACCGGCAGCGAGACGTACCGCTGGAACGACGGCTCCACCTACGTGAAGAATCCGCCCTATTTCGAGGGCATGACGATGGAGCCCTCGGCACGCGGCGACATCACCGGCGCGCGCGTGCTGGCGCTGCTCGGTGACAACATCACCACGGACCACATCAGCCCCGCCGGCAGCATCAAGAAGGCATCGCCCGCCGGCGCCTATCTCGGTGAACACCAGGTGCTGCAGAAGGACTTCAACTCGTATGGCAGCCGGCGCGGCAACCACGAAGTGATGATGCGCGGCACCTTCGCAAACATCCGGATCAAGAACGAAATGGTGGCCGGCGTCGAAGGTGGCATGACGCGGCACTACCCCGGCGGCGAGACGATGCCGATCTACGACGCGGCCATGCGCTACAAGGCGGAAGGGGTTCCGCTGGTCGTGTTCGGCGGCAAGGAATACGGCATGGGCAGCTCACGCGACTGGGCGGCGAAAGGCACCATGCTGCTGGGGATCAAGGCAGTGGTCGCCGAGAGCTTCGAGCGCATCCACCGGTCGAACCTGGTCGGCATGGGCGTTCTGCCCCTTCTGTTCCCGGCCGGCACCACACGCCACTCGCTGGAGCTTCAGGGCGACGAAACCATCGACATCATCGGCCTGGCCGATCTGCATCCCCGCATGGACCTGACGATGCGGATCCATCGCGCCAGCAACACAACCGACGAGCTGAAGCTGATCTGCCGCGTCGATACGCTGGACGAGGTGAACTACTATCGGCATGGCGGGATACTGCAGTACGTCCTGCGCGGCATGGCGAAGGCGGCCTGATCGTTCCGGCGTCCAGCTGACACCAGACCGGCCGCGTCTTCCGAACACGCGGCCGGTCAGCTACCGCGAGGCGGCGGCGGCACTCGGCATCGGCTTGCGCCCTGCTCTCGCATGGCGAACGATCGGGTTCTCGTGGCGCCTCTCCACAACCCGATCGCGACCCGACGACTTCGCTTCGTACAGGGCATCGTCGGCACGGCCGACGAGCGACTCCCAGTCATCGCCGGCGATCGCCCAGGCCACCCCGATCGAGCAGGTCACCCTGATGCTATGCCCGGCCGCGTCGAACGGCATACCGCGAACCGCGTGCAACAGATTGACGACCCGCTCCGCCGCACGGCCATCGGTGTTGTCGAGCACGAGAAGGATTTCCTCGCCGCCGTACCGGCCGGCATATTCGCCGTCCCATATATCGCGTGATACCAGGCGGCCCAGTGCACGCAGCACATCGTCGCCGCCGAGATGCCCATAGGTGTCGTTGACGTGCTTGAAGTGGTCCAGGTCCAGCAGCGCCACAACCAGTTCGTTGCCATAGGTCGCACTGGCCAACTTCTGCGCCAGACGTTCCTCGATCTCCGACCGGATGAACAGCCCGGTCAACCGATCGTATCTCAGCTGCTCCGTCGCTTCCGCGATCCGCCGCTTAAGCTCCTTCTGCCGCGCCAGAATGACGCCGAAGCGAATACGCATGATGCCGGCCAGCGCCAACACCGCGGCGGACGCCCAAAGGATTTCGGCCCACCATTGCTGCCACCACGGGTAATCGACATCGACGGCCAATGTGGCCGGCGGCGATGACTGGTGCGTAAGCTCGTCGTAGCCGACGACCGTGAGCACGTGCTGCCCGGGAGGCACGAACGCATATCTCACGAGGCCCGTCGACGATTCGACAGGGCCGGAATCGACACCGGACAACGAATAGCGGAACTTCACCGACCGCTCCGACCCATAGCTCGGCGTCCCGAATTGCAGCGAGAGGGCGTCTTCGGTGTACGGCAGATGCCGCCCATCGACGGCACGGCTCCCGAGCTGGGCGCTGCTGACGACCACGCGTATCGGGTGGCTGGCAAACAGGGATTTCGGGTCAAGAAGATGCGAAAGGCCCTGCGTCGTGGCAATCCAGACAGACCCGTCCGGGTCCTCTCTGATGCCGCCCTCATCGACGTCGTTGGAGATCAGGCCGGCATCCGCATCGACGGAGACCCAGCGATGACCGTCATAGACCGACACCCCGAGCGACGTTCCGATCCAGACCCAGCCGCGATGATCGATCATCACAGCGTCGATCGTATTGGTCCTGGTATCGCTTGCCGCAACCGGCTGGTAGCTGACCACCTTGTCGGCCGACACCGTGAACCGGTACAGCCCACCCGACCCGCCAACCCAGATCGAACCATCGTGGCCGATCCCCAACTGCCCGGGCTCGAACCCCTCGGTCGGCCAGGCACCGGCCACCGGAACGTCACTGCCATTCCGCAGCAAATGCCGCAAACGGCCGCTCGACAGGTAGAAAACGCCGCCCAGACCGTCGCAAGCCAGGCTGACCACCTGGGCGCGCGGCGAGCCTTGAAGCACCGGCTTACCCGGAGGGCTCGATCGGTCATCGACCCGGTACAGCCCCTCCTGCGTCGCGAGCCAGACGGTCCCATTCAAACCCGCAACGATCGCGTTCACGGGCGGGACGAGAAGCCGCGCCTCGACGCCGGTGACCGGATCGAAGATACGCACCCCTTCCTTGGAACTGCTCCAGATCTTCCCGTGCGGACCGGCCGTCAAAGCGAACGAGGAACCGGGAAGCACCCTGCCGACACGCAGGGACCAGCCCGACCGGATAATCTCATCGACGCCGGTATCGGTCGAAACCCAGAGCGAGCCGTCCGGTGAGCGCGCCGTCTGCCAGGGAAACCCGTCAGATAAACCATTCGCTTTCCCGATAGACTCCCAGTGTCCGTATCCCATCCAACGGACCAGCCCCGCCCCGAGCACGTAAAACCAGAACTGTCCGGTCGCGTCGGTCATCGACCCTACGATCGTTCCGGCCGGCGCCCCGTCCTCCACTGTGAGCACGCGCCATCCATCCGGCGTGAGCATGGCCAGACCGTGATCCGCCTGGGTGAACAGCTCCCCGTCGGGGGTCCTGTATAAGCCGAGGCTGCCTTGGTAGTTGTCGTAACGATCGCCCTGGTCGGGCAGGAGTGTCACGGACCACTGGGCTCGCCTTGAATCGAAAGTAGCAACCGATGTCGGGGACCGGGCGAGCACCCCGCCGTCCGATCCCTCGACCACATCCAGCCAACGCTCGCTGTCCAGCCCGGTCCCCGGCGAGGAACAGACGACCGATCCCGGATCCGCAACACATATCCGCCCGCGGTCGAACGTTTCCCAAAGATGTCCATGGACCGAGAACACGGCCCGTCCGCCCGACAGCAACCTCGATTCCGCCGGGGTATAATCCATGCTCTCGATCGTTGCTGGCATATTCTTCGCAACGACGACCCGTTCGAGGGTGTCTCCGGCGAGAAGAACGAAGCCGTCCCGCCACGGGACGAGGCGATGCGGCTTTTCGTCATAGAACGAGACTCCGGGATGGGACACCGATCGGAAACGTAACGAGGCAGGTGCATGGGCCGCGTCCGAAGGTCCGTCCGAGACGAACAACTCGTCGGCATACCGGACAGCCACCCGCCCGTCGGGGGCGGCCGCAAGATCGAAGATCTCGCCGCCCGACCGCAGACCCTGCTCCTGGCCTAGATTTGTGAAACGCCGCCCATCATAGGCGAACACGCCATGTTCCGTGCAGACCAGAAGGTAGCCTGCGTGATCCTGGATCATGCATGTGCCGGCCAGGCTCGCGAGGCCCTGGTCCGTGTCGTAAGACCGGAAGGTTGACTGGCTGGCGGCGGCCCGGGATCCCGTAGCAAGGGCCGTCATCAACAACGCCGCCGGTAGAACTCTCCTGATCGGTATCCGCCATCTGGGGAAAGCACACGACATTGGCGGCCCTGTCACGATCGTCAGCGTCCCTAACCGACGGATCGAAAGCACGGGACGGTAGAATAATACTCGAAACGCTCGCCGAAACAACTATCGGATGCAACGCCGGCGATGGCTCCACGGCCGCCCGGATGCATGGTCATAACGGCCGCCACCGGAGATAAGCCCGAGACCGCCTCCCCTCCGCTGCTGATGCACGCCAACCGTTTCCGGAGCAGTGCATCGACGCAGCAGAGGAGAGTCTGCGAACAGTCTCCGTGACCAGGAACGCCCTGGATCAGGGATAGCGGTGATGCATCAGCGCGCCGAGCCCGTCATCGTCATCCATCCGCGTCGCCTGCGCGGCACCACGAGTCGCCTGGAGCGTTTTGCCGTTGAGCGCGCTCGGCGCGGACTTCGAGGCAACAGCGGCCGGCGCAGCGGAAACCGCATTGTGCGGGGCGGCGACTGGCGCAATGGCAACCGCAGCAAAAGCGATCCCAGCGATATGGGTAACGAAGAAACGATTACGACCAACCATATTAAACTCCTAATGTGCGTCACCCACCTATTCGCGGGTGCCCACGCAGTATATTGGAAGACTGCGCGTCAGATCAACAACGAAAGAGCACAATCGCAAACAAAGTTTGATCCCTCCGACCGGTAAACCAAAATCAATGCTTTTTGGAAACGTCTCGCGCGAATGAATTTACTTGTCTGGAATTGAATATACTTCTCGTTTTTAATTCGTCGTTGAAAAATGACAACTTGCAACGATTTGCCTCCGTGGTTTTGGACGATCGCGAAATCTCCAATTCCGCTTCAAACGCATCGGGCGCAGGTTCGATCAGCCTAGGAAAAATGGCTTCACGGAGCGACGCTGCCGGAAATCCGCTGGACCGGAAGACTCGAGCGACGGGATGGCGGGCCGTTACCGCCGTTTGGACTTCGGCGCCGCAAGCTGGTGAGCCGCAATCAGCGCGGAGTTCAGCGTCGCCTCATCGACCGCCGCAAGTTCGCAGCGGGTCGCACCCATCTTGCCCCAGCCGCCTGCCACCGGAGCGAAAGCGTGCGGCGCCTGCTCACAGAAGAAGTCGCGCAGGTGCGGATCGAACATCAGGTTGAGGTCATCGCCGGCCGGTCCAAGCGTGGCGAACATCTTGCGCGGGGTGCGGAACGCCAGCCGGTCGAAGTGCGGCACCTCGTGCACCGCCGGCAAGGCTCGCGCCAGCTCGCGGGCACGCTTGGCATCGACACTCATCTGACACTCCAGACAACTTCCGCGCGCCAAAACTAAACGCTATCCGCCGACCGATTGAAGCCCCGTCCGGGCAACCGCCGGCCAGCGACCGCATCCGCCGTCCGCCTTGCGGCTGTGCCTCCGGCCTGCTTTGACACCTCTCATGAGTCCGCGCGGCACCACCCGCACCCCAGGTGCCGATCCGACCCGCCTGCCGATCGGTCTCGACCTGCGGGCCATCAGCATCGCCGAGGGCGTCCGGGCCGGCATGGCGGCTGCGCTGCCGGTAGCGGCGTCGGTGTGGCTGAACCAGCCGCTGCTGTCGCTCGCCGCACTTGGCGCTCTGCTCACCTGCATCGTCGATCCCGGTGGCCCGCTACGGCGCAGGCTGCCCATCCTGCTGATCTTCGTCGCAAGCGGCGCGGCGTTACTGGGCGGCTTCGGCCTGATCCGCAGCGCCGGGATCATCGCCACCCTTGCTTTCGCCTGCCCGGCCCTGTTCTGCACCGGCTTCCTGCGCGTGTGGGGCGCACCGGCGCAGGCGCTTGGCAATCTGCTCGCCGTCGTGCTGCTGCTCGGCACCGATGACCCGCTCGGCCTATGGAGCGCGCTGCACGTGGCGGCCCTGTTTTCCGCCGGTGGCGCCTGGGCGTTGCTGCTGACCTTGGTGCTGTGGCGGATCCACCCCTATGGCCCCGCCCGCCGCGCAGTCGCCGATGTGTGGGACGCGCTCGCCAACCTGTCCCGCATGATGCTGCAGCTTATCGAAGCCGAAACCCGCGGCGACCTGCACTCCGATGCCGGCTGGGAGTCGCAGGCGCGGGCCGGGCGTGGGGCCGTGCGTTCGGCCATCGAGCGGGCCCGTGCCACCTTGATGGACACCGTCGATGCGCGCGGCCCCGCCAGTGGCCCGGCGGCACAGAACCTGGTGCGGCTGGAGGCCGCCGACCAACTGTTCGCGACCCTGATCGCACTCTCCGACATTCTGGAGCATTCCGGTGCGGCCAGCCATGCTGCCGCGATTGCCCTGCTGCGCCGCTTGCGCCCGTTGCTGCGGGTCATGGCCGACGCGATCGAGCGCGAGCAGATGCGCAACCCACCGAGGTTCGAACGCGCCATACGGATGCTGGTCAGGGACACCCAGGCCTGCCCGCACCTGGCGCCGATAACGCAAGCCATCGCCGAACGCCTGCGGGTCGCGACCAAGCTGATCGATCCCGCGCAGTACCTGCCGGGCAGCGGCGCACAGGGCGACGCGGGCGTGCCCTGGCGTCAAAGGTTGACCGCGCCTGCTGCCGCCAACTGGAATCTGGCATCGGCGTCGCTGCGCCACGCATTGCGTGTGGCCCTGGTCGTAACGGCCGCTTTGGCCGGCACGATGATCCATCACGGTCCCTATACACACTGGCTGACCATCACGCTGGTTCTTGTGATGCAGCCGTTCTTTGCCACCACCTGGCAGCGCACGCTGGAGCGGGTGGGCGGGACACTTCTCGGCGGCGTGGTGGCTGCCGGCCTGTCCGCGCTGATGCACACGAGGCTGCATCTGGCGGGGCTGCTGCCCGTCCTGGGCGCGCTGGCGCTGGCGGTGCGGCAGGTCAGCTACGGTGTCTACATCGCGGTCTATACGCCGGTGGTCATCCTGCTGGTCGAGCAGATCCGTCCGTTGGAGGATCAGACCTCCATCGCACTGGCCCGCGCCGGCTACACGGTGCTCGGAGGCCTGATCGCGATCCTGGCCAACGCGGTGCTGTGGCCTGCCTGGCAGCCGGAGCAGGTGCGCCGCGATCTTGCTCTGGCGATCAGAGCGCATGCTGCCTACGCCCGCGCCGTGCTCGGTCCCACGGTCACGGATCCCGGGCGGGAACGGCGCCAGGCCGGTCTTGCCAGCAACAACCTCGAGGCTTCGTTGCAGCGTGCGATGCATGAACCACGGCGTGGCCAGCGCGACCGGCTGCAGGCTGTGCTGGTTGCCGACGCAACTTTGCGCCGGATCGCAGGGCGTCTGGCCGCTATTTCGGTGGATCGTGCGGTGGGCTCCGCAATCTCGCCCGGCCAGGCCGGCGAATGGGCATCCGACGCGCTGCAGGCAATGGCCGATGGCCGCGCCTGGCCACAGCGCACTGAAGTCGCCGGCAACGATGAGCGGCTGGACCGCCTCGCGCGGCAGATCGAACTGCTTGGACGCACGCTGGATCGCGCTGCAGCAGATTGAGCACCGCTGTCACGTCAATTGCTAGGAATTCTCAGGTTCTATACTCTTGTTGTGCTGCATACATCAGTATAACAGGAGATGAGGGTGTCGAAAGACTTCCGGCTGAACAGTGCTTTTGCGATCGTCTTACTGTCGACGGGCACGGCCGCACGCGCGGCCACGGTCCCGCCCGGGATGGTCGGCTACTACAATGCGGTCCATCTGGTCACCGGTGCGAGCGTAAGCGGCGGTGCGGGGCAGTGCACCAACAAGCAAGGCGATTACTACGCAACCAGTTTCTATTACCCGGGTCCGGGGAAGACCGGCGCTGCCGACTGGTACCCCTACAACCTGCCTGGCGCGCTGGGCGAGTTCGTTTCGGTGTTTCCCGCCACGCCGGCGCAAGGCGTTACACATTGGTCGGGCGCCTACAGCATCCGGAACGAACCTGCGGCAACGGTGGTGAAGGGCACCTTCGACAGCACCACGACTCAGATCGATGCACGGTCCAGCATAGCGACGCAGACGATCACCTACCCGGCACAAGGGGGAGGCACCTGCACGGAGATGGAGCAGGTGAACTACAACTATTCCGGCAAATGAGCGCTTACAACTCCGCCGGAAAATAACTACCGGAACGCGATCGCCGGCTGGTTTGTGCCGATATCGGCGGCTACCCGGTCGGCGAGTTGCCCGAGCAACAGGCTCATCCCGGCCACCAGATTGGATGCGCCCGCACCGCCCGGCTGGGTCGTCAATGACACATGCCGGGTGGCGACCGGCTGGTGGGTGACACCCCGTTCGACAGCGACCTGGGCGTTCAGCACGATGGCTCCGGACGCATCTTCGTCGAAGTTCTGGATGTCCACTTCTACGCGCAGGAACGGGTCCGCCGAAATGGCGCCCGATTGCGCGAACACGCTGGCGCCGGGAAGCCGCTGCGAAAGGTCTTGTGTCAGGACACGGCCGATCATGTCGCCCAGCGGCTCGCCCCAGCGAACGCCGCTGTTCACGTCGAGCTGGTACGACGCGCTTTTCAACACGATGTCGGATCGGTCGAGGTAGCCGGCCAACCCCGGGCGCCTCACCTCGATGCTGGATGCAGCGCCATGCACCACAGCACCGGGCACCGGCGCCAACGTGTAATACACGGGGTCCGGCGACGAGCAGCCGGCAACAGCCAGCATGGTGATTACGGCGGGATACAATCTCATCGTTCGCCTGCCTGCGCGGTGCGTCCGCGAATGAGCGCCTCTGGGTGGCGGTCGAGGAAGTCCACCAGCAACCTTATGCTGCGCGCCGCATCGTTTACCTGATCGAGCACCCGCGCCACGCCGCGCTGGAAATCGGAATTGCCGCCATAACCACCCTCGCCGAGCGCCGCGTTGGCACGCGCCACCGCCTGTTGCAGGTCGGCGCTGATCTTCGGCAGCTTCTGCAGCACCGGCGTCAACCCCTGGTCGGCATGCCGTACGAGATGCTGCACGTCCGTCAGCGTCTCGCTCAGTTTCTGCAACGCGTTCTTCACGTCCGGCCCACTGACGGTCTGGTTCAGCGAGTGCAGCGTCTCGTCCAGGTTGCGTCCGATATCGGCAAACGGGATCTGGTTCAGCTTGTCCGCGATGTCGCTGAACGACGACATGATGTTGTCGAGACCGCCGCCCTGGCTGGGCATCACCATGGCGCCGCCTTCACGCCCGATCGTCGCTATCGGCGCGTTCGGCACGAACTGCAACGAAATATCCTTCTGGCCCGTGATGAAGCTGCTCGATTCCAGCACCGCACGCATGCCCTGCCGAACGAGTGAACCCGTCACCACGGAAGGGTCGCTCTCGCGGTCCACCTGCTCGCTCGGGAACACCCGGTCCGGCTGCAGATCATAGGCGACGCGCGCGCGGATCTTCGATGTCGTGTCGTCCATGACCAGATGGACGTCGGTGACCGTACCGATCTGGATGCCGAACACCTCGACCGAAGAGCCACGGGCGAGACCAGCAACCGAACTGGTGAAGTAGGTGACGAACGGAATATTTTTGCGGAAGCCCGCTGCGTCCGCATCGTTCTTGCTCTCGTAAAGTTTGAACGTCGCATCGACGTTGCTCACCGGCGCAATCATCCGCTGATGCGGCGTCTCGAACGCGATGCCCCCTGACAGGATCGCCTGCAAGGACTCCAGTTCGACATGCAGTCCGGAAGCGCCGAAATTCGCCGAAATACCCGAAGCGTTCCAGAAATGTGTGTTCTGATGAACGAACTTGTCGAAAGGCTGGCGTACGAAGATGTTGATCGTCACTGGCCCCAAACCATCGCCGAGGTCGTAGCCGAGCACTTCGCCGACTTCCACATCGCGGTAGAAGATCGGTGCGCCCGGACCCAGCGAACCCAACCGCGCCGCCTTCAACGTATATGCCCGGCCTGGTTCGTCGGAGCGATTCCCGGGGGGATCGTCCAGCCCCGCGAAATCGCGCTTGGCCTCACCGCCCGGCGGGCCGGGATCGACCTCGATATACGCGCCGGACACCAGCGTCTCCAAACCCGAAATGCTGCCGGTGGAAAGGCGCGGACGCACCACCCAGAACCGCGCATGGTCGGTCAGGATCGTGGCGCCCTGGCGGTTCATCCGTACGTGCACCAGCACCGTGCGCATGTCGTCGGACAGCTTCACGTCTTCGACCATGCCGAGCGACACGGCCTTGTGGGTCACCTGGGTCTGTTGCGCGCTGATGCCGCTGCCGGTCTTGAACGTGATGGTGATCAACGGGCCGCGGTTCGCCAGCGTCGTGAAGATCAGATAGATCGCGATAGCGCCGGCCACGATCGGGATAAGCCAGATCAGCGAGAACCGGCGTCGCCGCCTCACCACCGCATCCGGCACGTTGGTGTTGGGGCCTTGCGTGTGTTGGCCGCCACCACCGGGATCGCCGGCGCCGCCCTGCCCCTGCGAGGCCCCGCTCACGCCGGCGATGCCTTCTGCTCCAGCGTCACCCTACGCCGGCGCCGCGGGCTCTCCAGATCCTCGGCATCGAGGTCATGCCCGGCCGCCGCGGCACGGTCCCACATCAGCCGGGGATCGAAGCGGGCCGCCGCGAACATCGTCAGGATCACCACAAAGGCGAACGCGATGGCGCCGACGCCCGGCAATACCG
This sequence comes from uncultured Acetobacteraceae bacterium, assembly GCA_964657885.1. GTDB lineage: Bacteria > Pseudomonadota > Alphaproteobacteria > Acetobacterales > Acetobacteraceae > BOG-908. The sequence goes on along the minus strand of CAZZWO010000006.1, from coordinate 20,319 downwards.
TCGCGATGAAGCCCATGCGAACGAGCGCCACCAGGATCGTCAGCATGAACACGTCGATCATCGACCAGCGCCCGATGCTGTCGATGAAGCGATACAGCCGGGTGCGGTCGCGCAGGCGGGTGACCGAGCTTTCACCCGTCATGATCAGCAGCACGCACAATGCCGCCAGCTTGAACAACGGCACGACAATGCTCGCCATCAACACGAGTATGGCAAGCGGCCACATGCGGGCCTGCGCCAACTCGATGACACCGTTGATGATGGTGCTCGGTTCGCCGCGGCCGAAACGGATCAGCGTCAGGATCGGATAGATGTTGGCAGGCAGGTACAGCGCCGCGGCAGCGATCGTCAGCGCCCAGGCGCTGCTCACGCTGACTGGCTTGCGGACCCTGAGGCGGGAGAAACACCGCGGGCACCGGGTACCCGGCCGGGCGTGCAGCACCTTGCGGCAGATGTCGCAGCCGATCAGCCCGTATTGGGGCTGCGCCGGCAAGGACAGGCACAAACCGCGCGCCTCCAGCGTCTCCCACACGTCTTCGTGATCGAGCTCCACATCCACGGCGACGATACACAGCATCACGCCTCCCAGCGCGATCAATGCGGGACCGACTTCGACTTCGGCGATCGCCTGCAACCGCGTGTAGGCGACGAAGGCTCCGAGCAGGAACACCTCGACCATCGACCAGGGCCGCAGGCTTTCCACCCATCCAAACAGGATCGGCAGCCGGCGCGAAGGATGCCGGGTCCGCAGGCCCAGCAACACCGTCAGGATCAATACGAGCTGGATGACCGGCACGAAGATCAGGGTGACCAGCACGACGGCGCTGATCTCCCACATGCCGTGTCCTTCCAGTTGGACCGGGCCGGTGAACAGGGTCGCCTGATAGGTTCGTCCAACGCTCCGCAGGTCGAGGAACGGCATCTGTAGAGCGAGGATCAATAACACCAGTGCTGCAATGCAGCAAAACAGGGCTCGGTTCAGGCTGTCCCGCCGGCCGCGCCGCAACGTCGCGTTGCACCGGCGGCAATACGCCGCCTCGCCCGGCTGCAGGACCGCCAAACCCTGGAAGAGCCCGCAATCCTGGCACTCCCGCACGATCTCATGCGGGATCACAGCCAGCGGATCGTCAACCCCGGCACCATCCGTCTCGGTGTTCATTGATGCTCCGCAACGCCGCGCCTGCCGCTCCGTTCCCGCCGGTGGGCTTCCCTGGAGCGGCTGCCCGTTTCGTCTCAACCGGCGCGTCTGGCAAGACTCGGCTGCACGCGGCATACACGCAATCCCCTGCGGGAGTTGTTGCGGCGTGTCCACCATCTCGTTCGAACAGCGCGCCCACCTGATCGTGCTCGGCAACGAGAAGGGAGGTTCGGGCAAGTCCACCACGGCAATGCATCTGGTCGTGGGGTTGATGCGCGACGGCTACCGCGTGGGCGCCATCGACCTCGATGCGCGTCAAGGAACGCTGTCCGGCTATCTTGCGTCCCGTGTTGCCTACGCAGCCCGGCACGGGGTCGACCTGCCGGTGCCGCATGCCGCCAGCGTCTTCCGCAGCGAGATCGACAGCCGTGCCGAGGCCGAGGCGGAGGAGCGCGCCGCCCTGGATGCCGCGCTTGCCGAGTTGTCGGCCGATTGCGAGATCATCGTGATCGATTGCCCGGGCGCCGATACCAACCTGGCCCGCCTGGCCCATGCGGCGGCTGACACGCTGATCACCCCGATCAACGACAGCTTCGTCGATTTCGCCATGCTCGCGCGTGTCGATCCCGACAACCATGCGGTGATCAACCCCAGCATTTACAGCGAGATGGTCTGGAAAGCCCGCAAGGCACGGTTTGCACGCGACCGCACGCGCATCGACTGGATCGTCATGCGCAACCGCATGGGCAGCACCGAAATGCGGAACAAGCGCGATGTGGGAACCACCCTGGAAGCGCTCGCCAAACGCATCGGCTTCCGCACCGTCAAGGGCTTTGGCGAACGGGTCATCTTCCGCGAGCTGTACTTGCAGGGTTTGACGCTGATGGACGTGCGCGAGGCCGGGCTGCAGATATCCTTGGGCATGAGTCACATCGCCGCCCGCGCCGAGGTGCGAGCGCTGCTGTCCGCGATCCGCAAGCCGCCACCACGTGGAGGATTGTCCGTCTCGGCTGCCTGACAGGCACCGCGAATCATCCGTCCACCCGCATGGCGTGACTGAAATCCGCAGATTTGCGCCGTTGGGTAAGCAGGGCGTTGCCCTCCGCCGGAAAGCCGGTATAGGGGCTATGCCGGATTGTCCGGCTTGGAGGGGAAGCCGGGGACGGCTTGCGGCGGCCCACAGCCTCGGAATAGCCTCATCGATGACGAAGTTTTTAGCCTCCCTGCCATACCTCGGCAGGTGCCGTGGAACGGTTCGTGCAAGCCTATGATGCAGCGCATTTACGCAGTGGGTATTCACGTGCTGATTGTTCGGATTGCCGATGAACGCCGCGCAGGCAGAATGAAGACGTGACGGGCAACCTGTCACCTCGGAAAACGGATGTGTCGAAATCGTCGATGCTGCGCATTGCAGCGGGAACCGGTTTGGTTTTGTGCGGGTTAGCAACCCTGGACAGGAGAGCGGACTGTATGAAGGAGCGCGCGGCATGAACTACGCCGAGCAGAACAGGAACCCGACCCGCCACATCGTGGGCATCGGCATCGTCGTGATCCTGCATGTTTTCTTGATCTATGGCCTGATCAACGGGCTTGGCTCGACGATCGTCGACATCATCAAGGCACCGGTCGAAACCAAGATCATCAAAGACGAGACCAAGCCGCCGCCGCCGCCTCCCCCGCCGCCACCGCCCGAAGTGCCGGTGACAGCACCCCCGCCCTTTATCCCGCCGCCGGAAATCCAGGTGCAGCCGCCGCCCGAGCAAACGCATGTGATCCAGGCAGTGCAACATGCAGCGCCGGCGCCGTATGTGCCGACCAAACCGGCACCGGTGGCGGCCCCGCAGGTGACCGGCCCCAGCTCGGGCCCGGTTTCCACCGGCGGATCGAAGCCCGATTTCCCCGAACAATATCTCGAGGAAGGGCGCGAGGGCCATGTGGTGGTGACATGCGACATCGAAGCTGATGGCCGCCCAACAGGTTGCACACTCGGCAACGTCACCGGTGGCAGCGGCTTTGGTTCGGCCGTCCTGAACTGGCTGCGCAGCGGCAGGGTGAAGTATCGCCCGGCAATGGCGAACGGACAGCCTGTACGTTCGGCCGGCCACGTCACCAGCCTCACATTCAAGTTGTCCGGCGGCGATTAAGCCAGCCACCATCGCGTCAAGCTTCGCTCAAACGCAGAAAAACCGATCCGCGCTGGGTCGTGACAAAGGATCCAATATGCAGAAGACCAGCATCGTCCGTTCGAACGCACTCGCCCTGGCAGTCGCCTTCGGGGTCGGCGTGATGGCGCCAGCCGTTGCCTTCGCTCAGACGTCCCCGCCCGCCCTGCAGACACCGCCGCCTGGTGCGCCCGCCGCACCGCCGGCACCAGCGGCCCCGGGCGAAGCTGCCGCCCCTGCAGCCGGCGCTCCCGCGACCGCACCCAACGCCGCAGCACCCGGCGCTCCGGGCGCCGCCGCTCCCGGCACGCCTGACGCAGCATCCACGACCGGCACGCCGCCCGGCGCTCCGGGCGCCGCACCCGACGCTGCCGCCCCGGTCGACAACGGCAACGGCACCCAGACGGTCGAGAACCCCTATGGCCTGAGCGCCCTGTGGAAGACCGGCGACTACGTTTCCAAGACCGTGCTGATCATGTTGGCGATCATGTCGCTCGGCACCTGGTACATCATGATCACCAAGTTCTGGGAGCAGGCTCGGGTGTTCGCCGCGGCCCGCACGGCCAACAAGGATTTCTGGAAGACGGCATCGGTCCGCGACGGGATCAACCGCCTGAAGCCGTCCAGCCCGTTCCGCTACATCGCCGAGAACGGCATGTCGGCCAGCGAGCACCACGAGGGTGCGCTGACGGATTCGATCGATCTGCACACCTGGGTGACCATGAGCATCCAGCGTGCCCAGGAAACCATCAGTTCGCGTCTGCAGGGCGGCCTTGCCTTCCTCGCGACCGTCGGCTCGGTCAGCCCGTTCGTCGGTCTGTTCGGCACGGTGTGGGGCATCTATCACGCGCTGACTGCTATCGGCGCCGCTGGGCAGGCGAGCATCGACAAGGTGGCCGGTCCGGTGGGTGAAGCGCTGATCATGACCGCGATCGGTCTTGCGACAGCGGTTCCGGCGGTGCTCGGCTACAACTTCCTGGTCCGCCGCAACAAGACGGCAAACGAGAAGGTGCGCAACTTCTCTAGCGACCTGCACAGCATCTTGCTGTCGGGCAGCCGGGTGAGCGTCGCCCAGGGTGCATCCAGCGCAGCCAATGCGCCGGTTGCCGCACGGGTCGCCTGATCCATGTCGATGCAGGTTGGCCCGTCCGAGGGCGAGGACGAAGTTGTATCGGCCATCAACACGACACCCCTCGTCGATGTCATGTTGGTGCTGCTCATCATCTTCCTGATCACCATCCCCGTGGTGACGCACACCGTTCCGGTGTCGCTGCCCAAGGATCGTAACCAGCCGACGCAGACCAAGCCGGAGAACATCACCCTCAACGTAACCAAGGAGGGTGATTACTTCTGGAACGGCAAGCCGGTGGCGGACATTCCCACACTGGTGGACAAGCTGAAGGAAATTGCGGTGAAGGTTCCGCAGCCCGAAGTGCACATCCGCGCCGACCAGGACGGCCGCTACGAGTTCGTCGGCAAGGTGGTCGTCGCATTGCAGCGTGCCGGCATCTACAAGATCGCGTTCATCACCGAACCGCCGCCGAACAATGTCGGCAATTAGGACGCCACACCCCATGACACCGAGGGAGATCGATCCGTGGCAATGAGCATGCCCTCCGGGGGCGACAGCGACGAGATGGACGTGGTCGTGGACATGAACACCACGCCGTTGATCGACGTGATGCTGGTTCTGCTGATCATGTTGATCGTGACTATTCCCATCCAGACCCACGCCGTGAAGCTCGACCTTCCCGCCGGCAACCCGCCGCCCCCGCCGGTGCCACCGACCGTCGTGACGATCGACGTCGATTTCGACGGAACCATCTCGTGGAACGGCGAAGCGCTGCCCGACGAAGGAAGTTTGCAGGCGCACCTGATCGACGCGGCGAAAGCCGATCCGCAGCCCGAAGTGCATCTGAAGCCCAACAAGCTCGCCACGTATAAATACGTGGCGCATGTGATGGCCGACGCGCAGCGGTTGGGTGTGCAGAAGCTGGGCCTGGTGGGCAACGAACAGTTCATGGGGCCATGACGATGACTGGATTTTTCAAGCGCGCCGCACTCGCGGCCGCGCTCGCTGGCCTGTGCGCGCCAGTCGCTTTCGCCGCAGCCCTGCGCCCGGAAGTCGGCAAGCCGCTGGCCAAGGCGGAAGCTTTGATGAACGCCCGCAAGTTCCCTGCAGCGATGGCGCAGGTGAATGTGGCGGCATCGGCACGAGGGCTGACACCGGACGAGAATTTCGTCATCGAGCAGACGCGTGCCTCGATTGCCGGGCGCATGGGCGACAATGCTACGGCCGCCCGCGCCTACGAAACGTTGCTGAATTCCGGCCGCGTCTCGCCGACACAGACGCTGACGCTGCTGAGGGCCGAGGCGAGCATCGCCTTCAATGCGAAGAATTATCCCGCCGCCATCAACTGGACCCAGAAAGCCCTCAAGCTCAGCCCAGCCGATGCTGCCCTACGCACGCAACTCATCACCGCCTATTACCTCAACAAGGACTACACCAACGCCGGCAAGCTGCAGGCGGCACAGGTCGCGGAGACGGTTCGCGCCGGACGGCGGCCTACCGAGGAGCAGCTGCAGCTTTTGGCGGCTTGCCAGCGCGCCTCCGGCGATGCGGCAGGCTTCGGCAACACGATGGTTCAACTCGTGGCGTATTATCCGAAGCCGGACTATTGGCAGAACCTGATCCACAGTGCGCAGACGCGGCCGGGCTTTGCCGACCGCCTGACGCTGGACATCGATCGCTTCGAATTGGCCACAGGCTTGCTGACCAAGCCGGACGACCTGATGGAGATGATCGAGCTCGCGTTGCAGGTGCCGGTGCCCGGCGAGGCGAAGGCCATCGTCGATCAGGGCTACAGCTCCGGCGTGTTGGGGACCGGTGCCGGCGCCGCCAGACAGCAGCGGCTGCGGGACCTGGTCAACAAGACTTACGCCAGCGAGCAGGCAGCGCTCGCCGGCCGCGAAGCCGAAGCGCAGGGCAGCCACGATGGAAACCTGCTTGCCGCACTCGGCGAGGAATATGTGAGCTACGGCCAGTTCCCGAAAGGCATCTCGCTGATGGAAGCCGGGCTGCGCAAGGGCAGCTTGCGCCACCCAGACGACACGAGGCTCCATCTCGGCATCGCATATATGCGATCCGGACAGAAAGCCCGGGCGATTCAGGTGCTCAAGACAGTCGGTGGAAAAGAGGGCGCAGCAGAAATCGCGCGGCTCTGGATACTTCAGCTGAGCAACTCGAAGTAACTCGTTACAAATTTCTTAGGGCCGGAGTTCTTGCGTAACTGATGCTCCTGCACGCTGGTAAGCTCGGGTGTTGCGGTACCAGCACAGGCTAATTTCAGTTCGGTTGCAGCGACAACTGTATGTTGTGCTGCGGCGTGTCAGCGTTTCCACTGCACCAACGTCATCTCCCGACGTGAAGCAGTGGAGCTCTTATGAACCAACTCTTTCCATCGGCACGGCAGCGCCTCATGCTCACGGCCTGTGCGGCCGTGTGCAGCATTGGTCCTGTTTCGCGCCTTTCAGCCGAGCCGGCGCAGGTAAACCTCGGTGTGCAGGTTGCGCAGGCGAACTTGCCGACACTGCCGCCCAGCACGAACGGTACGCCGCCGCACGGCAACACCAACGGCAACGCCATCCCCCCGAGTGTCAGTTCGAGTGCGCCCGAGGAGATCATCGTCAAAGGGCAACGCCTGTTGCAGAAGGAAAAGAACTCTCCTTCTGCGGTGACGGAACTCGGCGAAAAGCAGATCGACCAGACCGGCGTTGCGGGCAGCACGGCTACCCTGTTGCGGCAAGCTCCCTCGGTATTCGTGTATCAGCAAGGCATCGGTTATAATGAGCCCGTGCTTTCCATTCGTGGGACGCGCGGCCTGGAAGTCGCCGCAACGCTCGATGACGTGCCCATGCAAGACCTGCTGAACGGAGGCACCGGTTCATACCTGACCGGCAATCTCGGCAGCCGGTTCGCCCTGCCGCAGATCAGCGGCGTGTCGATCTATCCTGGTGTCGCGTATCCCAACAAGAATACTTTCGGAACGATCGGTGGCACCATCGCCTACAACTCCAAACGCCCGACAAACGACGCCTACGTCGATGTGAGCGGCACAGTCGGCTCGTTCGAAACCTTCGGCTACGGGGTGGAAATCAACACCGGCGCCGTCGATAGCCCTCTCGGCACCGGCGACAACGCCGCAAAACTGATGGTGAACTTCAACTACCTGAACACCGATGGTTTCATCGATTACACGGGTGCACACTACAACAACTTCGAAGCCGCTTTCGACAAGCCGTTCGACGACGGGCTTTCCAAGTTCCAGGCGACGGTCCTGTACAACACCGGGTCCGGCTACCTGCAAAGCGAACCCACGCCCGTACCGCTGCTCAACGAGTTTGGACGTTACGATAACTACAAGACTTCCGACGTGACGCAGTATCAGAAGAACGACTATCTGACGGTGATCCTGAAGGGCGACAAATACGTCAACGACTACATCAATGTCGGACTTTCGGCATTCTACCTGAACTCCGACACCTCGTTCTTAAGCTATCAGAACCCCACCTTGGCCGACCGGTCCGCCGCACAGGGCCTGCCCACACCGTTCGTGCAGGTGCCTTACAACTTCTATCCGGCAAACTGGTTTCTGCCGCTCGGCAGTGCCGGGAATCCGCTATCCGGACCGAATTACGGTGGCCCCGGGTCGACGTCGTCGTTCTATCTCCCGGGCCGATTCACTTACAACCCGACCCGCTTCATCGGCACCAAGAACTGCCCGGCCTCGGTGTCGGATCAAACGGTATGTGGCCTGAACTCGCAGCTTACCTTACAGCACAACGACAGTTACGGCATCCAGCCGCGGGCCACGTTCATCCTGCCGCAGTATTTCGGTATCGATAACACAATCCAGGTCGGCGGCCTGATCGCCAAGGAAACGCAGCCCACGCCGCAGCAATACATCTGGGGCACCCCGAACGTGCCCACCCAGAACGGCTACAACCAGTTCCAGCCCAACGGGTATGACGGCGGTGCGCAACGGACGATCTACCAGTTCTACGCCCAGGACAAGATCGACTTCCTGGACAACACGCTCCACATCACGCCCGGTGGAACGCTGGAAGGCACCTCGTCGAGCAACCACGAGTACGACGCATTCGTCAACAACCCGAACCCGACTACCGCCAATCCCGCGTCGGAAATCCTTGAGAAGTCCTACAAACTTGAGAAGTGGGACCGTGAGCTGCTGCCGTTCCTCAACGTGTCCTATGACCTCGACAAGATACTACCGGCGATCAAGGGTCTGACCGTGTATGGCAGCACCGGCGAGTCGGCGTTGTTCGCGCCGGCAACCGATTTCATCCCCAGCCTGTCGGGCGGCGCACCTTTCGCATCCATCGTGCACATGTACGAAGGCGGCGTGAAATACGACACATCGAAATTGCTGCTATCGGCCGACTATTTCTACCAGAAAGTGGACAGGGATTTCGGCTTCTATCAGGGACAGGGTGCGCAGACCGGCTTCACCGTGTACTCGAATGCGGGGCAGCGCGAGTTCAAGGGTTTCGAAGCGGCCGGCACGTGGCAGATCACGCCGCACTGGCAGCTGTTCGGCAACACGTCCTACTTGCTCGCGAAATACCTCCAGAACGCGCTGGAGTTCGTCACGGTCTTCGAGGACCAGTACGGCGCCGGCATCAAGGGATCGCCGATCTCCGGTATCCCGAACTGGCTGGCGAACTTCGGCGTCGAGTGGGACAACAAGAACACATTCATCGATGGCGATGCGGTGTCGGTCAGGTTCAGCGGCCAGTACACCGGCCAGCAATACGACACCTGCGACATCTATGCCTTGACCGATGCCGCGGGTAACTCGTTGCCGGGCGACGGGAAATGCTCCGACGACCTCAACCACCCGGCAATCTCGAGCAGCCTCAAAGCCGCGACGGGCGGAAATTATGGCGGCCTGACGATAACCGACCTGAACCACAAGATCCCGGAATTTGCGGTCTTCAACCTGTTGATCGACTACACCCTGCCGACACCGAAGCTTCCGGCGGTCAAGCAGGTGAAATTCGACCTCAACATCCAGAACCTGTTCGACCAGCGCTACTGGCAATCCTACTACAGCCAGATCACCCCGGTCGCCGGCAACTACACCGGACCCTCCTTCAACGACGGCCTGCCCGGCGAGCCGTTCGCCGTCACCTTCACGGTGACTGCCCGCTTCTGATCAACAACTCTTCGGCTTTTGGAAGGGCCGCATCGCAGGATGCGTCCCTTTTCACGTCCGGGCCTGTCATACTTCGTCACCGACCGACATACGCAGGTGCGTTTCCAGCCGCTACTGTGCCGACTGTTCCACTCTGGAAAGGTCCGCTCATGCGTCTCACACCCTTGCTTCTGGCCACCGCGTTGCTCGGTTTTGCAGGCGCCGCGTCGGCCGATCCGTCAGGCTTCGGGCATCATCATGGCGATGAGATGTTCCGCGGCGTTGCCCTGTCGGACGCGCAGAAGGATCAGATCAAGCAGATCGAGCAATCCGGCTGGACCCAGGCCAAGTCCAGCTTCCAGCAGATGCGCAGCGTGCACGAACAGCTCATGGCCCGCCTGCTCGCTCCAGGCAACGTCAGCGAGGCCGACCTGGCGCCGCTGGTGCAGCAGGAACAGGCGTTGCGCACGCAACTCGACGAGCTCCGCCTGAACAACGCGTTGCAGATGCGCCAGGTCCTGACGCCGCAACAGCTCGCCCAGGCCGCGGCCAAGCATCAGCAGCTGGAAAGCCTGCGTGAGCAGGAACACCAGGTCATGCAGCCCGCCGACGCGGAGTAGACACGGTCACCCGGGGGCTTTGGAGCCCCCGGGCATTCTCGCGATCATGATCAGCTGCGAGCCGCCGGCAGCAAGTCGAACGCCACGCTCAGGCGTGACTGGCCGGCGGCAAACGGCACCGTGCCGTGCCACATGTAGGATGGGAACAGCACCAGCATTCCCGGCTCCGGCTTGACGAAATGCTCCGGCCCAAGCGCCGGCCGCGTCGGGATGCCAGGCTCGCCGAACTTGATCCAGGCCTCGCGGCTTTCGGCATCGGTCTGCGGCACCGCTATGTAACAGGCCGACGAGAGCCATCCCTCCGGATGCACATGGTCCACGTGGAAGCCGCCGGGCCGGAGCTTCACCGACCAGGCGCCGCGGAACCGGTAATCGCCGGCGTTGCGCGACCGCAATGCATCGCGGCCTCGGCCGAGTGCCGCCAGGTGGCGCCGTATCGGCCCGTCCACCGCCTTGAAGAAAGCCTTGATCACCGGCTGCTCCGATGTGAGCAGGTTGGATGCCTGGCTACCGTGCCGCAGCGACTGGTCGAGCGGATGGGTGCGGAAAGCGTGCACGCCGCCCAAAGCCTCGGTAAGATCAGCAAGGTAGGCGTCCAGCGTCGCCCAACCGTCGGGCACATCCATCTGCCATGCCCGCACGAAAGCCGCGTAGTCGTACAACTCGGCATAACGAGGGTCGCCGAGCAAGCGCCACGCCGTCGCCTGGTAGGCGAGCGCCCGCTGGTCGAGCGGAGACCGTTGTACGAGACCCTGTGCAACAGCGTTCGCACGCTCGGCGTCGCCGGCCGCAACGCATGCGGCAAACAAGGCGGTCTGCGCCGCCTCACCGCCCGGCGACAGCGAGACTGCCCGCTCGGCATGCGCCACGGCGACCTGCGGCTGGTCGCTGTGGCCAGCGAGTTCGGCGGCCGCCAGATGCAGGCCGGCCTCGTCCGGATGCCGGCGGATCGCCTGCTGCAACGTCGCATAGGCGTTCGCACGGTCGCCCGCATGGTTGAGGATGTTGGCACGCAGCGCGAACAGACCCGCCACGTCCGGGCGTTGCGTTATATGCGCGTCGAGCAGCGCAGTCGCCGCGCGCGGGTCCTCCGTGCGCATCCAGATCAGTTGCGCAAGATCGCGATGGGCGTCGAGGTAGGTGGGTTCGCGGACGATAGCTTGCCGGAACGCCTGCTCGGCTTCGTCGAGCCGACGCTGGTCCAGCAACGCGCGCGCATAGACAAGCCAGGTCTGCGGCGCGTTGCCTCCCCTCTTGAGCGCAGTGGCTGCACTTCGCGCCGCCGCTTCGTGACGGCCAAGATCGCCGTTCGCCGCCGCCAGGTTATGATGCGCGACAGGACTGTCCGGGAACAGCCGCGCGGCGCGCTCGAAGACCGCGATCGCTTCGGCCGGCCGGCCTGCCGCCTTCAGCGAAGCAGCGTGTTGCGCCAGCACCGTGTGGTCCGGGTCTGCTTCGGCCGCGAGCTTCGCCATCAGGCGAACGGCCTCTGCCGCACGGCCCGTGGCCGACAGCACTTGTGCCAGCCGAACCGTGATGACCGTCGAGCGGCGATTGTAGGCGAGTGCCGTCCGGAGAACCGTCTCGGCCTCCTTCGGGCCGCTCGTCTCCTGAAGCAGGTCTGCAAGAGCCACCGCCAGGCCGGCATGGCCGCGCTCACCTTTCAGTCCTGCCCGAAAAGCGCCGGCTGCAGCTTCGGCATTACCCTCCTGCCGCAAAGTAAGGCCTCGAACCAAGTGGGCGTCGGCATGTCTGGGTTTGTTGGCGAGGATGGCTTCTGCAATCGCCCGGGCTTCTTGCGTGCGACCGCTCGCCGTCAGCCGAGCGGCCTCAGCGAGACGAGCCCGATCGTCGCCGGGATCGTCAGTGCCTGAAGCGGCCGGGGTCATTCGACGAAGCGGCTTTGCGGACTAATGGCCTCCGCCGGCGGGACCGCCGCCAGGCTGATAGAACGGGCGGTTGACAGCCGCGCTGTTGCCGCTGGCCGACGGGTTGTCGTCATCATTGCCGCATAAGAGGCTGCCGAGAGAGTGCTCGCATTGTTTCGAGGCGACCCTCTGACCGGATGGCCGTGGATAGCCTGCACAAGCGGCAAGGGACAGCACTGTCAAACCGACACAACAGGACAACACGGATCGGCGAAAGTTCATGCGAGGCCCCTCAAAGCAGAAGAGCCGCCGCACCTGGATGCGACGGCTCAACCACTCTACTGCAGTGTGGAAGACTTAGACAGAGCTTAGAAACGCATCGTGGTCTTCAGGTAAACCACCCGGCCGAAGATGTCGTAAACCTGCGCGTCGGTGTTGGTGGCAGTGTCGTTCACGTAGGGCGGCTGCTTGTCGAACAGGTTCTGAATGCCGAAGTTCAGAGTGAAGTTGTGGTAGTCGTACGACCCGTTGATGTCGTGGTAGAAGACATCGGGCGTGGCCGCCGACGCGTGCTGGCCCTTCGCGCTGCCCTGCACATACGGAGCCGGGTAGTCGTCGAACACCGTTCCGCCGATGTAGCGCATCGTGTAACCGAACTCGATGTTGCCCAGCCGCCAGTCAACATTCGCGTTGTCCCGGAAGCGGGGATAGGCCGCCTGGATCGGCGCCACCCGGCCGATCGTTCCCAGGTAGCCTATGAACGGTCCGTTCGGAACGTTCTGTTCCTGGTACTTGAGGGTGATCGTCAGGTCGTTCTGGAACGAGAACGTGCCGAAAGGCGTCGGGTAGGAGTAGGTTCCCCCAAGATCCAGCGCTTCCGTCCGTGTCACGCCAAGGTTTTCGTTGATCTGGGTGATCGTGTTGAGCTGGCCGGTGCCGGTCCGGTTGGAGACGAGGCTGCACGGGTCGGCAGCGTTCGTGCTCCCGGGGTTGAAGTTGGTTTGAGTGTAGCAGTTATCCAGGATGAACTGCGCCGGCAGGTTGCCGATGCTGCTGTTGATTTTGGTGCGCGAGAAGTCTGCCGTCAGCGCCAGACGAGGAACGAATGGCGGGTTCAACACCACGCCGGCCGTCTGGGTGCGGGCGGTTTCAGGCTGCAGCGCCGGATTGCCACCGACGATGGCCTGAACCTGGCTGCCGGCCTGCTGGAACGTTGCAGTGTTGATGTTCTGCTTGGCGCAGTTTGCCTGAACGATTCCGGCCTTGGCGCCGTAGCTGCTCACCTGGGCGCAAGGATCGTTCGCGCCGTTAAAGCTGACGAGCTGGCCAGTATATAGGTCGTTGATGCTCGGCTGGCGGAACGCCACACCATCCGACCCGCGGAAACGGATGCCGGTGATCGGGGTGTAGTTGCCGGCCACCTTCCAGGTCTCACCGTCACCGAAGGTGTTATAGCTGAAGAACCGGCCGCCCACGTCGACGTGCAGGTCCTTCACGCCGGGCAGATCCTTCAGGATCGGGATACGCGTCTCGCCGAAGATTTCCGTCACGTCGAACGCGCCCTTTGTCGGCGCGGCGGTGCTGCCCAGACCTTCGCCCGTCAGGTCAAGCGAGTCGGGTGTGAACTGGCCGCTTTCCGTGCGGTGTTCGACGCCGAGAGACACGCCGAGCGGGCCGAACGGAAGCTGGAAAAGCTCGTTGTTGCTGATGTTGCCGCCATAGGTCTTCAGCGTGTAGCGGTTCTGCTGCGCTTCGGTGTAGGTCGCATACTTGATCTGTGCCGGCGTCATGTTCTGGCCGAACGGATTGGCGCAGCCCCCGGCGGGTGCGCACAGCGCCGGATTATAGACACCGAAGGTCGTCGGATCGAACGCACCGTTGGACGCGATGATGGCCGCCTGCTGTGCCGGGGTCGCCGTCGTCTGCTGGAAACCCACCTCGTTTTCGAGGTGGAGGAAGTTGATGTTGTTAGAGTTCGTGCTCTGGTCGTCGTCTTCGCCGTATTGGAAGAACACTTCGTAGTTCCAGCCCGCGCCGATATCGCCCTTCAGGCCGACGTTGATCTGGAAGGTGTTGTCCACCTGATTGTACTGGCGATCACCGAACTGCGTCTCGCGCTTGTAGAGGTCAACCGGTCCGGAGCCCGGGCCAAGCAGCTGCGTCAGGCCGGGGTTGCCTTCGGGCACCACGAACGCGTCGGGCAAGGTCGAACCAGGCAGAGGCAGGGATGCGCTGACCGGCTGCGGTGCCAACTGCTCCTGCGTCCGCTTGTGCGTGTAGAAGCCTTCAAGAAACCCACTGATGTGCTCGTTGAAGTCGTAGTTGCCGGTGGTGGTGATGCTCTCCTTCTCGAGGGAGTCGGCGAGCTGCTGGAGTGCACCGAAGTTGAAGCGCTGAGAGGGCGCGCCGGTGTAGGTGTCGCCGATCGTGCCATTCTTGTTGATGACGTTTTCAAGCTGCAGGGTCGCCGGATTGGTGTTGTTCGTGTCGGCAAAGAACAACCCGTTCGGATTGTAGATGGAGCCGACCGTCTGCTTGTGGCCGAGCGGGTTGTCGCTCTGCACCGGATACTGAGCCCAGGGCCGATCGGCCTGGCTTACCGGTCCCTGATTCAAATAGTCCAGGCCGACGGTGAAGTTGCCCTTGTCGAAGTTGGTGCCCGCGAGCACCGACAGTTCGCCGGCCTTGTCGTCACCGGCCTCGGTGCCAATCTGGCCATTCGCGTGCACCGTCACGCCCGAGAAATTGTGCTTGAGAATGATGTTGACCACGCCGGCGATCGCGTCGGCGCCATAGGTTGTCGATGCACCATCCTTAAGGATTTCGATCCGCTCGACCTGCTCGAGGGGAATGTTGTTCAGGTCGACGCAGTTCGCATTCGCGCTGAGCGTGTTGACGAACCGCTTGCCGTCGACCAGCACCAGGGTACGTTCGACGCCGAGGTTTCGCAGGTCGATACAGGAAACGCCGCTGCCGCCATTGTTTGTGGTGTTGTAAAGACCGGAGGTGCCGACTTCGGGCAGCTTCGTCAGAACATCCTCAAGCGTCTGCGCCTGTGTATGAGCGATCTGCGCCGCGGTGATTTCGACGACCGGCGATTCGCTGGTCGCATTGCTCGTCTTCAGGCGCGAACCGGTCACCACGATGTTTTCGGTGCTGTTGCCGCTGGCCGTGGCCGAGTCGGCGCCGGCCGGGGCTGCATTCGTGGAGACGGCTGGCGCGGTCTGCGCAATCGCCAGGTTGATGGCCATTGCCTGCGACAGTGCCAGTAAGGCGACTGAGCTCGCGAGCCTGTGTCGTAGTGTCAAAGAGAGATCCCCCCGGGAGATGTAACCAGTAGAAACAGGCTCCCGGATGAGGGAGCCTCGCAGGTGTCCGAACGTAACATTCGTAGCAGCACGATAACCTCTCGGTGACGAAGCGAAACCCGAAACGGTCGGTCGAAACTCGAAACCGGATATGCTGTTGCAGAGCTGCCACGTTCCTGGTGCGGTGCTGTCACCTACAAACCATTGCGCGGCTTCAGCAATGAGCAGCGGCGGCTGGCTTCTGCCACTCGCACCCACGGCTGGCCATGTTGCAGAAATGCAACCGTGGCGTGTGCACTGGCCTCATAGGTTTGCGGGTTCGCGGCGTGGCTTGACGGCCGGCGCGCCACCCGGTCGACTTGATGGACGCATGCATTCGGTTCTTGATGCGGAGGCCGCCCTTCGTTAAGGGGTTAGGTGAGGTCTCTGAGTCGCCACATCATGGGTCACCAGAACGTGAGCGTCAGGGGCGGACGGGATCAGGGGTGAATCCAGCATGAGCGGTGCTTCGACCTTCTCCACCGCCACCCTGCTCCGGGCAGGAACCTGCCTTGCCGCCGCGGCTCTGCTATCAGCCTGCGCGACCACCCACGCGCCACCGATGACGGCGACGCAGGAAGCCGCGACCTATGTTGCGCGCGCGAAGCCGAGCTACACGCCGCCGGGTCCGCCGGAGGATCCGTGGCGGCCGTATATCGTGGAAGCGGCGCAGAAATTCGACGTGCCCGAGCGTTGGGTGCGCGAGGTGATGCGCATCGAGTCCGGCGGCCAAGAATATAATTCCGGTGGCGTCCTGATCACCTCGCCGGTCGGCGCGATGGGCCTGATGCAGTTGATGCCGGAAACGTACGACGAAGTACGGGCCCGCTACAGCCTCGGTGACGACGCTTTCGACCCGCACAACAACATCCTCGCCGGCACCGCCTACCTTCGCGAGATGTACGATGCGTTCGGCAGTCCCGGTTTCCTCGCCGCCTATAATGGAGGCCCGGCGCGGCTCGAAGATTATCTGACGCACAACCGCCCCCTGCCGGCCGAGACCAGGCGCTACGTCGCCATGATCGCCCCTTATATCCAGGGGGTTTGGCCGCAGCAGCGTTCGCCCGCCGAATTGCTTGCAGTGAACCAACTGCCGATCGATATCCCCGCCGGTCCACGTTACGTGCGTCATGTCAGCATTTCGATCGCCACACGCGGCCGGCGCGGAC
The DNA here is from genome assembly GCA_964657885.1 of uncultured Acetobacteraceae bacterium. Taxonomy (GTDB): domain Bacteria; phylum Pseudomonadota; class Alphaproteobacteria; order Acetobacterales; family Acetobacteraceae; genus BOG-908. The sequence goes on along the minus strand of CAZZWO010000006.1, from coordinate 3,800 downwards.
ATGAAACGATCGTACGGTACGCCAGCGCCGGGAGGCATCACGGTCGCGTCCAGTACGCGCCGGTCGAGGTGGCCGAAGCGCCCGAGCCGCGCTCGGTCCATGCATCGCTGCGCCTCGCGTCGTCCGCCACCCCGCTCCATCACAGCGGCTTCCACCTGATCGAACCCGCAATGGCCAGCGACTCCATCGGCCATGCCGCCGGTGGTCACGCCTGGGGCGTTCAGGTCGGCGCTTACGGACATGCCGGGCAGGCGCATGCCGCAGCCGGTGCCGCTCGCAGCACGGTGGGCGGCAGCCACGCCGCTGTCGCCACCCTCCACTCCGGCCACGCCACGGTGTATCGCGCCAGGGTTTCCGGCATGACGCACGACGCCGCAGTCCACGCCTGCCACAAGCTCAGCCACGGGCATGGCGGCTGCGTGGTCGTTGCCCCCTCGGCGAGTTAGCAGCGCCGTCCAGCCATATCTGGTTTAGCGCTTACAGACCCGCGAGCGCGTTCCTGATCGTTGTGATCACGGCTGAATCGAAGCCCATGCACGCGCCGCCGCTGAACAGCAGCGAAAAATCCACGTCCGACGTTTCGGACTCGGCCCAGGTCGAAGATCCCGGCATGCACCCGTCGCGTGCATAGTCGATCTGCCGCGGCCCGAGCCCGTACACATCCCAGGTGTGGATGAAGGCCGACACGCTTTCGGCGTTCGTCACCATGTCGGTGGGTCCGGCGGTCAGCTCCCAGACGATGTCGCCGCCTTCGTAATTGAACGGTTCCTGCGGCGCGTTCTGCGTGATGTCGAACACGCTCGGCCCGGTATAGGGATAGTCGGGCGCCACCTCATTCGGGTTGGCATTGGATTGCGATGTGGGTGACAGCGACCAGTTCGTCAGGTGCAGCGGTGCGAACAGCGCGCTGTTGACGTAGCTGAAATAGTCGGTCTTCGCCGCCTTCGCGATCACCATGCTCAGCAGCACGTAACCGACGTTGGAATAGTTGGCGTAATAGCCCGGCTGGCTGTTGAGCGGATGGCCATACAGGTATTGCGCGAATTGCGTCTGCGTCAGCGGCTCCTGCCCCAGCACCACCTCGATGTCGCGCATCTGGAACAACGGATCGCCGGTCCCTGACCCGGGCAGGCCCGACGTGTGCTCGGCCAGCTCGAGCGAAATGATCTCCTTCGACCGCTTGTCGACCGTCTGTGACGAAAGCAGAGGCGATGTGATCCCGAGATAGGAATACACTTTCTCGCCGCCGGTCAGCTTGCCCTCGGTGAGCAGTTTGCTGAACGCCGCGGTCACCACCATCTTGCTGATGCTTGCGAGGCGGAACACGTTCGTCGTCGTCACCAACGGGCTGCTGGCGCCCATCGTGTAGGCATGGCTGAGGATCAGCTTGCCGCTCTGTCGAAACGCAAATTGGGCGCTGTGCACACCGTTCGACGACATCCAGCTCTCGATGGCGGAGTCGATGGACGGGTAGTTGCCGATCGAACTACCGGGATACTCAACCCGGAAATCCCCTTGCGTGGTAACCCCCGCCTGCGCCGCTTCGTGCAATGCGAGAGCCGGCAGCAACAGGGCGGCCAAGGCAACACCGTTCATGCACACGCGCATAAGCCGTCTCCCCGAACGACATTTGCGTCGTTTTGCGGGAAAGCGGCGAGACCTACAATGGATTGCGGGTTGTAATCGTGTCGAGAGCGGTGAGAACCGGTGGTCAGACCTTCTCGACCTGACCGTATTCCAGCTCCACCGGGGTCGAGCGGCCGAAGATGGACACCGACACCTTGAGGCGGCCCTTCTCCTCGTCGATTTCCTCGACGGTGCCGTTGAAGCTGGTGAACGGGCCGTCGGCGACGCGCACCTGCTCGCCGATTTCGAAGATGACCGAGCGGCGCGGATGGTCCACGCCTTCCTGGGCCTGCTTCATGATGCGGTCGGCTTCCGCCTCGCTGATCGGCGACGGGCGCAGCTTGGTGCCAAGGAAGCCGGTGACCTTCGGCGTGTTCTTGATCAGATGCCAGGCGTCGTCGGTCAGCTCCATCTTCACCAGCACGTAACCGGGGAAGAACTTGCGTTCGGCGTTGATCTTCTGGCCCCGCCGGACCTCGACGACCTCCTCGGACGGAACCAGCACCTCGTCGATATGGTCGGCCAGGCCTTTCTGCTCGGCCTGCTCCTTGATCGCCTGTGCGATCTTCTTCTCGAACCCGGAATAGACGTGAACGACATACCAACGCTTGGCCATTTTGGAGCGGAACCCTCAGTTGCTGCCGGTGAACAGGATGCGCACCAGCGCCCCGACACCCAGATCGACCGCGAAGAAGAACACCGCGCTGATGGCAGCCATCGCCAGCACCAGGCCGGTGGTGACCAGGGTTTCACGGCGCGACGGCCATGTTACCCGGGCGGCCTCGGCCCGGACTTCGGCCACGAACTTTGCAGGGGCGAACGCCAAGAGTGGATTTCCTTAAGCTTGCAGAAAACGCAGGGTGCTGAGGCCAAAAAGACAGAAGAAGAGCAGGCGAAGCCGGCAGCGTAGCAAAATTGTCCAGAAAAGTCGCGTGGCAGGGGTGGAGGGTCTCGAACCCCCAGCCTCCGGTTTTGGAGACCGGCGCTCTAGCCAATTGAGCTACACCCCTGCAGCACCGCCTTCCCGCTCGCGTCAACCGCTTGCATGGAACGAGGCGATAGGCTGCACGCGAGCGCGGTATGAAGAATGCCGGGGCTCCCATGTCAAGTGCGCCCCCCGGTTGCCCGCGCCGCCCGCCGGGCGATAGGAGTTCGGGCAGGCAACCGGAGGAAGATCGGGATGGCGTGGCTGAAGCAGCGTGCAGGCGTGGCGACAGGGCCTGTGGCAGCAATGTTGGCGGCATGGTGTCTGGCCGGTGCCCTGCCAGCATCCGCCCACGACGCGCAGCGGGTGAAATACGTGGCTTCGGTCCATATCGCCGCCTCGCCGGCCCGGGTCTGGGCCGTCATCGGCCACTTCCACGATCTGTCCTGGGACCGGCTGGTTGCCTCCGCCAGCGGTCCAGGGGGCGACACCACCGACGCCAAGCGCACTGTCAGGCTGAAAACCGGCGCGACCCTGCCCGATGAGGAGCTGGTGCGCTACGAGCCGCAGAACCTCACCTATGCCACCTTCCTGCCGCATGTGGACGTGAAGGTCTTCCCGGTCACCAACTACTCGTCGGTGCTGGTGGTGCTGCCGCAGCCCGATGGCGGCTCGCGGGTCGAGTGGCGCAGTGCGTTCTATCGCGGCTACCCGAATTTCGGACCGCCGCCGGAGCTGAACGAGGCCGCCGCCATCCGCGCGGTCACTGCCCTGACCCAGCCCGCACTGGACGGGTTGAAGGCCCAGCTGGAAGCCGAGAGCCCCACTGACTGAAGCGCGCGCCTTCACGGCCAGGAGCGTTGCGTTTAAACCCCACCCGTCATCAGGGAGAAGCGTGGATGCGGCGTCTGTTGGGATTGGGTCTGGCACTGGCCGCAACCATGCCGGCGTATGCGCACGGCCCGACGCGTCAGAAGCTCGAACTCTCGGTCGAGATTGCCGCGCCGCCGGCAAAGATCTGGGCCATCATCGGCAATTTCCACGACCTCTCCTGGGTGCCTGCGGTGGCAAAAGTGTCCGGCGCGGGCGGCAACGACCCCGATACGGCCAAGCGCGATGTCACCCTGAAAAGCGGGGGCAGCTGGACCGCCGAGGAGCTGAGCGACTACGACGCGGCGAAATTCAGCTACGGCACCTTCCTGCCCCATGTGGACGTGAAGGTGCTGCCGGTCGCCGATTTCTCCGCCCA
>CAZZWO010000005.1:7958-38059 GCA_964657885.1 uncultured Acetobacteraceae bacterium | reverse complement strand
GGCCAAGCTGACCAGCGCCACCATCATCTATCCCATGGCGCCCAGCCGCGCGGAAATGCGGCCGCTGGTTCCGGCCGACCCGGGCCCCTCCACACCCGACAGCGTTCCGATGGCCGCCGGCGCCCCGCACACACGCGCCACCATCCTGGACCGCAACGGCGAGATACTCGCGATCTCGTTGCCCACTGCAGCACTTTTCGCAAACCCCAAGGAGATGATCGACACCGCCGAGGCTGCGCACAAGTTGAAGCAGGTGCTGCCGCGCATGGACGAGAAAGCCGCCGCCGAGCGCCTCGCATCGGCCAAGCAGTTCGTCTACCTCGAACGGCAGATCACCCCCAACGAGGAGCTCGCGATCAACGCGCTGGGCATTCCCGGCGTGTATTTCCAGCCGGGCGAGAAGCGGCGCTACCCGCTGGGCCGGGTGGCGGCGCAGGTGCTCGGCGGCGTGGATGTGGACAGTCATGGCGTCGCAGGTGCAGAGCGCGCGTTCGACCACCGGCTGGAGACCGACAACCAGCCGGTGCGGCTGTCGATCGACGTACGCGTGCAGGGCGTCGTTCGCGACGAGCTCGAAAAATCCAAGGAAGAGTTCCAGGCGATCGGCGCGTGCGGCATCGTGATGGACGTGCGCACCGGCGAAGTGATCGCCATGGTCAGCCTGCCCGATTACGACGCCAACCAGTTCGGCGAGACACCGCCGGACGACCGGTTCAACCGCGCGGTCACCGGCATGTTCGAGCCCGGCAGCACGTTCAAGCTGCAGACCGCGGCAATGGCGATGGATTTCGGCACAGCCCACATTTGGGACCAGTTCGACGCGGCGCACAACATCCACATCGGCCGCTTCACCATCGTGGACTACAAGGGCAAGCACCGCTTCCTGTACCTCCCCGAAGTTCTCGCTTATTCCTCGAACCTTGGCGCCGCGCACGTGGCCCTGGGCGTCGGCGCGCAACGCCAGCAGACCTGGCTGCAGGCGATGGGGATGTTCAAGAAGGTCGGCATCGAACTGCCGGAAGCGGGCTGGCCGATCGTGCCCCCGCGGTCCAACTGGAAAGAGGCGACAACGATGACGGTCGGCTTCGGCCACGGCATCGCGGTCTCGCCGCTGCACGTGGTGCGTGGCACCGCGGCTCTCGCCAATGGTGGCGTGGTTCTGCAACCGACCATACTGGCGCATGATCCTTCCGATCCGTTGCCCGAAGGCCGCCGGATCATGAACGCCTCCACCTCGAACACCATCCGCAAGATGATGCGCCTTGTGGTGACCGACGGTTACGGCAAGCCGGCCGACATCGAAGGGTATTTCGTCGGCGGCAAGACCGGCACCGCCGAGAAGGTGGGTGCACACGGCTACAAGAAGCACGCGAACGTCAGCGCGTTCATGAGCGTGTTCCCGATGAACAGCCCACGTTATGCGGTGTACTTCATGCTCGACGAACCGGTCGGCAACAAGGAAACCGGCGGCTACGCGACAGCCGGCGCCGTCAGCGCGCCCGGCGCCGGCCGGGTGATCGCGCGGATCGCTCCGATGCTCGGCCTGTTCCCGCAAATTCAGAACGAAACAGCGATCCAGGCAGGTCTGAGCATCCCGATGCAACCCGCACGCGGCAGCGGCGAACCGACAGGAACGGGGAGTCCGCTGGACCCGCCGGCGCCGCCGCCCGCCGCTACCGTTTCGCTGCCCACCACGCCGACACGCAGGGACTTGCTGGCCCTTCGGCACGAGGCTGCGCTGGTTGTGCGCGCGCCTGAAGAAAAGCGCGAGCGGGTCGCCGATGGAGGTGTCGATGCGCTCGCTCGCTGACATGGCCGTGCGGTCCGGATTGCGCGGCATCGACCCGTGGTTCAGCACGCTCGCCATCACCGGGATCACCGCAGACAGCCGCTGCGTCCGGCCCGGCTATTTGTTCGCCGCATTGCCGGGCGCCAATGCTGACGGACGCCGCTTCATCGCGCAGGCGGTGGAGAACGGAGCGGCCGCCGTGTTGGCGCCACCGGGCACCGATTGGCCCGCCGGCGTCCCACCGCGCCCGATGATCACCGACGCCGAACCACGCCGCGTGCTCGCGCGCATGGCCGCCGGACAGGCCGGTGCGCCGCCGAAAAAGATCGTGGCCGTCACTGGCACGAACGGAAAAACCAGCACGGTCGACTTCCTGCGTCAGCTCTGGACGTTCGCGGGGCTGAAAGCCGCCAGCCTCGGCACGCTCGGATTGATCGCCCCGCATCACGCCGGCGGCTCCGGATTGACAACGCCGGACCCCGTAGCGCTTGCACAGATGCTCGCGGAGCTTGCGCGAGAGGGCGTGCAACACCTGGCGCTTGAAGCATCGTCGCATGGACTGGACCAGTTCCGGCTCGACGGTCTGCACCTGACCGCCGCGGGATTTTCCAATCTCACGCGCGACCACCTGGATTATCATGGTTCGCTGGCCGCCTACCGCACCGCGAAGTTGCGTCTGTTCGCCGAGCTGTTGCCGGCGCGATCCATCGCCGTTGTCAACGCCGACATGGAAGCCGAGACGCTGCAAGCCCTGCGCGACCTCGCGGCAAGGCGGCGGCTCGATCTGCGTAGTGTCGGTCAAGCCGGCACGCATCTTCGTCTGTTGCAGGCAACAGCGCTGCCGCACGGCCAGGAGCTGGTGATCGAATCGCATGGCACGCGGCACCGTCTGCAGCTTGCGTTGCCGGGCAGGTTCCAGGCCGACAACGCCCTGATGGCCGCTGCACTGGCAGAGGCCACCGGGATGGGTCACGCGCTGACACACCTGCCGCATCTTCAAGGCGTACGCGGCCGCATGGAACTCGCGGCAACCTTGCCGAATGCAGCGGCCGCCTATGTCGATTACGCGCACACGCCCGACGCGTTGCACCGTGTGCTGATGTCGTTGCGACCGCATGCGCAAGGCCATCGTCTGGTCTGCGTGTTCGGTGCAGGCGGCGACCGCGATCCCGGGAAACGTGCCCTGATGGGCCAGGAAGTGTCGCAGCTCGCGGATTTGTCGATCGTCACCGACGACAATCCCAGGCGCGAGGACCCGGCCACCATTCGCGCTGCCATCCTGCGCGCCTGTCCCAACGCCCTCGAGATCGGCGACCGCGAAGCCGCCATTGCAGCCGGTCTGAACGCGTTGCGCCCCGGCGACGTTCTGGTGGTTGCCGGCAAAGGCCATGAACAGGGCCAGACAATCGGCAACACGACGCTTCCGTTCGACGATGCCGCCACCATTCGCCGCCTGGCCAGCGCTGCGTGACCATGCTGTTTTCAGCGGACGACCTGATGCACGCGCTAGGCGGCACCATGACGCGTCCGTTTCACATATCGGGCGTTTCGATCGACACGCGCACGCTACAACAGGGCGACCTGTTCATCGCGTTGCAAACCGAAACCGGCGACGGCCATGACCACATAGCCGCGGCCCTGGCGCGCGGGGCCGCGGGCGCGCTTGTTCATCGGCAGCACAATCTGCCCGACGATGCACCGCTGATCGTCGTCGGCGATTCGCTGGCGGGGCTGACGGCACTGGGCGCTTATGCACGCGAACGCTTCACCGGATCGGTCGTCGCAATCACCGGCAGCGTCGGCAAGACAACGACCAAGGAGATGCTGCGCACGATCCTGTCGGCTGTCGGACGGACCCATGCGGCGGTCGCCAGCTACAACAACCAGTGGGGCGTGCCGCTGAGTCTGGCCCGCATGATGCCGGACGCCGATTACGCGATCATCGAAATCGGCATGAACCACGCAGGCGAGATCGCCCCGCTCGCCCGCCTCGCCGGCCCGGATGTCGCCATCATCACGAGCGTGGAGGCCGCCCATATCGGCCACCTGGGCAGCATCGAAGCCATCGCCGACGAAAAGGCCAGCATCGCACAAGGCATCTTGCAAGGCGGCACCCTGGTCCTGCCCGCCGATTCACCCTCATTCACGCAACTGCAGAACGCGGCGGGGCCCGTCAAGACACTCCGGTTCTCCTGGCAGGACATAGACGGGGTCGAAGAGGACGCCGAGGGTACCGATGTCTCGGTCAATATCGGCGGTGAAAAGCTTAGCTTCCGCCTAAATGTTCCAGGCCGCCACATGGTGATGAACGCGCTCGCGGCGTTGAACGCGGCGCGGGCTTTGGGCGCCGACATCCACGCAGGCGCGCGCGCGCTTTCAGACTTCGGCTCGATAGGTGGCCGTGGCAACCGGCGCAGCATTCTCGCCGGCCAGGCCACCTTGCTGGATGAAAGCTACAACGCGTCGTCAGCATCGGTGCGCGCGGCTCTGGCCGTGTTGAAACTGCTTCCCGCCCGCCGCCGCGTCGCTGTGCTCGGTGACATGCTGGAACTCGGCGAGTATAGCCGCCCCGAACACGAGTCGCTCGCCGATGCGGTGCGCGACTCGGCGGACATTCTATACACGTGCGGTCCCTGGATGAAGTTTTTACATGATGCCGTTCCACAAACTCAACGCGGCATCCACGCGGACGACAGCCGGGCACTCGCGCGCATGCTCCCCGATGAACTGCAGAGCGGCGATGCCGTGCTTGTAAAAGGCAGCCTCGGCAGCCGCATGCGCGTGATCGTAGAGGCGCTGACCGACGCCGCGGAAGGCGGCTGATGCTCTATACGCTGCACGTCCTTGCCGACCGGTTCTCGTTTTTCAATCTGTTCCGCTATCAGACTTTCCGTTCCGGCGCGGCTTGCCTCACCTCGCTCATCATCTGCTTCGTGCTCGGCCCGCGGGTGATCCGCTGGCTGAAATCCGTGCAGCGCGGCGGCCAGCCGATCCGCACGGATGGTCCCGAGCGGCACATCATCGAAAAAAAGGGCACGCCGACGATGGGCGGCGTGCTCATCCTCGCCGCGTTGGCAACATCCACGCTGCTGTGGGCGGACTTGCGCAGCGGCTACGTCTGGGCCGTGCTGTTCTGCACGCTGGGTTACGGCGCCGTCGGCTTCGTGGACGACTACCTGAAGCTGTCACGCCGCAACACCAAGGGGGTGTCGGCGCGCGGCAAGCTCGTCGTGCAGCTCACCATCGGACTGATCACCGCCGCATGGATCGCGCATCTCACCAGCGGGACGCTCGGCACTGCACTTGCCGTGCCCGTGTTGAAGGGCGTGCTGCTGCAACTCGGCCTGTTGTTCCCCGTATTCGGCATGTTCGTGCTTGTCGGGTCCAGCAACGCCGTCAACCTGACCGACGGCCTCGATGGCTTGGCGACCGTGCCGACAATCATCGTTGCTAGCGTGTTCGCCCTGATCGCCTATCTGGTCGGCAACCGCGTCTTTGCCGACTACCTGCAGCTGAATCACATCCCCGGCGTCGGCGAGCTTGCTGTTTTCTGCGCCGCAATCGTTGGCGCCGGAATGGGTTTTCTATGGTTCAACGCGCCGCCCGCCGCAGTGTTCATGGGCGACACCGGCAGCTTGGCGTTGGGCGGGGCGTTGGGCGCAGTTGCTGTCGCTACCAAGCACGAAATTGTCCTGATGATCGCCGGCGGGCTGTTCGTGGTGGAAACCGTCAGCGTCATCATACAAGTGTTCTGGTACAAGCGTACGGGCCGCCGGGTCTTTCTGATGGCGCCGCTGCACCACCATTTCGAAAAGAAAGGGTGGGCCGAACCGACGATCGTCATCCGCTTCTGGATCGTCTCCATGATCCTGGCGCTGGTCAGCCTGGCGACACTGAAGATCAGATGACCGGCTTCTCCAACACGGTTTTTGCGAACCGGCGCTACGCCGTGGTTGGCCTCGGGCGGGCAGGTCTGGCCGCCATGCGAGCGCTCACGAACATGGGCGCGTCCGTCATCGGCTGGGACGATGCGCCGTTCGCGCGTGAAGCGGCCGCGCGCGACGATCTGGTGATCGAAGATCCCACCGCCGATATCGGCGATTTCGACGCCCTCGTTCTCTCCCCGGGCATCCCGCACAAATTACCGGTGCCGCACCGGATTGCAGCAGCAGCCATCCGTGCGCAGCGCCCCATCCTGACCGATGCCGAATTGCTTTTTCAGGCCGTTCGTGCAAGCGGCTCGCATGCACGATTCGCCGGCATCACCGGCACGAACGGCAAGTCCACGACAACGGCCCTGCTCGCCCACATCCTCGCATCGGCCGGCATACCGCATGCTGCCGGCGCCAATCTTGGGCCTGCAGCGTTGAGCCTGCCGTTGCTGGGCGACGAAGGTGTCTACGTGCTCGAAATGTCGTCCTACATGTTGGAGCGACTCGCAACATTACGGTTTGATGCAGCCTGCATGCTCAACCTCAGCCCCGATCACCTGGACCGCCACGGCGACATGGCCGGCTATCTCGCCGCCAAGCGCCACGTGTTCGCGCGCCAACAGGCCGGAGATGCTGCTATCGTCGGGATCGATGATGAGGACAGCGCTGCGTTGGCCGATACGCTCGGCCATGTGACGCGCATTTCCGGATGCCGCCACGCGGATGTCTGGTGCGATGGCCCGATTGTGCGCGATGCCGCCGGGCCCATTGCCGACCTCGACTCGGCACACGCTTTGCCCGGTGTCCACAACGCGCAGAACGCAGCAGCAGCAGCGGCCCTGGCCCTCGCCCTGCGTGTCGCGCGCGAGGACATCGCCGCCGGGATCGAGACCTTTCCCGGCCTGGCTCACCGTCAGGAGCTGGTGGCCACGCTGGATGGCATCCGATTCGTCAATGACAGCAAGGCTACGAACGCCGATGCGGCCGCGCGGGCGCTTGGGTGCTACGACAGTCTCATCTGGATCGCCGGCGGCATCGCGAAGGCGGGCGGCATCGAGTCGTTGGCCGAGTACTTTCCCCGTGTGCGCCAAGCGCTGCTGATCGGCCGGGACGCTGCAGCATTCGCCGCCACGCTCAGCGCGCACGGCGTGGCGCACCGGATCGTCGGGACGTTGGACGACGCGGTAGGCGTATCCCGACAGGCTGCGCATGAGTTCGGGGCCGATACCGTACTGCTGTCACCCGCCTGCGCCAGTTTCGACCAGTTCAGTGGCTTCGAAGAGCGCGGTTGCCATTTTGCAAAGCTGGTGCACGCGTTGCCCCGCGGAGTTGCGTGATGGCGACCCTCTCCCGCGCCGACCAATCCGTGCTCGGCCGTTGGTGGTGGACCGTCGATCGCTGGACATTGTTCTCGATCGTCACCCTGATCGGCTTCGGTTACGTGCTGGTGTTGGCTGCCAGCCCCGCAGTCGCCGAACGCATCCACCAGTCGCGCGACGTGTTCATCGCGAAACAGGTGGTGTTCCTCGCGCTGGCAGGTGCCACGATCGTTGGCGTGTCGCTGCTCTCGCCTCGCACAATCCGGCGTGTGGCGCTGGGCGGTTGCATCGCGGCCATCCTGTTGACCGCGCTGACGCTGGTGCACGGCATCGAGATCAAGGGCGCGCGCCGCTGGATCGCTATTCCAGGCATGTCGATCCAGCCTAGCGAGTTCCTCAAACCGTGCTTCGCGGTGGTCACTGCCTGGTTGCTGACGGAGTCTCGCCGGACACCCGGCTTTCCCGGCGTCATCCTAGCGTTCGCCGTGTTCGGCATGATTCTGATGCTGCTGAAATCCCAACCGGACATCGGCATGCTCTCGGTCATCACCGCCGTGTTCTTCGCGCAGATGTTCGTAGGTGGAATGAACATGGCGTTTGTCGGCGTCGGCGCGCTCGGCATGATGGGCGCCGCGGCTGGTGCATTCGTGTTCTTCCCGCATGTCCGCAGTCGCGTGATGCGCTTCCTGCACCCGGAATCCGGCGACCACTATCAGGTCGACACGGCCTTACAGGCGTTCGGCAACGGTGGCCTGCTCGGCCGCGGCCCAGGCGAAGGGCGTGTCAAGGATCTGCTGCCGGATGCCCATGCGGACTTCGTGTTCGCCGTCGCGGGCGAGGAGTTCGGATTGCTGATCTGCTTGGCCATCCTCGGTGTTTTCGCATTCATCGTGCTGCGCGGGCTGCTTCGCCTGGTTCAGGAGAACGACGAGTTCGTCATCCTTGCCGCCGCCGGCCTCGTCACCGGGTTCGGGCTGCAGGCCTTCGTGAACATGGCATCGGCACTGCACCTCATACCGACGAAGGGCATGACGCTGCCGTTTTTATCTTACGGGGGCAGCTCGGCGATTTCGGTGGCGTTGGGAATGGGAATGCTGCTGGCGCTCACCCGCAGGCGCACGCACGGGGATCCCTCGTGAGAGGCCCCGCCGTTCGTCCGATCGTGATTGCCGCTGGAGGAACAGGCGGCCACTTCTTTCCCGCGGAGGCGCTTGCTTCGACATTGATCGCGCGTGGTCACCGTGTCGTGCTGATGACCGATGCCCGCACCGGAGCGCGACTCGGCCCGGTTTTCTCAGGCGGCGAATCGCATGTCCTGCACGGCGCCGGCCTTGCGGGGCGGGGCGTCGGCAAAGCCGCGCGAGCATTTTTCTCGCTCGCAGCCGGCACGCTTCAGGCCCGCCGGATCCTCTCGAGCCTTGATGCCGCCTGCATCATCGGCTTCGGTGGTTACCCATCGGTGCCGCCCATCCTGGCCGCCCGTTCGTTGAGGCGCCGCCCGGCGATCATCCTGCATGAGCAGAATGCGGTCCTCGGCCGCGCGAACCGGTTCCTGGTTCCAATTGCCGACCTTGTAGCACTCGGCTTCGAGAAAACCTCGCGTTTGCCGGTTGGCAAGGCCGCCCTGTTCACCGGAAATCCGGTACGCGAAGCGATCCGGGCACTGCACGGGCGAGTGTTCGAGCTACCGGACGAACGCATAGAACTGCTGGTACTCGGCGGCTCATTGGGAGCGCGGGTGTTCACCGACGTGGTGCCTGCCGCCCTTCAACAGCTTCCGCAAGCACTGCGTTCCCGCCTGCATGTTGTGCAGCAGTGCCGGGTCGAAGACCTCGGCCGGGCGCGTGCGGCTTACAGGGTGAGCGGTGTGGAAGCCGAACTCGCACCGTTTTTCGTCGACATCGCCGACCGGCTGGGTGCCGCCCACCTCGTGATCTCGCGGGCCGGCGCATCGACCTGTGCGGAACTCGGCGTTTCCGGGCGTCCGGCGATCCTGGTTCCGCTACCCTCCGCAATCGACGATCATCAGACAGCAAATGCGAAAGCGCTGACCGGTGCTGAGGTTGTTGCGCAGGCGGACTTCACTTCCGGCTCGCTGGCGATGCTTCTGAGCAAATTCCTGACCGATACCCTCTTGCTCAAGGCATCCGCTGTGTCGATCGGCAAGACGGCACAACCGAACTCCGCAAGCGATCTCGCGGACGCGGTCGAACGATTGATGACTCGCGTGGAACAGCCGAAATGAGGGCGCTACCTCTCAGCATCGGCAAGATCCACTTCGTGGGGATTGGCGGCATCGGCATGTCCGGGATCGCTGAAGTGCTGCATACGCTTGGTTACGCTGTGCAGGGCAGCGACATTGCAGATAGCGCCAACGTTCGCCGTCTTCGGGCGCAGGGTATGCACGTCGCCATCGGCCACGACGCCGCAAACCTCGGCGATGCCCAGGTGGTGGTGACATCGACGGCTGTCCGCCCCGACAATCCCGAGGTCGTCAGTGCCCGTCAGCAACTTATCCCCGTGGTCCGGCGTGCCGAGATGCTCGCCGAGCTCATGCGCCTGCGCTGGGCAATTGCAGTCGGCGGCACACACGGCAAGACAACGACCACCAGCCTGGTTGCTGCCGTACTCGAAGCCGCGCGCCTCGATCCGACCGTGATCAATGGCGGCATCATCGAGGCTTACGGCAGCAATACCAGGCTTGGCGAAGGCGACTGGATGGTTGTCGAAGCCGATGAGTCGGACGGAAGCTTCCTTCGGCTGCCGGCAACGATTGCCGTCGTCACGAACATGGATCCGGAGCACCTGGATCATTGGGGTTCGGCCGAAGCGATGACTGCGGGTTACGACCAGTTTGTCAGCAACATCCCTTTCTACGGGTTCGCGGTGCTGTGCATCGATCACCCTGCCGTGCAGGCGATGATCCCGCGTATCGACCGCCGCATCGTAACCTATGGTTTTTCCCCACAGGCCGATATCCGCGCGGAGAACCTGCGTGCGGATAAGCTTGGTGCCACCTTCGATGTTGCCGTCACCGATCGTTTCCGCGGGCGCGGCCGCCGCATGGGCCCGTTCCGCCTCGGCATGCTCGGCCAGCACAACGTGCAGAACGCGCTGGCGGCAGTCGCTGTCGGTTTCGAGATGGAGATCGACGACCAGACCCTGCGCAGCGCCTTCGCAGGTTTTCGTGGCGTGAAACGGCGATTCACGAAAACCGGTGAGGTAGGCGGCATCACCGTGATCGACGATTATGGTCATCATCCGGTGGAAATCGCCGCCGTGCTCAAGGCGGCTCGTCAGGCTGGAGCGCGCGATGTGGTGGCGATCGTCCAACCTCACCGCTACTCGCGACTCGCCTCGCTGTTTACCGAGTTCTGCACCTGCATGAATGATGCGGGCACCGTCATTGTCGCGGACGTGTATGCCGCCGGCGAGGCGCCGATTGCGGGGATCAGCCGGGACGCATTGGTTGATGGCCTACGCGCTAGCGGACATCGCAGCGTCGTCCCATTGGCGAACCCCGAACATCTGGCCGAGATGGTGCACGCGATCGCCAAGCCTGGAGATTTTGTCGTGTGCCTCGGAGCCGGCAACATCACCGCGTGGGCGCACGCTTTGCCCGCTCAGCTTTCGGAAATGCAGGGTCCGCGAAAACGCGCCGGCGGTGCCGCATGATGGCCGCGCCTCGCGCGACGCATCTGATCGAGGCGTTGCCGTCGCCCGCGGGGCGCCTGCAGGCCGATGTCGTGCTGGCGCCGAACACATGGTTTCGCGTGGGTGGCCCGGCTGAAGTTCTCTTCCGGCCCGCCAACGACGCTGACCTTGCTGCATTCCTGCGCGCGATGCCGTTGCACGTTCCGGTCAACATCCTTGGCGCAGCCTCAAACCTCATTGTCCGGGACGGAGGTATAGCGGGTGTCGTCATCCGGCTGGCCCGCGGCTTCAATGCAGTCGAAGTTCAGGCCGACGGCATCGTCGCAGGCGCTGCTTGCCTCGATGCCACAATATCGGAACACGCGGCCGCCGCAGGATTGACCGGGCTGGAGTTCCTGTCGGGCATTCCAGGCACCATCGGCGGCGCCGTCGCGATGAACGCCGGCGCCTATGGCGGCGATGTTGCAAGCGCGCTCGACTGGGCGGAGATCGTGACCAGGCAAGGCGAGTTGCTTCGGCTATCGGCTGGGCAGATTGGTTTCGGCTATCGCCACTCCGGCTTGCCACCCGAATGCGTCGTCGTTCGTGCCCGCTTCCTGGCGCGCACCGGTGAGCAGGCTGGCATCACCGCACGCATGGCCGAAATCCGTGAGAGCCGCGAAGCCACTCAGCCTGTGCGTGCGCGTACCGGCGGTTCTACCTTTCGCAACCCGGACGGCGCGAAGGCCTGGGAACTGATCGACGCTGCAGGATGCAGGGGATTGTCCCGAGGCGGCGCCCAAATCTCCGAAAAGCATTGCAATTTCCTGCTCAACACCGGTGAGGCGACTGCGGCCGATCTTGAAGGCCTGGGCGAAGAAGTCCGCAGGCGCGTGCACGCCACCAGCGGCGTCACACTCGCATGGGAAATCAAGCGCCTCGGTGTTCCGGCAAGCCGGCCGGAGATGCTCGGATGAAAACCGTGGCAGTCCTTTATGGAGGCATTTCCGCCGAGCGTGAGGTCAGCCTTTCGACAGGGTTGCAGGTGATATCCGCGCTGACCCAGGCCGGCTTCCATATCGTGCCGGTCGAGGTCGGTCACGATCTGGGGGCAGTCCTGGCGGCGCTCGAACCGAAACCGGATGTTGTCTTCAACGCGCTGCACGGCCGGTTCGGCGAAGACGGCGTCATACAGGGCGTGCTCGACTGGCTCGACATTCCCTACACCCACTCCGGTGTTCGTGCGTCCGCGCTGGCGATGGACAAAGCCGCCAGCCGAGCGGTGTTCGCCGCTGCCGGTCTGCCGATCGCCGCTGGCCGGGTCATTGAGATAGCCGAGTTGAACGATCGCGATCCGATCGCCCGTCCCTACGTGATCAAGCCATTGAACGAAGGTTCTTCGGTAGGCGTTCAAATCGTGCGGGATGGCGAAAACCATCGGCATCAGATTGCCGCAGATTGGCAATTCGGCAATCAGGCGCTGGTGGAAGCTTTTATCCCAGGCCGCGAACTGACGGTCGGCGTGCTCGGCGAGCAGCCATTGACGGTGACCGAGATCGCGTCCGATCACATCTTCTATGATTATGAAAGCAAGTATGCCGCCGGCGGTTCGCGTCACGTGCTGCCCGCATCCATGCATCCGGGCGCCCATCAACAGGCGCTGGACCTGGCTTTGGCGGCGCATCGGGCATTGGGCTGCCGGGGTGCCACACGTGCCGATTTCCGATACGACGACACGCATGGCGAGCCTGGCCGCCTGGTTCTGCTGGAAGTCAACACGCAGCCCGGCCTGACGCCGACATCCTTGTTGCCGGAACAGGCGGCACATTGCGGTATCAGCTTTCCTGCGTTGTGCACCTGGATGGTGGAGAATGCAGCATGCCGCGTGTGAGGCGCGAGATCGCGCGGCCCAACCGGTGGAAGCTGCTGGCCCGCCGGCAGCGCCGCAACCTCCGTCTCGCTGCGTTCGCGCTCTCGGGTTTTGCCATCGTCATGGTTGGGGTGAGCGTCGCGCACTCCGCCCAGACCGGCGGCGCAATCGCCAGATTGCAAACGCAGTTCGGCCGCGCCATCGACCTGCGCGTACGCGAAATCAAGATCGACGGACGCGAGAATACGCCGGAGCCGCTGTTGCGGGCGGCACTCGGTGTCAGCAAGGGCGATCCGATCCTCGGGTTCTCCGTCGAAGGCGCGCGCGAACGCATCGAGAGCTTGTCCTGGGTGCAGCATGTGGCCGTCGAAAGGCGTTTGCCGGACACGATCTTCGTCGATCTGACCGAACGCCGGCCATTCGCCATCTGGCAGAACCAGGGTAAATTCCAGCTCATCGATCGGGCCGGCGAGGTGGTCACCAACGAGGATATCGCTGCATTCACCGATTTGCCGCTCGTCGTCGGCTTGGGCGCGCCGGTCCACGCGTCGGACATGCTGAACGCCCTCAACGCCGTGCCTGAAATCCACAGCCGGGTGGCAGCGATCGTAAGGGTCGGCGAACGCCGCTGGAATCTTCAATTGAAAAACAACGTGACGGTCATGCTGCCTGAAGGGCATGAGCCGGCGGCACTGGCTCGCCTGGCGGATTTGCAGCAGCGCCAGCAATTGCTCGACAGGCCCTTGGTGTTTGTGGACATGCGGTTGCCCGACCGGCTGGCGGTGCGCGCGAGGCCTGTCATGCCGGCGGCCCCTGACCAAAAGCCGGCAGACGGCAAGCCGGGCGATGTCAGGCCGGTCGAACCCGTCCCGTCGCATGACGCAGCGGGCAGGAGAGCGACGTGAACGAAATGTCTCGCCACGGCAAGCTGTCGCTGCCGCCTCCCATGCCGCCGGATCCGCCTGCACGTCCCCGCAATCTTCGTGCGGGGCCCTTCGGTGTTCTCGATATCGGCAGCACGAAGATCGCCTGCCTGATCGGCCGCACCGAGTCGGATGGCAGCCTTCGCGCACTCGGCAGCGGCTTCACGCGGTCGCGGGGCGTGCGCGGCGGCGGCATCACGGATCTCGACGAAGCCGAACGCGCCATTCGCGCGGCTGTGGCTCTGGCTGAGGAAATGGCGGATTACCGTTTGCGGACGGTCACCGTAAACCTGTCCTGCGGCCAACCGGAAAGCCGGCTGTTCAACGTGCAATGGCCGGTTGGCGGCCGGCAGGTGACCGAGGCGGACGTCAAGCGCGTCATCACCGAAGGGCGCAGCCGAGCGGTCACCGAAGGACGGGAGACCATCCACTCGCTCCCGGTCAGTTTCTCGGTCGACGAAACGCTAGGGGTCGCCGACCCACGAGGACATCACTGCGACCAACTATCCGCACGCCTTCACGTGGTCGATGCGCTGTCGATGGCGCTGCGCAACCTCGGCGCTGCGGTTGGCCGGTGCGATCTGGAAATCAGCGAGGTTGTGTCGGCACCGTTCGCGTCGGGCCTGTCGTGCCTGGTCGAGGACGAGCGCGAGCTTGGCGCCACTCTCGTGGACATGGGCGGTGGCACCACCAGCCTTGCGGTATTCGGTGAGGGCGAACTGCTGCACACGGCTCAGGTGCCGATCGGCGGCCAGCATGTGACCCGGGACATTGCAAGCGTGTTGTCGACGCCGATCGACAATGCTGAGCGACTGAAAACACTGTATGGCAACGCGCATTCCAGCCCCGACGATGAACGGGAGATACTCGCCGTGCAGTTGATCGGCGAGGAAGACCACCAGTTCGCCAAGATTCCACGCAGCATGGTCGTCGGAATCATCAAGCCACGCCTGGAAGAAACTTTCGAGATGGTTCGCGACCGCCTGGACGGCGCGGGCTTGGGCCGTGCGTCCGGCAACCGCGTTGTTCTGGCCGGCGGCGCCAGCCAGCTTGTCGGCGTGCGCGACCTTGCTGCCCGTGTGCTGAACCGGCAGGTGCGGCTGGGCCGCCCGGCCGGCATGCGCGGATTGCCGGAAGCGGCATCCGGCCCCGCTTTCGCCACCGCGATCGGCCTGCTGTCCTGGGCTGCCGGCGAAGGCCGTTCCCTTCACACCATCGATCTCGAAACGGACAGGCCGACTGGCCTGCTGCGCCGGATCGTCGATTTCCTGCGTGACCGGGTCTGATGACCCGCATGCAGAAAACAGCCCACCGAAACGCCAACACTGCAAACCCACATAGCCTGTAAGGGGAGAACCCGATGACCCTGAACCTCACCATCCCGCAGACCCTGCACACCGATTTCACTCCGCGCATCACCGTCATCGGTGTGGGGGGCGGCGGCACCAATGCGGTCGACAACATGATCCAGCTCAACCTGCAGGGTGTGGATTTCGTGGTTGCCAACACCGACGCGCAGCAGCTGATGCACAGCCGTTCCGATCGCCGCATCCAGCTCGGCCCGCATCTGACGCAGGGCCTGGGCGCCGGTGCCAAGCCGGAAATCGGCCGTGCGGCTGCGGAAGAAGCCGGTGACGAGCTGGCGCGTCATCTGGATGGTGCGCACATGGTGTTCATCACCGCCGGCATGGGCGGCGGCACGGGAACCGGCGCCGCGCCGGTCATTGCCCGCATGGCCCGCGAGCGGGGAATCCTGACGGTTGGTGTCGTGACCAAGCCTTTCACGTTCGAGGGGGTTCGCCGCGCGCGCGCAGCCGATGCCGGCATTGCCGAACTGCAGCAGTTCGTCGATACGCTGATAGTCATCCCAAACCAGAACCTGTTCCGGCTGGCCAACGAGAAAACCGGCTGGAAGGAAGCGTTCAAGATGGCCGACCATGTGCTTTACATGGGTGTCCGCGGCGTCACCGACCTGATGGTGGCACCAGGGCTGGTCAACCTCGATTTCGCCGACATCCGCACCGTCATGGCCGAAATGGGAAAAGCCATGATGGGCACAGGCGAGTCCGAGGGTGAGAACCGCGCGATCCGCGCGGCCGAGGCTGCCATCAGCAACCCGCTGCTGGAAGATACCAGCATGGCCGGTGCACGCGGCTTGCTGATCAACATCACCGGCGGCGACGACATGACTTTGTTCGAGGTGGATCAGGCGGCCAACCGCATCCGCGAGGAAGTGGCCGAGGACGCCAACATCATTTTCGGTTCCGCCGTGGATGACAGCCTGGCCGGGCGCATCAGGGTGTCCGTGGTCGCCACCGGCATCGACACGCCGCAGGTGCAGGCGGCCGAACCGGCTGCCACCGGCCCGCGGTTGGTCGCGGTTGGGGGCACCGCGCCGCCGGCCCGCACTCCGGTGCAGGCCGCACCCAGCCTGATCCCCGCGCGTATCCAGCCAGCCAACCAGGCAACCGCCGTCGCCTATGTGCATGAGGAGCAGCAGGCTGTGGCTGTGGCGGAACCGGCGGTGACGCTGACGCCAACGCCTCGTCCGGAGCCACATCCGCTGTTCACGCAACCGGCCGAACCCTCCGGCCAGCATCGGCCCAGCCTGTTCGGCAAGGTGACCGGAGCTTGGCGCCGGGGCGCCGGGCCCGCCCCGGCCGCACCCGAGGTGACGCACACGCGGCGGACCGAGCCGCAGGTTGCGCAGGATCAGCCCGAGCCCACGTCGCTGGTGCGTTCCAGCAGCGTCGAGGCGGACGCGGCGGGCCTCGATATCCCGGCGTTCCTGCGCCGCCAATCGTCGTAAACCGCCGATCGAGACGGAGGCAACGCACAAAGTCTTTCAAAAGCAACGGCTTGCAGAGTAACATGCAGCAATAATGATTGACTGGAAGACCGGATGCAGGCGCGGTAAGCCTCATCCGGTCTTGTTGTATCTGGACTGAGTCTTCGGGCTTCAGTCTTGTCTCGCTCTAGTCTATTTGGCCGCGTCCTCGCGGGCATACAAATCTAAATTGCCCGTCCGTGACGGGCAGCAAAAACGAAGTTCCGGCTGGAACATATTTGGGTCTGATTTTCTACTGCCCGGCAAACGGCCGAATACAAAGGGTTACTTGCATGGACGGCGTCACCGAAATGAAGTTCGATGTGCACGGCGCCATGCAGCAAACCTTGAAAGCCGAAATCAGCTGCGTCGGCACCGGCTTGCATAGCGGGCGTCGCGTCACCCTGTCGCTCCTGCCCGCTCCCGCCGATACCGGTATCGTGTTCCGCCGCACGGATTTGCAACTCGACATCCCGGCCCGCCCGGATCTCGTCACGGACACCCGTTTGTGCACGCAGATTGCGCACCCCGACCGGCCCGACGCCCATGTCTGCACGGTTGAACATGTGATGGCCGCACTGGCCGCAACCGGTGTCGACAACGCGATTGTCGCTGTCGACGGCCCTGAAATCCCGGTTTTCGACGGCTCGTCCGCGCCGTTCGTTTTCCTGATCGACTGCGCGGGACGGGTGCAGCAATCGGCGCCGCGCCAGGTGATCGAAATCCTGCGCACCGTCCGGGTGACGGCGGGACAAGCCACCGCCGAGTTGCGGCCCGGCGCCGCCACGCTCGACCTCGCTTTGTCGATCGACTTCGAGGCGCAGGCAATCGGGCGGCAGGCACTATCGCTTTCGCTGACCGAGCAGGGTTTCCGTAGTGTCCTGGCTAGCGCACGTACTTTCACCATGCTGAGCGAGATCGAAGCGATGCAGGCGGCCGGGCTGGCCCTCGGTGGCAGCCTGTCGAACGCGGTCGTGGTCGACGGCGCCAGGGTGGTGAACCCCGAGGGCCTGCGTGCGCCCGACGAATTCGTACGGCACAAGATGTTGGACGCAGTGGGTGACCTCGCCCTCGCCGGCGCCCCCATCCACGGGCGCTTCGTGGCGCACCGCACCGGCCACGCGCTGAACAACAAGCTGCTTCGAGCGCTGTTCGCGGACGATACGGCTTGGCGGATGGTCTCGCTGGAAAGCCCGGCCTGGTCGTCAGCCAATTTCAACCTCTCGGCCAAGGCGGCATAGGCGGCGCGGCCGGAAGCGCCCGCTGAGCAGCCGTCGGCGAGCGAGCCAGCCGTGAACGACGGTCCTTCAACTCTGAACAACAATTCGAAGATGGGCCGCCGGCACTCGCCTTCCCACGGCGGCTTGGTGTAAGCACCAGCGCCATGAACGCCTCCGCCCCACGCCTGGCCTTGCCGCTCCTGCTCGTCTTGGGCGTAGGCGGCTGCTCGACCATCAACTCCATCCTGCCCTGGACCAAATCGGCGGACGACGACACGCCGAAGGTCAACCTGGCGGATGAGCCACCGGACCAGCTTTACAGTAACGGCGTAGATGCCCTGCAGCGCAACAACTACAGCATCGCGGTGAAGCATTTCGACGCGATCCAGCAGAACTACCCATACTCAAGCTGGGCCACCAATGCGCAGTTGATGGAAGGCTATACCGAGTATCGGCGCGATAGCTACACCGAAGCCGTCAGCCAGCTCGACCGGTTCATCGCATTGCATCCTGCCAACAAGGATGTCGGCTACGCCTATTACCTGCGCGCGCTTTGCTATTACGAGCAGATCGCCGACATCTCGCGGGATCAGAAGGGCACGCAGGAAGCACTGTCTGCCTTGCAGGAAGTGGTGAACCGCTTCCCCGATAGCGCCTATGCACGCGATGCACGGTTGAAGATCGATTTGTGCCGTGACCATCTCGCCGGCAAGGAGATGGATATCGGGCGATACTATGAGAAGCAGCACCTGTATGCTGCGGCAATCGGCCGTTTCCAGCGGGTGATCGACGATTTCCAGACGACCAATCACACGCCGGAAGCACTTTCCCGATTGACGGAAATATACCTGAAGCTCGGCATGGTCGGCGAGGCGAAGAAGACCGCTTCAGTGCTGGCCTATAACTATCCGGGCAGCAACTGGTACCAGAACAGCTGGAACGACATGGTTCAGGTCGGCGCCGTACAGGGCAACGAGCAGACGAATGCCACGCCGGACCGCCCAGGGTTTTTCACGCGCACCTTCGGCTGGATTTTCTGAACTGCAGGGTCTTTCGATTGCGCGAAGCCCGAGATCGCTCCCAGTCCGATCGCCAAACACGCTGGCTGGCGCGTAGGAACAGCCGTATCGGGCCTCGCATTCCGAGGTTACGGACTGTCCGTCACCACCGCCAGCCATGTTGACCCACCTCTCGATACGCGACGTGGTGCTGATCGAGCGGCTGGAGCTTGGGTTCGGCCCGCACTTGACCGTCCTGACCGGCGAGACCGGCGCCGGGAAATCCATCCTGTTGGACAGCCTGGGGCTCGCACTCGGCGCGCGCTCGGATGCAGGGTTGATCCGCTCGGGTGCCGAACAGGCCAGCGTCTCCGCCAGTTTCGCGCCGGCGGAAACGCACCCCGTGCACGCGGCGCTGGAGGAACTCGGGCTGCCGGATGACGGCGACATCGTGCTGCGCAGGGCGGTCGGCCGGGATGGCCGTTCGCGTGCCTGGGTAAATGACGCGCCGGTCGGCGCCGCCACCCTGAAACGAGTCGGCGCGATGCTGGTGGAGGTGCAGGGTCAGCACGATCAGATGGGCCTCGCCGATCCCGCGATGCATCTGCGCCTGCTCGACGCTTACGGGATCTCTCCTGATCTGCGCCACGAAGTTGCCGCCCGGCACCGCGCCTGGCAGGCCGCGACGGAACGCCTGGATGCCGCGCGCAATGCCATTCTGGAAGCCAAGCGCGAGGAGGAGTTCCTGCGCCACGCAACCGACGAGTTGCAGAAACTGGCGCCGCGGGAAGGCGAGGAAGACGAGCTGGCGGCTCTCCGGCATCGTCTTCAGCAGGGCGAAAAGCGCGCCGAGGCGATAGCCGCGGCCCTATCGGAGCTCACGCCGCGAGACCGCCGCAGTTCGGGGCCTGCTGCCAGCCTGCGGGCCGCCGCACGCGCCTTGCAACGCCTGTTGCCGCCTGGCGTGAACTCATCCGACCAGGATGTCGAGAACCCGGCCAACGCCGCCCTTGCGGCCCTGGAGCGTGCGGAGGAGGCACTGGCCGAGGGCGAAACCTTGCTGAGCCGTTTGCAGGCCGAAGCCGATGCGGACCCACGACAACTGGAACAGGCAGAGGAGCGTCTGTTCGCATTGCGCGGCGCCGCGCGCAAACACACGGTGCATGTTTCGGATCTTCCTGGCCTGCTCGAAAGCTTTCGCGCCCGGCTGGCGGCGCTGGACCATAGCGACGCGGAGATGGCCACACTGGCGCGCGATGCCGAAGCTGCCCGGACACGATACGCCGATGCGGCGGCCCGGCTTTCGACCGAACGCCAGAAGGCCGCACGATCCTTGGAGGATGCGGTGAACGCGGAACTGCCACCGCTTCGCCTGGATCGCGCACGATACTTCGTCAGCGTCACGCAACTGGAAGAACAAGCGTGGGGTGCTGCAGGTGCCGATGTGGTGCGGTTCCTGATTGCGACCAATCCCGGGCAGGCGCCCGGGCCACTCGGCCGCGTCGCATCGGGCGGCGAGCTTTCGCGGCTGATGCTCGCGTTGAAAGTGGTGCTCGTCGCAGGTTCATCTGTGCCCACCTTGGTGTTCGACGAGGTGGATAGCGGCATCGGGGGTGCGACGGCTGCTGCTGTGGGTGACCGGGTGGCGCGCGTGGCGGAGAACGTGCAGGTGCTGGTGGTCACGCATTCGCCGCAGGTCGCGGCGCGCGGCACCGACCATTTGCGTGTGACGAAATCCGTCAAAGGCGCGCGTACGGAAACCCAGGTTCACACGTTGTCGGCCAACGAACGGCGCGAGGAAATCGCCCGCATGCTCGCCGGTGAAACAATCACCCAGGCCGCCCGTGCCGCGGCCGCTTCGCTGTTGCGCGCCTGATGCGCAAACCTGCACAGAAGCGCGGCAAGGCGCCGGCTGAAGACGCCACCGGAAATCCCGAACTATCGCCTGAAGCCGCCGCTGCAGAGCTCGAGTCTCTAGCGGCGGAACTGGCGAAGCATGACCAGGCCTACTACCAATACGACGCGCCTCTGGTCAGCGATGCCGAATACGACGCGCTGCGCCAGCGGAATGCCGCGTTGGAGGCAGCCTATCCCGACCTGGTGCGAGCGGACTCGCCATCGAAGCGGGTCGGCAGCGCACCGGCCGCGGCGTTCGGGAAAATCCACCATCGGATTCCGATGCTGTCGCTGGGCAATGCATTCGGTCGCGACGAATTCGTCGAGTTTGCCGCTCGGGTTAGACGCTTTCTCAGCCTGCCGGCGGACGCCCCGCTGCGGATGGTCGGGGAGCCGAAAATCGACGGTCTGTCCATCTCGCTGACCTACGAGAACGGCCGCTTCGTGCGCGGCGCCACGCGCGGTGACGGCACCGAAGGCGAAGACGTCACCGCCAACCTTCGCACCCTTGCATCCTTGCCGGACCGGTTGAGCGGCCATGCACCCGCGCTGATCGAGATACGCGGCGAGGTGTTCATGAACAAGGCCGACTTCCTGGCCCTGAACGCCGCACAGGAAGAAGCGGGGCAGCGACGATTTGCCAACCCGCGCAACGCGGCGGCGGGCAGCCTGCGTCAACTCGATCGGCGCATCACCGCATCCCGCCCGCTATCATTGTTCGCCTATGCGATGGGCGAGAGTTCGGAACCGGTCGCAGCCACGCACCTGGATTTTCTGGAGCAGCTGCGTGCGTGGGGATTAAGGGTGAACCCGCTGTCCGAGCCGCTCGCCGACGTGGCGCAGGCCGAGGCGTTCCAGGAGCGGATCGCCGCCACCCGGGCGACCCTCGCCTATGATATCGACGGCGTAGTCTACAAGATCGACGATCTTGCCCTGCAGCGCCGTCTCGGTTTTGCCGGTCGTGAGCCGCGCTGGGCGATCGCCTGGAAATTCCCGGCCGAACGAGCCAGCACGGTTTTACAAGACATCCAAATCCAGGTCGGGCGCACCGGCGCACTGACGCCCGTCGCTTGGCTGGCGCCGGTCAACGTGGGCGGTGTGCTGGTGACGCGCGCGACGTTGCACAACGAGGATGAGATTGCGCGGCTCGATGCCCGCGTCGGCGACACCGTCATCCTGCAGCGCGCCGGCGACGTCATTCCGCAAATCGTCTCCGTGGTGCTGGAGCAACGGCCAGACGGCGCTGTGCCGTATGCACCCCTCACCCACTGCCCGGCCTGCGGCAGCCTGGCCATTCGGCCGCCGGGCGAAGTGGTCCGGCGTTGCACCGGTGGCCTGATCTGCCCTGCGCAGACAGTGGAGCGGCTGGTGCATTTCTGCTCGCGCAGGGCATTCGACATCGAGGGTATGGGCGAGAAAACAATTGCGGAGTTTCACCACGATGGCCTGATCGCCGGGCCTGCAGACATCTTCCGACTGCACATGCACGAGGCGAGGATTGCCGCGCGCGAAGGCTGGGGCGGAGTGTCGGCGAGCAACCTGATCCGCGCCATCGAACAGCGGCGCACCATTCCATTGGCCCGCTTCATCTTCGGCCTTGGCATCCGGCGAATCGGCGAGACGAATGCCAAGCTGCTAGCCAGGCACTACACGAGTTTCCGGAACTGGCGCGAGCAGATGATCGCCGCGACGCAGGTCGGCTCCGAAGCCCGCTCCTCGCTCGGCAGCATCATCGGAGTGGGCGAGGCGATCGCCGAGGAATTGACCGAATTCTTCGCCGAGCAACGCAACCGCGAGGTGCTGGACGAACTGGCGGGTTTGCTGACCATCGAGGATGCGCCGGTCGCCACCTCCGCCGACAGCGCGGTCGCCGGTAAGATCCTTGTTTTCACAGGCACTCTCGAAACCATGAGCCGGCCCGAGGCAAAGGCGCGTGCAGAAGCACTCGGCGCGCGTGTGACCGACTCGGTCTCAAAGAAAACAGACCTCGTCATCGTTGGAGCGGATGCCGGATCCAAAGCGAAACGCGCGGCCGAACTCGGTGTGAAAACGATCACCGAAGCGGAGTGGTCCGAGCTGGCCGGCGCTTCCTGAGGCGGGAAGCCGTCAGGCCGAAAGGTAACGTTCCATGCCGGCCCTTACCCCATCGGGGATCGGCGCGGCACGCCTGGCCTTGCGGTCGATCACGACGAGCGTCGTTATCGATGTCGCGGCACAGAGTGTCCCGTGAAAAACGCCGTTTCCTATCTGGAACGAGCTGCGCCCGATGCGCAGGAGCCGTGACCCCAGATCGATTTCCGCCGGCCAGTGCAGCTCGGCCCGGTAATCGAGTTCGATGCGGCGCATGACCACCAGCACGTCACGCGGCATGTTTTCGATAACGCCGCTGCGGGTGAAGTTCACCCGGCCGCTCTCGATCAGGGCGGCAAAGGCAACGTTGTTGACGTGCCCGATCATGTCGGTGTCGCTGAAGCGGAGCTTTTCCTGATACCAATGCTGGTAGATGCTGCGGTCGGTCAGGTCGGTCCCGTCACTCATGCGAGCGGACCGGCGAGCGGCGCGCAGGCCTGACGCAACCAGTCCCGCACCGGCATATCCAGTTGCGGGCCGATGAGTTCGAATACCTTCGCGTGATAGTCATCGACCCACTCCCGCTCACCGGCAGTCAAAAACTCAGGCGCGATCAGCACGCGATCGAACGGCGCCCAGGTCAGCGTCTCGAAACGAAAGAATTTCTTCCCGGTGTCGGTGAAGCCTGCATCGCGCACCAGCAGCAGGTTTTCCAGCCGGATGCCGTATTCCCCAGGCAGATAGAAGCCAGGCTCGTTGGACAGGATCATGCCCTCGGTCAGGGGCGCCGCACGCAGGTACGGCGAGATCGACGCCGGGCCCTCATGCACCGAAAGGTAGCTGCCCACACCGTGGCCCGTTCCGTGGTCGAAATCGAGCCCGACCTGCCACAATGCCAGACGGGCGAAGGCGTCCAGCCGCACGCCGGCAACGCCCTCCGGGAACACCAGTGTCGCGATGGCGATGTGTCCCTTCAAAACGCGGGTGAACCGTTCACGCAACTCGGCGGTCGGCAAGCTCGGTCCGGTCCAGATCGTTCGTGTCACGTCGGTCGTGCCATCGAGGTACTGTCCGCCGCTATCGATCAGGAAAACCTCGTCCGGGAGGATGGCGCGGTCCGTCGCCTCGGACACCCTGTAATGCATGATGGCGCCGTGCTCGCCCGATGCCGAGATCGCAGGGAAGCTTTCCCCGGCGAACAACTCTCCCTCGGAACGGAGTCGTAACAGCTGCCTGGCGGCCGACATCTCGGTCTCGTGGCCCGCCGCAGTTTCGACCCAATGGAGGAACCGGCACAGCGCCACCGCATCCCGCGCCTGGGCCGCCCGGGCGCCGTCCTGCTCCGTCGGGTTCTTCGAAGCCTTCAGCCCCAGGCAGGGGTCCTGCCCAGGCACGATCGTTGCTCCCGCCTCGCGCAGCCGCTCGGCAAACCAGGCAGGTGCACCGGTCGCATCCAATCGCACCCGCTTTCCAGCCAGCGTGCCAAGCGCCGCGGGCAAGGCATCGCGGGGCGCGCTTGCCACCGCGTTGCCGAGCCACGCACGCGTCTGTTCCGGTAGCTTTGCCGGGTCCATGAACAGCTCCACGCCGCCATCCGCATGCGCAATGGCGAAACCGAGCGCCACCGGCATGTAGCCGATATCGACGCCGCGGATGTTGAGCAGCCAGGCGATCGAGGCGGGGTCGCTCAGCACCGCCGCGTCACACCGGTCGGCCCGCAAAGCTTCGGCGACGGACTGCCGCTTGCGCTCCGACGTCTCACCCGCATAAGCAACATCGTAGGGCAAGGCAGGCGACATCGGTGGCGATGGCCTCGCGTCCGTCCATGCGGCATCGACGGGATTGGTGCGAACCGCCACCAGGTTGAGCCCTGCCTCGCGGAAACGGGCGAGCGCATCCTCGCTCATCAACCACGGATCATACCCGACGCGGGCATGCTCTCCGGCATGTTGGGCCACGTATTTGGGCGGCGGTTGCTCCGACAGATGCAGGCGATCCCACAACGCAGGATCGGTTTCGGCCGCGAGCTGCAGCACGTACCGCCCGTCGCTCCACACCGCAGCGCGGTCCGTAAACACGGCGGCCAGGCCTGCACTTCCGGTGAACCCGGTCAGCCAGGCCAACCGCTCGGCCGAAGGCGGCACATATTCGCCGAGATGCTCGTCCGAGCGCGGCACCAGAAATGCCGACAACTCCTGTCGCGCCATTTCGGCCCGCACTGCCGCCAACCGCTCCGCAAAGGTCATGATCTCAGCACCATGGTCGCCCAATCTCCCTCGGAGAGCACCCGTTCCAGCCGCAGGCCGCAGCGTCGGTGCGCGGCAAGCACCATCGGCACCTGTCCCCGCAAAAGACCAGCCAGGATCACCGTAGCACCGGGCGCCAGATGCGCCGCCAGGTCGCGCGCCATCAACGACAGCGGCCTCGCCAATATGTTCGCCAGGACGAGATCGAATTTCCGGCCGCGCGCGATCCCGCGCCAACCGTTACCCAGCCGCGCGACAACCTTGGAACCAACACGGTTCAACGCAGCATTCTGCCTGGTCACCCGCACCGACCACGGATCGTTATCGACGGCCAGAACCTGCCGCTTCAGCAAAGATGCTGCGGCAATCGCGAGGATGCCCGAACCGCAGCCCATGTCGATGACCCGCGCCGGCCGCCGATGCGACACCGCTTCCAGCGCCCGCAGGCAACCACGCGTGCTGCCGTGCTCGCCGGAACCGAACGCCAAACCGGCATCCACCATCAGCGTCACGCGTCCTGCGCGACGCCGACCGCCCACATGCGTTCCACGGATGGCGAACCGCTCGCCGATGAATTGCTCGGGAAATGCGGAGTAAACGCGCGCAAGCCAACCCTCGGCTTCCGTCGGTGTCCGCTCCAACGATGCCGAAACACCACTGGCCAGCGCCGCAACCGTCAACGCGGAGATCAGAACTTCGTCGTTGTCGCCAACAGCTTTCACCCCCTCCACCCGCCAGGTCCGCGCCGCCTCATCCACCACGAACAGCCCGACCGTGCCGCAGGCCTGCGCTATCGCCGCTTCATAGGTTTCCACCGCCGCTTCCGGCACCGTGACGTGCACGGTTTCCAGCAGGCCCGCATGGCGCTTCAACGCGCTGCGAGCCACGGGGGCGACCGGCGCCGGCGATGATGCAACCGCTTCACACCTTTTCCACGAAGCGATCCATCACCCGCTTCTGCCCCGCTTTTTCGAACGCCACATCCAGCTTGTCGTCGTCGCTGGCGGTCACTTCGCCGTACCCGAACTTCTCATGAAACACCCTTTGTCCGACGACGATCTTCTCCGCGCGTGCCGGACGCCCGGCCTGTTCCCAAGGTTCGGCGCCTCGCTTGGCCACCAGCGGGCCGCCCGAAAATACGCTCGGCGCCATCATCCGCGCGTCGCGCGCCAGGGCGGCAGATCCTGCGCGTTCCACATGCGCCTCGGGCAGTTCATCCACGAACCGGCTCGGGATCGAGCTTTGCCAGTTCGCGTAAATGCGCCGGTTCGCGGCGAAGCTGACGATCGCGCGTTTGCGTGCACGCGTCAGCCCCACATAGGCCAGCCGCCGTTCCTCCTCCAACCCCTTGTTGCCGCTCTCGTCCATCGTGCGCTGGCTGGGAAACATGCCTTCCTCCCAGCCCGGCAGGAACACCGTGTCGAACTCCAGACCCTTGGCCGCGTGCAACGTCATCAGGCTTATCCGGTCCGCCTCCGCCTGCTCCTCGTTCTCCATCACGAGCGAAACATGGTCGAGGAAACCTGAAAGGTTCTCGAAATCCGCCATTGCGCGCACGAGTTCCTTCAGGTTCTCCAGCCGGCCCGGCGCCTCGATGGATTTGTCCTGGCGCCACATCTCGGTGTAGCCGCTCTCGTCCAGCATGGTCGCGATGGTGACCACATGGCCGTCGCTCTCCAGCATGCGCCGCCACCGTTCGAACCCGGCCGCCAGCTCGCGCACGCCGTCACGAACCTTGCCCTTCAACGCGCCCGAAGCGGCAAGCTGGCCTGCCGCCACCGACAATGCGATGCCCTGTTCGCGAGCAGCGCCATGCATCGCGCGCAACGCGACGTCGCCCACCCCCCTGCGCGGCACGTTCACGATCCGCTCGTAGGCCAGATCGTCGCTCGGCTGCCGCAACACCCGCATATAGGCGATCGCATCGCGGATTTCCGCACGTTCGTAAAATCGCAAACCGCCGACAACGCGATAAGGGATCGCCAGCGTTATCATCCGCTCCTCGAATGCGCGTGTCTGGAAGCCGGCACGCACCAGGATGGCCATATCGGCCAGCTTGCAGCCGTCACGCTTCAGGCGCTCCACCCGTTCACCGACCATGCGGGCTTCCTCATCGGAGTCCCACAGGCTGACGACGCTCACCTTCTCGCCCGCGGCATCGTTCAAGCCGGATCGCAGCGTCTTGCCGAGCCGGCCTTCGTTGTTGGCGATCAGTCCGGCGGCGGCGGCCAGGATCGGCGCGGTCGAGCGGTAGTTCTGTTCCAGCCGCACGATGCGGGCGCCTGGAAAGTCGTGTTCGAAGCGCAGGATGTTCTCCACTTCCGCGCCGCGCCAGGAATAGATCGACTGGTCGTCGTCGCCCACGCAACAGATGTTCTTGTGCGACTGTGCCAGCAGCCTCAGCCACAAATACTGCACCACGTTGGTGTCCTGGTACTCGTCGACCAGGATGTAGCGGAAAGTGCGGTGGTATTGTGCCAGAACATCGGGGTGGGCGCGCAGGATCTCCGTCGTGTGCAGCAGCAGGTCGCCGAAATCCGCGGCGTTCAGCGCACGCAGCCGCGACTGGTATTGCGCATAGATCTCGCGCAAACGTCCGCCCGCGAAATCGCCCTCCTCACCGGCCGGAACACGGTCCGGCGTCTGCCCGCGGTCCTTCCACCGCTGCAGGATGCTCATCACCGCCGGGGGCGCCCAGCGCTTCGCGTCCACCTTCAGCGATTCCATGATCTGCTTCAGCAAGCGGATCTGGTCGTCGGTGTCCAGGATGGAGAAGCTCGATGTGAGGCCGACATGCTCGGCGTGCCGGCGCAGCATGCGCGCGCACAGCGCATGAAAGGTGCCGAGCCAAAGCCCCTCCGCCGGACGGCCCAGCAGCGCGCCGACCCGCTCGCGCATCTCGCGCGCCGCCTTGTTGGTGAACGTCACCGCCAGCACCTGCCCCGGATGCGCCCGCCCGGTCAGCAGGATATGCGCGAAACGCGTGGTCAGAACGCGCGTCTTGCCGGTTCCGGCGCCGGCCAGCACCAGCAGCGGGCCATCGACGGTTTCCACCGCCTGCCGCTGCTCCTCGTTCAGTTTGGCCAAATACTCGGTCATGCATCCGCGCGCAGCTTACCGCCCGAGATATAGGGCACGCGGGCAACCCCTGGAACCCCGCGCCAGCCGCACGCGTCACCCGCCACACGCCTTCACCCCGAGACAGGACACCGCCATGCGCCGCCTCATCCCGATTTCGCTCGCGCTGGCCTTGTCCGCCTGCGGCCACATGCCCATCGGCCGGCTATCCGGCACGTCGCCGCCGTTCGACGCGGTGGCTTTCTGGACCGGCCATCACCGGTCCTGGGGCGTGATCGAGAATCGCGGCGGCGCGCCCACCGACACTGTCGTTACGGATTGTGTTGGAACGCCGCAGCCGGACGGCTCGCTGCACATGGTCCAGACGCTCACCCTTGGCGATGGCCACGTGCAACATCGCGACTGGCACCTGCGCCGCACCGCGCCTGGCGCATTCACCGCCACCGCCAACGACATGGTGGGCGAGGCGCACGGAACCGCATCCGGCCGCGCCTTCCACTGGACCTGGGTGCTCGCGCTATCGCCCGGCAACCCGATCAAGAACATCACGATGGATCAATGGATGTACCTGATGGATGGCGGCTCGATGATGAACCACACCACCATCCGCAAACTCGGCATCACCGTGGCACAGGTATCGGAAGTGTTCCAGGCGACCGATTAAGCCGGCCACATTTCAGAGATCGTTTGAGACTGCGCTACGGCGAGTCAGCAGGCGTGCGTTTCGAGAACCGAAGCGGAGCGGCCGCTGGGCCGTGAGCATCGGAAGCGCAGAAAGGCGCGCCTGATGGCCGTCCGTAGTAGCATTGTCGGACGGTCTCTACATCATCCGCGGCTGTCCGTTCGATGCTGAGACGCCTCCGTCGGCCGGCAGGTCCACGCCGGTGACGAAACGTGCGTCGTCGCTGGCGAGGAATGCGATCACGTCGGCAATGTCGGCGGGCTGGGCGCCGCGGCCGAGCGGGCTGCGGTCCATGAACTTCGCCAGCACGTCGGGATTCGACGTGAGCCCCGCGGACATGTCGGTGATCGTCAAGCTGGGGCTGATGGCGTTCACCCGCACGCCGCGCGACCCGAACTCCAGCGCCAAAGCCCGCGTCAGGTTCGTCACCGCGCCCTTCGAGGCGTTGTAATAGGCCAGTCCCCAGTCACCGCCGCGCCCGGATACCGACGACACGTTCACGATATTGCCACGCGTCTTCAGCAGATGCGGCAAAGCGGCGCGGGTGCAATACACCACGCCATCCACGTTGGTCGCCATCGTCTTGCGGTAGTCGTCCAGGCCGAGTTCCAGAAAACTGCCGAACGACGCGGTGCCGGCATTGTTCACCAGCACGTCCAGTTGCCCGAAACGCGCGATGCAGGCGGCCACCAGCGCCTCGCACGCCGCGTCGTCCGCAACATCGGTCTGCTGCACCAAAATCCGTTCCTGCGCGAACTCACCTGCAACCGCCTGCAACTTGTCCGTCCGGCGGCCCGCCAGCACCACCGATGCGCCGTCCTTTGCAAAGCGGCGCACGGCAGCCGCGCCTATCCCGGTGCCTGCACCGGTAACGATCACCACCTTGCCGGAAAAATCTGCCATCAACGGCTCCTTCAGCTTGCCTTTGCCGCGGGCCGGACCCCGAGGATATGCGCAATCGCGTAGGTCAGGTCCGGCCGGTTGAGCGTGTAGAAGTGGAACTCGTCCACCCCGTTCGCCTGCAGAACGCGCACCTGCTCGGCCGCAGTCACGGCCGCCACGATCCGCCGTGTTTCGGGATCGTCCTCGGTGCCTTCGAACAGCCTTGCCATCCAGTCCGGCACGGTCGCCCCGCACGCGGAGGAAAATTTTTGGGCCTGCGCAAAGTTGGAAACCGGCATGATGCCCGGAACGATCGGTGCGGTGATCCCGGCCGCCAGGCAGCGATCGAGAAAGCGCAGGAACACGTCGGCATCGAAGAAGTATTGCGTGATGGCGCGAACGGCGCCCGCATCCAGCTTGCGCTTCAGGTTGTCGAGGTCCGCGCCGGCATTCTCGGCGGTCGGGTGCATTTCGGGGTAGGCGGCCACGGTGATCTCGAAATCCGCGACGCGCTTCAGCCCGGCCACCAGGTCGCTGGCATATGCGTACCCGTCGGCGTGCGGCTCGTAAGCGCCATCGCCAGGCACGTCCCCGCGCAACGCCACGATGTGCCGGACGCCCGCATCCCAATACGAACGGGCCACGTCGTCGACCTCGCCGCGGGTCGCCCCGACGCAGGTAAGATGCGCGGCCGGCACCAGATCCGTCTCGCGGACGATCCGGGCGACCGTGGCGT
>CAZZWO010000005.1:0-7858 GCA_964657885.1 uncultured Acetobacteraceae bacterium | reverse complement strand
AGATGCGCGGCCGGCACCAGATCCGTCTCGCGGACGATCCGGGCGACCGTGGCGTGGGTGCGTGCCTGGGTGCTGCCGCCCGCGCCATAGGTGACGGACACGAAGCGTGGGGCAAGTTTCTCCAGCCGGCGGATGCAGGCCCAGAGTTGCGCTTCCAAGGCCTCGGTCTTCGGCGGAAAGAACTCGAAGCTGAGGGCAGGTGCTGCGTCTTTCACGCCGGGTGCCGGCAGGCGGTTGAACCTGGGGCCCGTCAGCCAACGTTCCAGCGTGGCGTCGGGAAGGCAGTGCGAGGCGGAGTGGCTGTCCATAGGCGTTGATGAAGCGTTTACCGGAGCGGTTGCAAGACCCGCTGCACGGTTAGGCGCCCCCAATCGGGTGGCGGCCGCCACCTCGCGAAACGCTCCCGCACGTCATTGTCACGCTTCCGTGCAACCGGGTTGCTGCACCAGCGTTACACGGGCCGCGTCGGGTGCTACTAACGCTCCATCCAGCGGTGTCCCGGCCCTCCAACCGGCGGCCCCCGCAGCCAGGACCAACCGGTTTGAGGGTTTCCATGAACAAACGCCCGTCGCCTGCCCTCATGCTGATTGCGCCTGCTATCGCCTCGATGACCCTGGCCGGCTGCGCCACGAAGCCGCCTGCGAGCGATGTCGAGGCAACACAGGAGTACCAGCAGACCAACGACCCGCTCGAGCCGACGAACCGCTTCTTCTACGACGTGAACGACAAGATCGACCGTTACTCGCTGAAGCCGATCGCCCAGGGCTACGTCTATGTCGTGCCGACGCCGGTCCGCACCGGGGTGCACAACGTGCTGGCAAACCTGTCCAGCCCGGTGCTGTTCGCCGACGATGTCAGCCAGGCCAACCCGCGCCGCGCCGGCGACACATTCATGCGGTTCCTGATCAACTCGACCGCCGGCGGCCTCGGCATCTTCGATGTGGCCAAAGGGCTCGGCTATCCCTCGCACGACACCAATTTCGGCATCACCCTGGCCCTGTGGGGCGTGCCGTCCGGGCCGTTCCTTTACCTGCCGGTGCTGGGCCCGAGCAGCCCGCGCGCGGCTGCCGGGTTCGGGATCGACATCGCGCTGGATCCGTTCACCTACGTGCCGCACGGCTACGGCCTGCTGACGCTGAACTGGGCGCGGTTCGGCGTCGGCGCGATCGACACGCGGTCGCGCTACCTGACCGATCTGGACCGGGCCAAGGCCGGGGCGCTCGACCCTTACGCCACGTTCCGCAGCCTTTACCGGCAGAACCTCGAATCCCAGATAGAGTCCGCCCGGCATGACCGTCCGGCCACCCCGCCCGACTGGACGCCGGCCGCGTCACGATAAGCACCTAAGCCGTCATTTCCGGAGCCTGAGCTACCAATGCACGCCAAGCTGACCCGCCGCACGCTGCTGACGCTGACCGCCGCCACGTTGGCGCTCACCGGGGCCCTCACTGCTTTCGGGAGCCTGCCGGCCCTGGCGCAGGGATCGTCCGCCAGCGCCTTCATCAACCAGTTCGCCACGGAGCTGACCGGCATCGTGAACGGTCCGCAGCCTGCCGCACAGAAAAAGGCGGCGCTCGGCCCGGTCATCGACAGCCATGTGGACGTGAACAAGATCGCGCGTTTCTGCCTCGGCCGGTTCTGGGCGACCGCGACCCCTGCGCAACAGGCGCAGTACACCACGATCTTCCACCAGGTGCTGCTGAACAACATCAGCGGCCATCTGGGCGAGTACCAGGGCGTCACCTACTCGATGAAGGGTGAGACGCCGCAGGGCGCCAACACGCTGGTCGGCACCGTCATCAACCGGCCGCAGGCGCCCACCGCCAACGTGCAGTGGGTGGTGGACACCTCGAGCGGCGCGCCAAAAGTGATCGACGTGGTGGCCGAGGGCACCAGCCTGCGCCTGACGCAGCGTAGCGACTATGCAAGCTACCTCAGCCATCATGGCAACGACATCTCGGCCCTGCTGACCGCCCTGCAGCGGCAACTCGACGCGGGCTGATCCTGTAAGCCGGCGGAGGTGGCGCTCGGCGAGGTGCAGGCGTCTCCCCTCCGAAGCGCCCCCCCCCCGGGAGCGCCCCTCGACGCGGTTAGGGGACTGGTAACTCTTTCGCGTCATGGTCCTTCCATCAGGAGGAACCGCGCGTGGAAATCATCTGCATTCAGGGCAGCACCCCAGGCCGCATCGTCGCCACGCTGTCCCACGGCACGCAGGTCATGCAGATGCCGATGACCGTCGAGCGGCATCAGGCGGGCGGCTGGCACGTGCAGCAGGCGCAGGGTGGCTTCGGCCCGCGCTGCCACGCTGTCGGCACGGCCGTATTGCTCGAGGCCAGCGAAGCATTCGTTTCCGACGATGCCGAGCTGGTCGCAGCTTGATCGCTGCGCCGCCGTTAGTCTTCGGCGGGATCGTGCCCCCAGTTCATCAGTGATTTGCGCCAGCGCGTGCCGGTGATGTCGCCTTTCGGGCGTTGCGCCGAATGGCGATGGATGTAGCCGACGACCTTGCGCATGTCGGCATAATCCTCATCCGACAAATCGGCATGTTTGGCCGCACGGATTTCCAGGATCCGCTCGCCCATGTGGTGACCCACCGCCTCCGGCTGCGACGGGCCGGTCACCTTCTCGCCCTCGTGGGTCATGCCGACGCTGCGGCTGTCCTCGCTCGCGAGCCACTTCTTCAGCTTTGCCGGCGGCATGTTCACCAGACGGGTGAACTCGGCGGCGATCTCGCGGCGGTCGTCGGCATCGGGCGAATCTGCCTCGTCGTGGCGAGCGCTCATCCGCCCAGCGCCTTCACGAGCTCGGCCTTTCGCATGCGAGAGCGGCCGGCAATCTGCGCCTTGGCCGCGCGGGCCTGCAATTCCTTGATCGTCAGCTCCGGCAATCCATCGTTGCCCGACTGCTCACGGTCATGGGCGGTCTTCTTCGCGATCGCCGCGGGCTGTTTGGAGAACTGCTTGCCCTTCTTCGTGTCGGCACGCTTTTTCGCGGTCGTCTCTGCATATTCGTGCGCCGAAAGATGCTCCCGCGCCGCCTCGGGAAGGTAGCGCTCGCCCGTCTCGCCCGACGGCTTCCCCGATTTGGTGCCCCAGTGCTCCTCGGTCCATTGATGCAGGTGGTTGTCGTCGGATTTCGGACCTTTGTAGCCGCCGCCGGCTTCCTTGTAGTCGTGCACCGCCAGTTGCGCCTTGCGCGCTGACCACTGGCCGGGCTTTCCGCCGCGATCACCCTCGGTAACCTCGTGCTTGACCTTATCCCACAGCTTGGGATCGGTCTTGTCGGCGGTCGCAGCCATGAACAGCTCCGTGTTGAGTTCGCAAGCGCAACACCGGCCGCCCGTGGCCGTTCCCGCGCCCGCCGGATCAGCTAATCGCGAGACTTGGCAAGCGCCGCCTGCAACTCCGTCTTGTTCATCTTCGAACGGCCGGCAATGCCGCGTTCCGCAGCCCGGCCGTACAGCTCGGCCCGCGTCTCGCCCGCATCGCCCTCCCGCGACTTCGTTCGAGCCAGCGCCTTGCGGTTCTGCTTGGGCGACTTGTCGCGCGAGGCACCCGCCTCCGACAATCCTATCGCGATCGCCTGCCGCGGATTGCGGACCTTGCGCCCTGCAGCTTCGAGTTTGCCGTGCTTGAACTCGTGCATCACCCGCGCGACGGTTTCCTTCTGCGCGTCAGCCTGCCTTGCCATAACTCACCTCCGCCGGAGAAACGGGACACAGACTCCCGGTTACGCCGAAAGTGTCCGGCCGTTTCACGAACCAGAATATCTGCAGGTGAGCAAAATGGCGGCGGCAGCAGGACGGTATCATCCAGCCCGCCGCCGCCACGACCGGTGATCACACCAGCTCGGACACCCGGCCGTTGATCGTCAGACCTTCGACGCCGGCGCCTACATGCACCATGTCACCCTCGTGCACCGCGCCCTCCAGCAACAGGCTCGCCAGCGGGTTCTGCAGGCTGCGCTGGATCACCCGCTTCAACGGACGCGCGCCGTAGATCGGGTCGTAGCCCTCGTTGGCCAGCCAGTCCTGCGCCGTCTGGTCCAGCTCCAGCCCGATCTTGCGGTCGGCCAGCAGCGAACGCAGCCGCCCAAGCTGGATATCGACGATCACCTGCATGTCCGTCCGCGCCAGGCGGCGGAAGGTAATGATCTCGTCGAGACGGTTCAGGAACTCGGGGCGGAAATGCTCGCGCACCACCCGCATGACCTGCGCATGCGCCATCGCCATCGGCTCATTGTCCGGCTGGTTCGCCAGGATGTCGGAACCGAGGTTCGACGTCAGAACGATGATGGTGTTGCGGAAATCCGCCGTGCGCCCCTGGCCGTCGGTCAGCCGCCCGTCGTCCAGCACCTGCAGCAGCACGTTGAACACATCCTCATGCGCCTTCTCGACCTCGTCGAACAGGATCACCTGGTAAGGGCGCCGCCGCACCGCCTCGGTCAGCACGCCGCCTTCCTCGTAACCGACATAGCCGGGAGGCGCGCCGATCAGCCGGGCGACCGCGTGCTTTTCCATGAACTCGCTCATGTCGATCCGCAGCATCGCCCGCTCGTCGTCGAACAGGAACGCCGCCAGCGCCTTGGTCAGCTCGGTCTTGCCGACGCCGGTCGGGCCGAGGAACAGGAAGCTGCCGATCGGCCGGTTCGGATCGCCCAGACCCGCGCGGGCCCGGCGCACCGCGTTGCTCACCGCCCGAAGCGCATCCTCCTGCCCGACCACGCGGCGGCGCAGCTCGTCTTCCATGCGCAGCAGCTTGGCGCGCTCGCCTTCCAGCATCCGCTCCACCGGCACACCGGTCCAGCGGCTGACCACGCCGGCGATCTGCTCGGCGGTCACCGCCTCGTTCACCAGCTTGCCGTCGGCCTGGCTGCCCTCGATCTGCCGCTGTAATCCGGGGATCACGCCGTAGAGCAGCTCGCTGGCCCGCGCGAGGTTGCCCGAACGCTGCGCCATCTCCACCTCGCCGCGCGCCTGGTCCAACTGCTCCTTCAGCTTCTGCGTGCCGGCGACCTTCTCCGTCTCCGACTTCCAGGCCGCGGTCATCGCTGTCGAGCGTTCCTCGATGTTGGCCAGCTCCACCTCCAGCTTGCCCAGCCGGTCGCGCGACGCCGCATCGTCCTCGCGCTTCAACGCCTCGCGCTCGATCTTCAACTGGATCAGCCGGCGGTCGAGCTCATCGAGCTCCTCCGGCTTGCTGTCGACTTCCATGCGCAGACGGCTGGCCGCCTCGTCCATCAGGTCGATCGCCTTGTCGGGCAGGAAGCGGTCGGTGATGTAGCGGTTGCTCAGGGTCGCCGCCGCCACCAGCGCGCCATCGGTGATGCGCACGCCGTGATGCAGCTCGTACTTCTCCTTGATGCCGCGCAGGATGCTGATCGTGTCCTCGACGCTCGGCTCGCCCACGAACACCGGCTGGAAACGCCGTGCCAGCGCCGCATCCTTTTCCACGTGCTTGCGGTATTCCGACAGCGTGGTGGCGCCGATGCAGTGCAGCGCACCGCGCGCCAGCTCGGGTTTCAGCAGGTTGCTGGCGTCCATCGCGCCATCGGCGCGGCCGGCGCCGACCAGCGTGTGCATCTCGTCGATGAACAGGATCACCTGTCCCTCGGCGCTCTCGATCTCCTTCAGCACCGATTTGAGGCGTTCCTCGAACTCGCCGCGGTACTTCGCGCCGGCCACCAGCCCGCCCATGTCGAGCGACAGCACGCGCTTGTTCTTCAACGCCTCGGGCACGTCCCCGCGCACGATGCGCAGCGCCAGACCCTCGACAATCGCGGTCTTGCCGACGCCCGGCTCGCCGATCAGCACCGGGTTGTTCTTGGTGCGGCGCGCCAGCACCTGGATGGTGCGGCGGATCTCCTCGTCGCGGCCGATCACCGGGTCGAGTTTTTGGCTCCGTGCCTGCTCGGTCACGTCCTTGGTGTATTTCTTCAGCGCGTCGAAGCCGCTCTCGGCATTCGGGCTGGTGACCTTGCGGCCGCGGCGTATCTGGTCGAGCGCGCGTTCCAGCGTCTGCGGGTTGGCGCCCGCCGCGCGCAGCGCCCGCCCGGCCGCCGTGTCGCTGGCGGCGAGTGCTGCCAGTACGCGGTCCTGCGCCACGAACTCGTCGCCGGCGCCGGTCGCCTGCTGCTGGGCAGCGTCCAGCACGCGGATCAGCTCGGGCGTAACCTGCGGCGTGCCGGCGCCCTGGCCCTGCACCTTGGGGATGCGGGCGATCTCGGCCTCGTTGGCGGCGCGCACCTTCTGGGCGTCGCCCCCGGCCGCGCGGATCAGCCCGGAGGCCGCGCCTTCCTCATCGTCGAGCAGCGCCTTCAACAGGTGCTCGGGCGTGATGCGCTGGTGAAACTCGCGGATGGCGATCGTCTGCGCAGCCTGCAGGAAGCCGCGGGTCCGCTCGGTAAGTTTTTCCATGTCCATGTTCGGTATGTCCCTCTAACTCAGGCGACCATTCGGTCCGCGCCCCTTCCGAGGCAGCGCGGTCTTCCCGAAAAGTGGTCATCCGGCCCGCCGCTCTCAAGACGGGTGCCGGATCGGAGCCAACACGCCGCCGCATGCCGGAGCCGTTTTTGTGCAGCGGCAGCCATCCGGCTAGGCTGGGGCATGGCCCGCCCTGTCGTCACCCAACTGGACCGCTACATCCTGCGCCAGCTTCTCACCGCACTGGCCGCGGTCACCACGGCCCTCGTTGCCCTGATCTGGCTGACCCAGTCGCTCCGTTTCGTCGAGCTGGTGGTCAATCGCGGGCTCAGCATGCGGGTGTTCCTGCAGCTGACCGGCCTGCTGATCCCGAACTTCGTGGCGGTGATCCTGCCGATCACCACGTTCGTTGTCGTCCAGTTCGTCTATCAGCGGCTGTCCGGCGACCGCGAGCTGACGGTGATGCGCAGCGCCGGGCTGAGCCAGTGGGCGCTGGCGCGGCCCGCCCTGATGTCCGGGCTGATCGCCATGGCCGCCAGTTTCGTGCTGAACATCTGGATCGTCCCGGCCAGCTCCACCGCCTTCAAGGAGTACCAGTTCGAGCTGCGGAACAAGGTCGCCGCCTTCCTGCTGCAGGAGGGCGTGTTCACCGCCATCAGCGACGAGCTGACGGTCTATGTCCGCTCGCGCGATACCGACGGCACCCTGCGCGGCATCCTGGTGGAGGACGACCGGCAGACCAACACCAGGGCGACCATCCTGGCCGAGAACGGCCGGCTGGTGGCCGATGGCGACACGCCGCGGGTGCTGCTGGAAAACGGCTCGCGCCAGGAGATCGATGCGAAGACCGGGCGGCTGGACGTGCTGACCTTCGCCGAGGACACGGTCGATCTCGCCAGCGGCCACGGCGAAGACGCCCAGCGGATGCGCGACGACAACGAGATGAGCCTGCAGGAGCTGCTGCACCCGAACCTCGCCACCACCCAGCCGCGCGACGTGGGCAAGTTCCTGGTCGAAGCGCATCGCCGCCTCACCCAGCCGCTGACCGCGCTCGGCTTCACCCTGGTGGCGCTGCTGTCGGTGCTGACCGGCAGCTTCCGCCGCGCCGGCAACCTGCTGCGGCCGGTGGCTTCCGTGCTGACGATGGTTGCACTGCTGGCGATCGGGCTGACCGCGCAGAGTGTCGCGACGAGGAACCCCGACCTCGTGGCGCTCATCTGGGTGCAGGCCTTGCTGCCGGGCACCGTCTCGGCGGTGCTGCTGTTCATGCCCGGGCTCGGCCGGGTGCGCACGCGCCTCCAGGCCGGCTGACCCGATGCGCTTCGCCCTGACGCTCTCGGTCTATATCGCGCGCCAGTTCACCGCGGCGGCGCTCGCCATGCTCGCGGCACTGTCGCTGCTGGTGATGCTGTTCGATTTCATCGAGCTGCTGCGGCG
>CAZZWO010000004.1:0-44951 GCA_964657885.1 uncultured Acetobacteraceae bacterium | reverse complement strand
ACTCGGAAACCGGCACCACGCGCGCGCCGCCGGTCACGATGCGCGAGGCAGCGCCGCCGAACAGCCCACGCACGTCGCCATAACAATTCGCGCCAGGCACGAACACCATCGTTCCCGGTGCGACCCCGGCGGCTTCCCCCGCGTGGCGCACGCGGCCAACCGATTCGTAGCCCGGCACCAAGGGGTATCCCAGACCCGGAAACGCCGGCATCCGCCCCGTGTACAGAAGACGTTCGGTGCCGGTGCTGATCCCGCTCCAGGCGACATCGACCACGACATCAGCCGGCCCGGGCTCGCTTAGGGGAAGGCGCTGCACGGCCAGATGTTCGGGAGCGCTAAGGACTACGGCGTCGGCTTGCATAGCGGCTCCCTTCCTTCTGACGCCTTCGGGCAGCGCGGTTGAGCGGTCCGTGTAAGCCTATCCTGACAAGAGTGCATGTCAATCAACATTTACACTCCGGGCGGATTGACGGCCCGGGTGGTGTCTCACGCCTGCGCGACAAGAAGGCTCGTGAGCAACGGCGTGGCGGTCGGCGCCTGCCTGACATGGGCGAACCCAGCGTCATGCAGCAGTTCGCGCAGGCGCTGCGGCGTCCGGGGTTTTCCGCTTCCCATCGCCAGCAGGTAGAAGCCGAAATATGCGTCGCCCATCCGCTCGGCCCCGGGCGTCCGCGCCATCGGCTCGGCCAGCAGCAACTTGCCGCCGACAGGCAGCGCGACTCGCACAGCCCGTAGAAGTTTGCAGACGTTATCGTCGTCATGGTCGTGCACCACGCGAACGAGGCTGATCAGGTCGGCACCTTCCGGCAATGCGCCATCGAGGAAGCTGCCGCCGACAGCCGTCGCCCGGGCGCTCAGGCCGGCCGCCGCCAAACGTTGCTGCGCCTGAACGGCAACCGCGGGAAGATCGTACAAGACCAGCTCAAGGCCAGGCGCGCGCGCGGCAGCGGCGGCGAGAAAACTGCCGTCGCCACCGCCGACATCCATCAGACGGCGATGCGGCCGGAGATCGTAGGCGGCCAGGATCTCCCCCGCCACGAGTGTCTGGGAAGCCGCCATCAGCGCGGTGTAATCCGCAGTCTGCGCCGCACCGGCCTCTGCCGGTGACTGGCTTCGCGCGTATGCCCAATACGAGGAAAGGCTGGTCGCGCCTGCCTGTCCGCGCAACAGCGCCACCGGATCGGCGAGGTCGGCGTACAACATCCGGTGGTGGGCGACCATTGCTGCAACAGCGTCGTTCTGCACCAGGGCGGCGCCGAGCGGGCCCAGGCCGATGCGGCCGCCGCGCCGCCGGTCCACAAGCTGCAAGGCTGCGGCGGCATCGATCAGCCTTTGCGCACTCTCGGGCGGTAGATCCAGCCGTGCTGCAAGGTCCGGCAACGCAACCGGTCCATTCGCCAGGATACTGAAAACATCGAGTTCCAGGCAGGCGTGCAGGATCTGGGCATAGACGAACCCGGCGCACAGATCGAAGAGTTGGCCGGTGCGGCGGCGCGCCACCATCCGGGTCAGTGGAAAGCGGGCGGCCCAGCGGCGAAACTTCGGATCGGAAACCAGGCGGTCGCGCAACGCGGCGATCGAGGGTATCACGGCGCCCGTTCTGCCGGTGCGCTGCTGTATGCCCGTGTTGTGGTCACGCCCCTGCCGTGCAGGAACCACTCTGGCCGAGCCGTCAGGCGGCATGCCTGGCCAGGTGTGCCGGAAGCAGGCGAGAGGTTTCCGTCATGATATGACTGCGGAGTTCCGATTGGCCGGGGCAGGCGGGTACGGCGGCCACGGCATGCGACGCAAGGTCCCGCAGCCAAGCCACCGCGCCATCCAGTCCGAGTTGCAACACGGCGTTCGGCCGCGCATGCGCCAGATCCTGGCCGACCGGCTTGCCGAGTTCCTCCGCGGAACATTCTGCGTCCCGCACGTCGTCGGCCACCTGATAGGCTTCCCCGAGCCGCAGGCCGAGCGCGCGCCATGGCTCGGCATCTGTCCCGGAAGCGGCGGCACCGGCCATTGTCGCGGCCGCAAACAGCGCGCCGGTCTTCTCGCGCTGGTACTGCGCCAGGTCGGCCGCGGGCTCACACTCCCAGGCCTGGCCAGCAACGATGCCGTGCGGCACGCCGACGCTGCGTCCGATGATGCCGATCAGCCGGCTCAGCCGCATGGGTGCACCCATTCGGGACGCGGCGCAGGATGCGGCATCCGCCAGCACCTGGAATGCCAGCACGATCAGCGCGTCGCCGGCCAGCACCGCAAGCGGCGCGCCGAACGCGCGATGCACCGTCGGGCGGCCGCGCCTGGTGTCGGCATCATCGAAACACGGAAGGTCATCGTGCACCAGCGATGCGCAGTGCAACAACTCGATTGCAGCAGCGGCGGCGTCGGTCAGTGACGGCGCGTCTTCGCCGCATGCCATGGAAACAGCGAGGCACAGCCTGGAGCGAATGCGCGCGCCCCGGGGGAAAACGCTCGCGCGCATCGCAGCCGCCAGCAACGGCGGACAGCCGGGAGCCTCGGCCTGGGCCACGGCAGCATCCAGCGTGTGCTCGATCCGCGACAAGGCGTCCATCGTCCGGCTCCCATGGGCAAAAGTGTTGTTCTTGGAGGCTGTCGTAAGCTCGGCTGAAGGCTGATCGAACGGTCGGTCCAGAGTGCGAACGGTCCAGAGTGGCTGCCGCATCAGACATGTCAGGGCAGCTTGTCATCGCGACTGTCAGACTTTAGTTACACACCTGTCAAGCGCGGGATAACGGGTTGAGCCAGCAACGTGTTGCCATCGTCGGAGCGGGCATCGGTGGCCTGGCAGCCGCCATCGACCTGGCGGCTGCGGGGTTCGACGTGACGGTCCTGGAACGGCAGG
Organism: uncultured Acetobacteraceae bacterium; assembly: GCA_964657885.1. Classification (GTDB taxonomy): domain Bacteria; phylum Pseudomonadota; class Alphaproteobacteria; order Acetobacterales; family Acetobacteraceae; genus BOG-908. The sequence continues at coordinate 42,100 of CAZZWO010000004.1, read as the reverse complement.
CTGCACCCGGTGGCAAGGTCCGCCAGCTACGCGCGGGCTCGGCCCTGATCGACGCGGGGCCGACGGTGTTCACCATGCGCTGGGTGTTCGAGGCGCTGTTCGCCGATGCCGGTTCTTCGCTTTCCGAGTGCCTCAGCCTGCGCCGTGCCGGGATCCTGGCGCGTCATGCGTGGAGCGCCGGCGAGACGCTGGATCTGCACGCCGATCTGGACCGCTCCGCCGATGCCATCGCTGCCTTCGCCGGCCCGTCGGAAGCCGAGGGTTTTCGTGAGTTCTCCCGCCGCGCCCGGCAGATTTACTACACGCTGGAGCGGCCATTCCTGCGCGGGCAGCGGCCGACGCCGTTGTCGCTGGTGCGAGAGGCGGGCGTGCGCGACATGCTGGCCATCAGCCCGTTCGACACGCTGATGCGCGCGCTGTCCTCGCATTTCGCCGACCCGCGGTTGCGGCAGTTGTTCGGCCGGTATGCGACGTATTGCGGATCGTCGCCGTATTCCGCACCGGCGACGCTGATGCTGGTGGCGCATGTGGAACGCGACGGCGTCTGGCTGGTCGGCGGCGGCATGCATGCGCTGGCCGTTGCACTGGAAGGCCTCGCCGTGCGGCTTGGGGTCGTTTTCCGCTACGGCGCGCATGTCGAGTCGATCGAAGTCTCGGGCGGGCGTGCGAGCGGCTTGCGTCTCGCGGATGGCGAGCGGGTCGGCGCCGACGTGGTGGTGCTGAACGCCGATGCCGGCGCACTGGCGGCGGGCTGTTTCGGCGGAGGGGCCTCGCGCGCGTCGCCGGCGGTTGCGCCCGCGCAAAGATCGCTGTCGGCGCTCACCTGGGCGCTGCATGCGCGCACATCCGGCTTTGCGCTGACCCGCCACAACGTATTTTTCTCGGCCGATTACCGGGCCGAGTTCAACGACCTGTTCCGTGCCCGCCGATTGCCGGATGCGCCGACCGTCTATGTGTGCGCGCAGGATCGGGACGACGCAGCGGACCGGGGTGCGGGTGATACCGGAGCAGATGGGCGGGAGCGGCTGCTCTGCCTGGTGAATGCACCGGCGGACGGCGACACCAGGGACTTCAACGAAGCGGAGATCGGGCAATGCGCGGAACGCAGTTTCAGTCTTCTGGAGACATGCGGGTTGCACGTGGAGCGGAGCTCGGCGGCCAGCGTGACGACCTCGCCAAGGGATTTCGCGGCACTGTTCCCGGCGACGGGCGGGGCGCTCTACGGCCAGGCGGTGCATGGGCCGATGGCGACGTTCCGGCGGCCGGGCAGCAGGACGCAGCTGCCGAAACTCTACCTGGCGGGGGGCAGCACGCACCCGGGCGCGGGCGTGCCGATGGCGGCGCTGTCCGGCCGGCTGGCGGCGCAGAGCGTGATCGCGGATGGCGTTTCGACAAGCCGGTCCCGCCGCGCGGTTACGCCTGGTGGTACCTCGACGCGCTGAGCGATGACGGGCGGCACGGGCTGACGCTGATCGCTTTCATCGGCAGCGTCTTCTCGCCCTGGTACCGCCTGGCCCGGCGGCGAGGCGGCGGCGACCCGGCGCAACATTGCGCGATGAACGTGGCGCTGTACGGCGAAGGCGGAAAACGCTGGGCGATGACCGAGCGCGGCGCCCAGCACCTGCAGGCAGATGCCGATCACCTGCGGATCGGCCGCTCCGGCCTGACCTGGGACGGCACGACGCTGACCGCCGACATCGAGGAGGTGACGGCGCCCTGGCCCAGCCGGTTGCGCGGCACCATCCGGTTGCGGCCGGAAGGCCTGGCCACGCATGAGGTGGCGCTGGACGGGGTGGGCCGGCATCGCTGGTCACCGATCGCCCCGGGGGCGCGGGTGGAGGTGGAGATGCGGCAACCGGATCTTCGCTGGCAGGGGACCGCGTATTTCGACACCAACTCGGGTGACGAACCGCTGGAAGACGGGTTTGTCGAATGGGATTGGTGCCGGGCGCCGCTGGATGAGGGTATGGCGGTGCTGTATCACGGGCTGCGGCGCGATGGCGCGCGGTTCTGCACGGCGCTGCGGTATGACCGGCATGGCGAGGCGGCCGCGTTCGATCCGCCGCCCGCGATCGGCCTGGCGCCGACGTTCTGGCGGATGAAGCGCGGCACCCACGCCGAAGCCGGCGGCAATCTGCGGGTGGTGCAGACGCTGGAAGATGCGCCGTTCTATGCGCGGTCGGTGCTGAACACACGGCTGTTCGGCCAGGATCTCACCGCCGTGCATGAGAGCCTGTCGCTGGATCGTTTCGTCTCGCCCTGGGTCCAGGCGATGCTGCCGTTCAAGGCGCCGCGCGCTGTTTGGTGAGAGATGCGCGCCGCGCCCCGGCTCAGGTTCGACAGGGTCTTCAGCGATCGCCTTCGTTGGTGTCCGTGGGCGCGGCGGCCTTGTCGCGCTTGATGGAGCGGCGGACGGAGATCAGTTCGGCCACCAGGAATGCCAGCACGATAAGCTCGACAATGATCCACTCCCATTTCGCGAACATGGCTCAGGACGTTTCGAGTTGCTGTTCCCGGAGGCGGACGAACAGGTCGAGTGTCCAGGTGGCGCGGGAATGCACGCCACGCAGCGGGGCGAGCAGGATGGGGGCGAACGGCGCAGGCTTTGAGGCTATGCGGTCGGCCAATGCTGCATCGACCAGGTATAGGCAGGCGGGCAAAGCTGGCGTCTGCAACCGTGCGGCGTGAGACCGGCCGGCAACGCTTCTGGCCAGCAGAACGGCTTTTCGCGAGCCAGGTACGCGGGCTCGGTGGCTGACCGAATCGTGGCCATGCCGCGCGACCGCGTTGCCGATTTCAGCGTAGATCAGTCTGGCCGCGCGGATGCCCGGGCGGCATGCGCGGGGCAGGCAGCCGATGCCCTCCTCGCCGCTCGCATAAAGCCTGCTTGCGCGGTCGAGCAGCCGCCCGATCACCGAAGCCAGGGCTGCATTGTGCCCCGGGTGCCGCAGCCACTCTTCGGGCGAGAGGCCCGCTTCGCGCATCCATTCCATGGGAAGGTAGAGCCGCCCGGCCCGCGCATCCTCGCCGACGTCGCGCGCGATGTTCGTCAATTGCATGGCGACGCCGAGGTCGCATGCGCGTGCCAGCGCATCGGCTCCGCGAGCGCCCATGAGCACGGCCATCATTGCCCCGACGCTGCCGGCTACTCGCGCCGCATAGTCGAACAGGTCATCGATGGTCTCGTAGCGCCGGCCTTGCAGGTCCCACTCGAAGCCTTCGAGCAGCGCCAGCGGAAGCGCGCGCGGCATGCGATGTCTCGCGATGGTCGCGGCAAACGCCCGGTCCACCGGGTTGTTCTGAGGAGCACCGGCATATGCACGCTCCAGGCGCTGGCGCAGTGCGTCCACGGTGGATTGCCGGGCGCCGCCCAGATCAACCGCATCGTCGGCGAGGCGGCAGAATGCGTAAAGCGCCGATGCCGGCTCGAAAATACGGCGGGGCAGCAGATGCGAGGCCGCGAAGAAGCTGCGTGATCCGTTGCGCATCAGCGAGCGGCAGAAGGCGAGGTCCTGCGCGGCGTTCGGCGCTTCAGGCGAAGATGCTGGCATCGGGCACGACCTTGTCGAGAACACGCGCGGAGGACAGAACGCCGGGCAGGCCGGCGCCAGGATGGGTGCCCGCGCCGACCAGATAGAGGTGCTCCACCTCTTCGCTTTGGTTATGGGGCCGGAACCATGCGCTTTGCGTCAGCAGCGGTTCCAGTCCGAATGCCGCGCCACGATACGACAGCAGCCGGTCGGAAAAATCCTGCGGTGTCAGCATCAGCGACGAAACGACATGGTCTTCCAGCCCAGGCAGGATGCTGGCGGACAGCGCGCGCATGATCTTCTGGCGATACGGCTCGGCGGCCGCTTGCCAATCGGTGCCGCTGTCGAGATGCGGGACCGGGGACAGCACGTAGAACGCGTCGCATCCGGCCGGCGCCAGTGAAGTGTCGGTGGCGGTCGGCCGATGCAGGTACAGGCTGAAATCGTCGGCCAGACGATGATTCTGAAAGATGTCCTGCAGCAGCGCGCGGTAGCGCGGCCCGAGGAGGATGGTGTGGTGCGCCACGTCTTCGTATCGGCGGTCGGTGCCGAAATACCAGACGAAAAGGCTCATCGAGTAGCGTCCGCGCTCGATGCGGCGGTCTGTCCAGCGCTTGCGATAGCGGGCCGGCAGCAGGTTCTTGTAGGTGAAGGCGGAGCAGGCGTTCGAGACGACGATGTCGGCGTGCAGCACTTCGCCGCCGGCGAGGCGGACGCCGGACGCTGCACCGTTCCGCACCAGGATCTCGGTCACTTCGGCATCGCATCGGATGCGGCCACCCTGGCCGGCGATCAGGCCGGCCAGCCCGCGGACCAGACTGCCGGTTCCGCCCATGGCGAAATGCACGCCCCATTTCCGTTCCAGGAAGCAGATCAGGCTGTAGATCGAGCTGGCGGCGAAGGGATTTCCGCCGACCAGCAAAGGGTGAAAGCTCAACACGGTCCGCAGTCGCTCGTCCTTGATGTAGCGGCTGATCATGCCGTGCACGCTGCGCAGGCTGCCGAGCCGCAGCAGCTGCGGAACGAGGCGCGCCATGTCGGTCCATGAATTGAAAGGCACGTCCCCGAGTTGTTCAAAGCCCACGCGGTATATCTCTTCGCTCGCCCGCATGAACAAATCGTATCCGGCGACGTCGGCCGGCCGGAACTTCGCGATCTCGGCGCGCATCGCATCGGCGTCACCGGTGTAGTCGAACACCTCGCCGTTATCGAAACGGATGCGATAGAAAGGGTTTATCGGCCGGAGTTCGACGTCGTCCTGCAATCGTTTGCCGCACAGTTCCCACAATTCTTCGAACAGGAAGGGTGCTGTAACGATGGTTGGGCCGCCATCGAAGGTGAAGCCGTCCTGCCGGTAGACGTAGGCGCGGCCGCCCGGAGCGTCGAGGCGCTCCAGCACGGTCACCCGGTAGCCGCGTGCACCGAGGCGGATAGCGGCGGCCAAACCGCCGAAGCCACTGCCGATGATGACAGCGTGCGGTCGTGGATCCATGGCGGTAGGCGAGGACAAATGCGTCATCACCGAAAGTGTAAGCCTAAGTTTACACTACGCGCTAGATGCTTTGTAGGCTCGCCATCCGGGTAGTTGGCTCACGACGGTTTGCCGGTTTAGCGCGGTGCGATCCAGATCCGCCTCAGGTCGGTGAGATGGAACAGCAGCGCTGCGAGCATTGCCGCCGACACGTAGCCCCACCAGACCCCACCGAGCGCCAGCCGCATGGCCAGCACGAGTGAAGCACCCGAAGCGAGGTTCGGCAGCAGGGAGGCCGGGGCGGCACCCCAGCCTCGCCAGCGGAACAGGATGGTGAGGCATGCCCCTTCCAGCAGCATGGCCGCGACGATCCAGCTGAACAGCCGGCCGCTGGCGATCAGCGCGGTCACAGCAGGCCCAGCGTACGCGCGAAACCGACGATGAGATCGGCCGCAAGTGCCGGGTTTTCCTCGTGCGCCAGATGGCCGAGACCTCGCCATTCGACGACATGGCTGTCGGGAACCAGGGCCACGACACGGGCGGCATCGGCGGGCGGTATCGCGAGGTCGCCGGCGGCCGCGACCAGCAGCAGGCGGGCCCGCAGTTTCGGCAGGTCGCGCACTACCGGTGCCAGGTCCCAGTTCGCCATCATGCGCAAAGCCGCCGCAGCGTGGCCCGGCTGCCGGACCAGACGCGTGTACAGGGCGACGCCATCGGCATCGAGGCGGGAGCCGGTGCCGGCGAGGAGCCGGTCCACCACCCTCGGGTCGCCGGCGCGCCAGGCAAACAGCTGCGGCAGGACCGGCAGCCCGACCAGCAGGCGGGCAAGCGGTGCGAAGATCTGCCCGGCCGCGCCGGCGAGCGGCATGAATGCCCCATTCAGGCTGACCAGACCGGCCGGTGCGATCATGCCGTCGATGCACATGCGGGCCAGGATGGCCGCACCGGCCGAATGTCCGACGGCGAGCGCCGGTGGGAGCCCGAGCGTCTCGATCAGCGCGGCCAGGTCGCGTGCCATGGCGGGCAGGGAAAGCAGGTGGCGGGAGGTGACCGCGGAGAAGCCATGACCTGGCAGGTCGGGCGCCACCACCGTGAAATGCGGTGTCAGCCGCCCGAACATGTCGCGCCAGGAATGGGTGGCCGCACCGGTTCCGTGCACCATCAGCAGCACCGGCCCCTGGCCGCCGACCTGTACATGCCAGTCGAACCCGGCCGCTCGCACGAAGCGGCTGGCCGAGCGGTTCGGCCAGCCATTGACGCGTCGATCGGGGTCACGCCGGCTTAGGGCCGGCGTACCGGCCACATCCCTGGTGTTCCCGCTTTGGGGGGCCGCGGCGTCGCTCAAGCTGGCAGGCCGGCCATTCGCACGGCGCGCGAGACGCCGGCCGCGTTGGCATAGGGCAGCGGGATGTAGAGTGCGCCCATTGCCTTGGCCAGCGCACCGGCCTCGGTTGCCGGGCGGGGCGAGGTGTCGAGGAACAGCGCGGTGATGCCCGAAGCGCGCAGGCGCCGCGCGGATTCGACGGCCTCCTGGCCGGCCTGCGCCCGCCCGCCGCTGCCGGCGCGCGTCACGTTCGCTCGGCCATCCGTGAGCAGGACGATGGTCGGGGTGCAGCCACCCCGGCGCAGAGTTTCGGCCAGGACCAGTCCGGCATCGATGCCTGCCGCCAGTGGGGTTCCGCCGCCACCGGGCAGCGTGGCGAGGCTGCGCTTGGCACGCACGAGCGAGCGCGTGGGGGGCAACAGCAGCTGTGCCGAGCGGCCGCGAAACGCCAGCACGGCCACCTGGTCCCGCCGCCGGTAGCAGTCGGCCAGCAAAAGCTCGACCGCACCCTTTGCCTCGGCGAGCCGGTTCAGCGCGGCCGAGCCCGAGGCATCGACCACGAAAATCGTGATGCTCCGCATGCGTTGTTCGGTCCGGACAACGCGGAAATCCTCGCGACGTAGATGGAGCCGGAAGCGGCCGGGAGTATCGTCCTGGCCGCGTATGCGCTGCCACGGAGCAGCGGCGCGCAGCGTTTCGACCAGGTTCATGCGCACTCCTGGCCCGGGCGGTGCCGACCGCACGCCGACCGGACGCCCGCGCTGGCTGCCTTTCTGGCGCGCCCCGGCGTTTCCCTGGCTACGCGCGGACCCGCGAAAGTCCCGGGCCCGAACCCGTGCCAGCAGGTCGGCCGGCAGTGCGGCACGCGCGGCTTCCAGCACGATCTCCGACGCTTCGGACAGCTTCCCTGGTATTTCGCTGTCGGGAACGCTGTCCTGGCTGTCGGCGCCCGCCGTGTTGTCCGGCGGCGGCGGATCGGCCCGCTCTGCGTCCTCGGGCGCGTCTTCGGAAGCGTCCTCGGGCTGGGGCGCGGGAATGATGGTGGCGCGGGGCGAAAGCACCAGCCGCGCAGCAAGCGCCGCGTCGTCCAGATTGGCTTCCAGGCGCCCGGCAAGAGAAGCCGCGGCCCTCGCTGCCCGGACAGCGAGCAGCGGCGCGCGCACCGATGCGATGCCGAGCGCCTGTGCCGTCTCACAAAGCGCCTCCAGCACGCCCGGAGCCAACGAGACGTCCGGTAACAGCGTGCGGGCGGCCTCGACCGGCCCCTCATCGGTGGGGCGCCCGCGGGTTTCACGATGGCTGATTGCGGTCAGGTCGAGGTGGAAGGCGACGCGATCGAGCAGCGCCGGCGGCGGCTGCTCATCGGGTGCGATCCCCTCGTCGAGCATGACGAGTGCAACGCCGCCCGCTGCATCCAGGCTCGCGGCGAGGCGTCCGGCGAGGTCGGCGGGAAGGCGTTCGGCCATCGCAGCGATCAGCATGCCGCCCCTGGCCTCCTCGAGCAGGCCGCGTGAGTTGACGGGCTTCCCCGACTGCAAGGTGGCCGCGAGGTCGAGACCGCCGAGCAGGGCGTCGTCCGCGATGCTGGCTGGCATCTTGCGTGGGCGTCCCGGCAGCAACGCCAGCAGCCGCTCCCGCACCGGACCCGTCTGGGCGCGAATGGCCATGCCGCCGAGCCCCTCGGGGTCGACGGCGAGCAGGTCGATTGCCGCCACGCCATCATCCCACGGCGTTGGTGCCGTCAAGCCGCAGCACCCATGAACGACGGCGCTTTCGGTGCGGGTTGCTCGGCACCGGCCTTGGCGTGCAGCTCCTGAATGGCGCGGGCCACCCTTACCGACGAGCCCGATTCGTCCAGCGGGTCGCGACGCAGGCGATGGCGCAAAGCCGATGGCGCCACCCGTTCGAGATGATCGATCGAAGCCATGTCGGCGCCTTCCAGGCAGGCGAGCGCGCGCGCGGTTCGAAGAAGGGTCAGCTCGGCGCGCAACCCGTCGGTCCCAAGCAGCATGCACAGCCTCGCCGCATGCTCCAGCACGGCGTCGGGCACGGTGACGGACGGCAGCAGCAGGCGGGCCGCTTCGATACGTTGCCGAAGCCTGACGTCTTCGGCAGCCCATTTCGCGCAGAAACCGGTGGGATCGCGGTCGTAGGCATCGCGGCGGCGGACGATGTCGATGCGGGCGGCGATGTCGGCCGGCGTCGTCACCTCGACCGAAAGGCCGAACCGGTCGAGCAGTTGCGGCCGCAACTCGCCCTCTTCGGGGTTGCCGCTGCCTACCAGGACGAAGCGCGCGGGGTGGCGGACGCTTAGTCCCTCGCGCTCCACCACGTTCTCCCCCGAGGAGGCGACGTCGATCAGGAGGTCGACGAGGTGATCCTCGAGCAGGTTGACCTCGTCTATATAGAGGAAGCCGCGATTGGCGCGGGCCAGCAGCCCCGGCTCGAAAGCGCGCTCGCCACGCGACAGGGCGCGTTCCAGGTCGAGTGCACCCACAACCCGGTCTTCCGTCGCGCCGAGCGGCATGTCCACCACCGGCACCGGCGCCAGATGCTCACTGCGCGGGGCAGTACGGGCCAGGCACTCGTCGCAAAGCATGGTGCCAGCCGGATCGCAGGCATAGCGGCAGCCATCGACCACCCGCATCGGCGGCAACAGGGCGGCCAGGGCACGCACCGCGGTCGATTTGCCGGTTCCGCGATCACCGAACACCAGCACGCCACCGACTGCCGGATCGACGGCGGCCACCATCAAGGCGAGCTTCATCTCGTCCTGACCCACGATGGCTGAAAAAGGAAACGGCTCGCGCATGCTGTTGTTCTCTCCCTCGACCCTCTCTAGCGCGCGCTGCGGATACGAAACAGACAAGCTCTCGACCGTGCACCCTTAAGCAGAAGACTATGGCCACGAAGTGGTTAATGAAACCGCAGCCCCGGCCGACCGCACCGCTTCACCTGGCAGGGCGCCTGGGCCGGGAGGGTGACAGCAGGGGGCCGGCGTGCTCTGTGTTTCGAAGCATCCAGGGAATCGCACCGCTATGAACACGTCTGAGCTGATCGAACACGTCGCCACCACGGCTGGACTGGAGAAATCACAGGCCCGCAAGGCGATCGAAGCCGTGACCTCGGCGATCACCTCGGCCACCAAGGGCGGGGACTCGGTCGCCCTGGCAGGGTTCGGCCAGTTCAAGGTGAAGGACACCCCGGCGCGTCAGGGCCGCAATCCCGCAACGGGCGAAGTCATCGAGATCGCGGCGGCCCGCAAGTTGACCTTTGCGCCCGCGAAGGCCGTCAAGGAATTGCTGAACGCCTGAACGTTGAATAAGCCGGGCAGGGTGCAACCTGCCCGGCCGGACCTTGCCGATCAGGCGGGCTCCGGCACGACGCCGTAGGCAAACAGGAACACCGGGTCGTCGTAGTCGCCCGCTTCCTCGTCCGCGGCGAAACGGACCACGTGTCCGCCGATGATCGATCCCCCAGCCATCGCCTTTTCCGCCCGACGCTGCGCCTCGGCCTCGTTCCGGCAGGGAACCGGCGTTCCCGCCTTCACGCCGCCGCGCTTCCCCTTCGAATAGGGCAGGAAGACCACGCGTTGTGTCTTAGCCACGGCCGACTCGGTCGTTCATCTTTTGTCCCTTCGGTGACGCTCTCATAGCACACCGGCCACCCGCTGGAAGTCCCGGGTCGCGTTCGACGCCGCGCGATCACATCCGCGCCGAAAATCTTAGAAAAGCGGAAACTGTTCGGCGTGCAGGATAGGCGGGCTCGATGGATGAAGCCTGCCTTCAGCCGCGGGTCCGTATTGAACCGGAACCATAGAACGCGTGGATGACCACACCTGCCTTTCGCCGCCCGGCCTACCGCTCCATCGCATGTGGGCGGGTGGGCTGAACGGTATCTGCGGTCGGGCTTGGGTTGGCTTGAGGGCATTTGTAACGCGCGGTTCGGCGCCGCGCGAGTTCAGGGCCCGTCTGGTTGCGCCGCTGTTCGATCGTCCAGCCTCGCTGTTTCTCGCGCATGCCACCTACGTGCTGCTGTCGCTCATCGCAACGGTGCAGTTCCACATGCAGGGTGGCGAGTGGCTGCTGTCGGCCAACCTCGTCCTGCTGGGCGTCCGCGTGCACCAGGTTTGGCGTGCACGCCGATTGCGCCTGGCGGGTTGCGATTACACGCGGGCGTCGGACGTGGCTCGCTACATGGCGGCGGGGCTGGTCTTCAACGCGCTGGCCGGCTTGTTCGCCTGCCTGGCTACCCTGCATCACGAAAATGAGGAACTACGCATACTGGCCTTGACCGTGGCATTGGCCGGCTCGGCAGGCGTCGCGGCGCGAAACTCCGGCACCCCGCGGTTTGCCACCATGCAGATACTCGTCTGGCTGCTGCCCGAAAGCTATGCTGCGATGGCTTACGGCGCATGGCACAGGCTGCTGGCCGTCCTTGTGCTGCTGTTCGTCTATGCGCTTATCTCCATCGTCTGGCGGTCGTACTCCGAAATCCTGGGCTCGCTGACCGCCGAGTTGAACAACGCATCGCTGTCCGGACGGTTGGACGCCACGCTCAGCACGATGTCCGAGGGCCTGCTCCTGTACGACAGCGCCGGCTCGCTGCAGATGATCAACCGCCGCTTCTTCACCTTGCTGGGCCTCCCGCAGGATTGCGTGCGTGTCGGTCAAACAGCTTCCGCATTGTCGGAATGTTGCCGCAGAGCCGGCATCATCGTGCACGAGGAGAGACGCGGCACGAACAGCCCTTCGAGCTCGGAACGGACCGACGCCGCGACACAACCGGGCGTGCTGCTGTTAACCGACGGCCGGACAATCGCAGTCTCCCGCGAGAAGCTGGCCAATTCCGGTATGGTTTGCACGTATGAGGATATTACCGACCGACAACGCAGCGAAGCGACAATCGCTCACATGGCGCAGCACGATGCGCTGACGGAGTTGCCGAACCGCGTGATGTTCCAGGCTCGGCTGGACCGTGAAGTGGCTGACCTCGAAAACGGCAACCATTTCGTTGTGGCCTGCCTCGATCTCGACCATTTCAAAACGGTCAACGACACCCTTGGCCACGGCACGGGCGATCGTTTGCTGCAGTCGGTCACCGGCCGGCTGCAAGGCGCGATGCGGCAGTTCGATCTGGTTGCGCGTCTGGGCGGGGACGAGTTCGCCATCCTGATGATGGGAGTGTCGGATCCGGCCGAGGCCGAACTCATCGCGGCGAGGCTGATCGCGACGATCAGCGCGCCGTACGACATCGACGGTTGTGCGGTTGCCATCGGCGTCAGCATCGGCCTGGCGTTAGCGCCTCGCGACGGCAGCACGGCCGAGTCGTTGATGATGTATGCCGACCTTGCGATGTATGCGGCGAAGGAAGATGGACGCGGCAAGATCAAGCGGTTCAAGCCGGACCTGAGCCAGCGGCTGGCAGCGCGCCGCAACCTCGAACATGATTTCCGCGCGGCACTCGAACGGCAGGAGTTCGAGATGTTCTACCAGCCCATCGTCAGCCTTTGCGACGACAGGGTCGCCGGCTTCGAGGCGCTGGTGCGTTGGAACCATCCTGAGCGAGGCCGGGTCCCGCCCGACGAATTCATCCCGTTTGCCGAGGAGAGCGGGCTAATCGTGCAGCTTGGCGACTGGGTTCTGGCGACCGCCTGCCGCGAGGCCGCGACGTGGTCGCCGGATTTGATGGTCGCGATCAACCTCTCGCCGGTGCAGTTCCGCACGGGCAAGGTTTTGCAAAGCGTGCTGAGCGCGCTTGAGATGTCGGGCCTGCCACCAGCGCGCCTGGAAGTCGAGATCACCGAAGCCGCCGTGCTGGGCGATACCGAGGCAACGCTCCAAGCCTTGCGCCACCTGCGCAAAATCGGTGCGCGGGTAGCGTTCGATGATTTTGGCACGGGTTTTTCATCGTTGTCTTACCTTCAGCGTTTTCCGTTCGACAAAATCAAGATCGACAAATCTTTCATCGCCGATCTTACGACGTCGGACAGCGCGAGTGCGATTGTACGCGCGATTACCGGGCTGGGAAGCAGCTTGCGTCTTTCGACCACGGCCGAAGGGGTCGAAACGGAGCAACAGCTGACCGCCTTGCAGGATCTCGGATGCTCGCAGGCGCAAGGCTACCTTTTCAGCCGGCCATGTCCTGCGAACGAGCTTCCGGCGCTGCTTCGCAAGCTGGCTGGCAGGAAAAAAATGCCGTATCGGCTGCATCATGTGACGGTTGCGCCGCCTTTCGGCGAATCTCGCCTTGCCAGCAAGGATGCGCTGCTGGCATAAGCCCGCTCCCGCCCAGGTCAGATCGCGCAGACCCGTCCGTGTCTTCAGGACCGGGTTTCCCTGGTGCCGGCCGATCCAGGAGTTCCGCACCGTGTCTCAGCCGTCCCTCAGAATAACCCATTTCGAGGCACGCCCTTCGCCTTTGGACTACGTGTTCGAGGTCTGGAACCCACTCGAGGGTGTCTACGAAAAGTCGCCGAGCTTCGAGGCGGCGATGGAGCGGGTGCAGCGGCTTGCACAGGCCGTCCGCGAGATGTGGGTGTCCAAGGACGAGCAGCTCGCCAAGCTCGACGGCCCGCCGCCAGTAACCGAGAATGCCGAGTTTGCGGAATTCCGCGTAACCGCCCAGGCGCAACGCAGCTACGACATACGTAGCTTCGACAGCCCGGAATGGACCCACTTCCGCGGCTACATCAGCCAGGCCGCGGAACGCATCAGTGGCGAAGTCGGCTTCGTGTTGGCGCCTTCCTTGATCCCGGCGCCGCCGACCCCGCGCATGCAGGCAAAGTCTGCCTGAACGGCCAACGCTGCTCGCCGGTCCCTGAACCGGTCAGCCCCGGTCTTTCCGACTACCCCTGGCGAGCGGGCGTGGTGACGATCAGCCCGTCGAGGTCGGCCGTTACGACGATCTGGCAGGACAGGCGCGACGTGGGCTGCAAGCCGCTCGCCAGGTCCAGGGTGTCCGCCTCGTCCGGCTGGATCGCAGGCAGACGGTCTGCCCATGCCGGATCGACGATGACGTGACACGTTCCGCACGCGCACGAGCCCCCGCAATCCGCATCGATTCCCGGCACGTCATTGGCCACGGCGGCCCGCATCACGGTGGTGCCCGGGGCGGCCTCGACCTTCATGACCGAGCCGGTGTGTGAGATGTAGGTGATCGTCGGCATGCGGACCGGCTCCTGAAGGCAGCCGTTGGTGCGTGGACGCCAGCGCAGTGTCAAGCGGCGGGGAGCCCGGCGGAGCCGCAGCTTCTTGGCCCCGGGCCGCATGGCTGTTAAGCCCGCCGCCCGTCATACATGGATACCATGCAAGCCACCCCGAAGCCGGTCCGGCCATTGCCCAGCTCCCACCTCGATGACCCGGGACTGGACACCCGCGCCTTTCGCGATGCGCTGGGCGCCTTCGTTACCGGCGTGACCATCGTGACGACGCTGGACCGCGAAGGCCGTCCTTCGGGCCTGACGGCAAACAGCTTCAACTCGGTCTCGCTCGACCCTCCCATGGTGTTGTGGAGCCTGGCGCTCGACAGCACGAACCTGCAGGCCTTCCGCCACGCCGATTGGTGGGCGGTGCACGTCCTGGCCGCCGGACAGGAGGACCTGTCGAACCGCTTCGCCCGGCGCGACGCCGACAAGTTCGAGGGCGTTCCGACCTCCCCCGGTCCGGGCGGGATCCCGCTGCTCGCCGGATCCGCGGCCAGATTCATCTGCCGTGCCGCATTCGAGTACGAGGGCGGCGACCACGCCATCTTCCTCGGCGCCGTGCAGAACTTCGAGCAATCGGGTGAGCCGCCTCTGGTCTATCACCAGGGGCGTTATGGCGGCGTGCTGCCCAAGGGCGCGGCTGCCGCCGGCGACGAAGGGCCGGCGGCCCTCGACGAACTGGAACGCCTGGGTTTCGCCACGCGCCGGGATGGTGCGGCGAAGCTGACGGAAGCAGGGCGCAATGTGGCCGGCGGACTCGTTTCGCTCGCCAAGGAGGGCGCCATGTCGGCCTATGAGGTGGCAGCCCTGCGGCACTTGTTGGCGCTGCTGTCCTGACGGCCCGCCGCGGTCACGCGACCAGGCGAAGCTGACGCCGGCGCGCCGGGTTCTGTGGCAGATCCAGCGGCAGCAGCGGGGTGGCGGCGATGTCCACCCCGCTCGCCGCCTCGCGGTCGTCGGCGATGTCGGGCGGGGGCAGGCTCGCGTTCAGGTAATTGGCGGACAGCGTGCGGAACACATAATCCAGCACGGAGGTGGCGCGATCGACATCGGGGTCGCCCTCGACCAGGCCGGCCGGACCGAACCGCGTCAGGGTGAACGCCTCGACGAATTCCTGCAGGCCGACCCCGTGCTGCAGGCCCAGGCTGACAGCCTGCGCAAAACATTCGGCCAGGCAGCGGACAGCGGCGGTTTCGCGCGGCAGGTTCAAGGTGATCTCGCCAAGCCGGCCGTCCGGATACTCCGCCGTGCGAAGGAACAGCCGATGGCCGCCGATCGTCACCTTCTGGGTCAGCCCGGCATGCCGCGCGGGCAGGGGCTCCGGCCGCGCAAGCGTCCGCCCGCTTGCATCGGCCGCCTGCGCGGCTGGCACAGGCAAGGCAGCAGGCGGCCCCGGCATCGCATCGAGATACGGTGCGATCGCCTGCCGCATCGCTTCATGCGCTGCCACGCCGGCCACCGGCAGCGGATCGTCCCCCATCAGCACAGCAGCCAGCGCTGCCTCGGGCGACATCGCCGACGCCGCCAGACGGTCCTGCGCCGCGCGGGTCAGATGCAGCTCGCGCACCGGGGAGAAGGCTGGGGCGATCCCCGCGGTCTCCACCCCGAGCAGCGCGTCGGCCGGTCCCGGCGGATACACGCCGCTGGCTGGTATCGCACCGGGAACACGTGAGACGCCGGCGCGCGCGCGGGCAGCCGCCTCGGCAAGCCCCGGCACCGGGCAATGACGCGGCGGAGCCGGCCAGTCGGCACCCGTCGCGAGCAGGTCGCGCTGGTCGCCCTCGAGCGCCTGCTCGACGCTGGCCCGCATCAAGGCCGCGAGGCACGCACCGGTGGCCCGCGCTGCGCGGCTGTCATAAGGCATCGCCAGACAGGCGAGCAGGTCGTCCAGCCCGGTCAGGCCGATCTCGTATCGGGCCGCCGACGGCGCCAGAAGCCGGCAGGCTTTCGCGCTGATGGCGGCCGCCTGGCCAAATCCCTCCACGTCGAAGCTGCCGCCCGGCTCGTGGAAGGCCGCCGCATTCAGACGGAAACCGGGCGCGCCCAGATCCGAGCGCCAGATCGCGGCGTTGGGTGCTGCCCTCCGCTGTTTCAGAAGCGTTTGCAGCGACAGGGCGATGTCGTCATCCACCGCCGCCCTCCCGCGTCCGGTTCCCGGCAGGATGTCCGGCGCCAGACGGGCGCGCGATGCCACCAGGCTGATCCACACGGAAGATACGCCGGCCAGGCTGATGGCATTCTCGCCGGGCACCAGTGCTGCCAGTGCTTCGGCGGCGCGGTCGTCCCAGGTGGCGGGCAGGGTGACCACACGCGGCGGCTGGTCCGGATCGGCCCGGGCCGCCACTTGCCGCATCCTGACACCCTGCCAAAGCCGCATCGCCTTCATGTGGGGCAGGTAAGCATGAAAGTCCCGACTCGGAAACACAGATTTTGCGGTGCGTCGAGCATCGACCTACGACATGTTGTGGGTAAGTCCCGGGCGGTGCTCATGCGCCGACGGTGCGCGCACCGCTGGCGCACCGCACACCGGTGTGGTTTGCAGCGTTCCGGCGGTCACCTTATAAGGTCGCCATGAGCATCGGCACGCGTCTGTTTACCTTGTTGCGCGGCACCCCGGTGGGGTCGGATGCCGAGGGAAATCGCTACTACCAGGAACGTAAGCCCCGTGGCCGCGGTCTGCGCCAGCGCCGGTGGGTGATGTTCGCAGGCCCCGAGGAAGCGACTGCCATCCCGCCGGAATGGCACGCCTGGCTGCATTACACGACAGATGCGCCGCTGCCCGAAGCCGGCCGCCGGGTGTGGCAGAAGCCGCACCACATCAACCACACCGGCACGGCGCTCGGCTACCGTCCACCGGGACACGACTACGCGGGGGGGCACCGCGCGGCCGCCACCGGCGATTACGAAGCCTGGACCCCGGAGAGCTGACGGCCATGGCCCGCCATAGTGCAATCGAAGTCATCACCGGTGCCGCCGTGCTTCTGGTGGCGGGTGGTTTCCTGGTGTTCGCCGTCGCCAATACCGGGCAGCGGCTGGGCGGCGAAACTTATGCCCTGCACGCCATCTTCGACCATGTCGACGGCCTGTCGCCTGGGTCCGACGTGCGGATCGCCGGGGTGAAGATCGGCAGCGTCGGCAGCATCCACCTCGATCCCAAGACCTATCAGGCTGAGGTTTCGTTCACCGTGCAGAAAGGTCTGGCACTGACCACCGACAGCAGTGCCACCATCTCCACCGACGGGCTGCTCGGGGGCAAATACCTCGCACTGGCGACCGGCGGCGAGGAGACGATGCTGAAGCCGGGCGACACCATCACCATCACGCAAGGTTCGGTGAACCTCGAAGCGCTGATCGGCAAGTACATCTTCGGTTCGACCGGTAAGGATTCAGGCACGAAGGCCCCGGGCAAGGCGGCGAGCGACGCCCAGGACAAAGCGGGAAGTTCCGGACTGAAATGACGAGCGGCGTGCCGGTCTGGCCGCAGCCGGACGGAGAACCCGTCTCATGCCGCGACAAGATCGAGATCCTGAACGAAAATCATGAAGAATTACGCCATGTCATGCAGGATGCGTTCGAGGACGCCCTGCTGATGGGCGTGGATGAGGCGGCGATGCGGGCGATCATCGCGGACCTGGTCGCCGGCTTGAAGGCGCCCCGGCGATGAATCGGTGCTGCGTGCTCTGTGTCGCGACCTGGCTCGTCTGCGGCGCCTCCGCGTGGGCGGAAGGCGTGGACCCGCCCAACATCTCGCCGCCGGATACCTGGGTGACGCGGCAGACCGGCACCATCCGGGTGCTGAACAAGATCGATTCGACGGTGAAATCGCTGACCTTGCACGTCGGTGAGACCACGCATCTGCAGACCCTGACGATCACATTGCAAGCCTGCGCGGTACGGCCGGTGGACCTGCCTGGGGATGCCACCGCACACCTCGCCATCGCCGATAGCCGCGAGGGCGCGCCCGGTTTCGACGGCTGGATCCTGCAGAACGAGCCGGCGGTGAACATGCTCGAACACCCGATCTACGATATCCAGCTCGCCGGTTGTGCCTGATCGTTCACGACGCGCCGCGCACCATTCCTGGCCGTCTCGATCCCGTTTCGGAATAAAGTCGATCGTTCCGCTTGCCGAGACAAACATTAACTGTATCGCAAAGTCTGTGCGCCATCCTGCGTTCTCGGCACATGACATTGCGAGCACAAAATGGCAGACAAACTTCCACCGGGCACAGTAATCTTCAACGGACACGGGCAGGCGGGCAACTGGTCCGATCCCACTAACTGGACAGGCGGCGTCGCCCCCTCCGGGATCGCCAGCATCGGCCTGTTCACCATGAACGCCACGCTGAACAACACGTTCACCGTCGGCGAAATGATGATGCTGGGTGTCGAAGCGATCACCGTCAACGGCACGCTCAACACGTTGTCCACAAACCATTGCCAGAGCTTCATGATCTGCAACGGCGCCGTCGTCACCTTCTCGCCGACCGCGGTGTTGAACGATGCGGGCGGCCTGCTCGTCGGCGTCGATCAGACGGGCACTTTCGTCGCCCAGGGCTCGGGGACCGCGCACGCCGTGCTCAACTCGGTCGACGGCAAGATGGGCCTCAACGCCGGAAGTTCGGGCAGCATCACGATCGACGATGCGATCTGGCATGATAGCCAGCGGGTGTTCGTCGGCCTCGCGGGCCATGGCAGCCTGTCCATCACCAATGGCGGCCAGGTCACGACGGGCGACTGCTTCGATCTCGGCAGTGCGGTCGGCGGCGTCGGCCAGGCGTCGATGTCGAACGGATCGCAACTGAACGTCGCGACCTATGCGCTCATCGGCGGTGCGGCTTCGGCGACCGGTGGCGGCACCGGCACGATGTCGATCTCGTCGGGCAGCACAATGACCGTTGCGCAGTCGCTCGCGATCGGCTCCGGCAGCGCGCTCACCCTGTCGGGCGGAACGCTGAAGGTCACGAATCCCTATCCGGGCGTGAAGATTTGCGCCGGCGGCACGTTGTCGGGCAACGGCGTGGTGTCGGTCGCTGCCGGCAGCGGCGCTTACGGCGTGACCGATTCGGGAATGTTGCAGGCAAGCGGTGGAACGCTGACGATCAACGGTCCGCTGACCGGCACCGGTCAGGTGCAGATTGCGGGCGGCGCCACGCTGGCGATCAATGCGATGTCGATCGGGGTGCCCAGCATCGCGTTCGCCGGCAGCAACGGCACGCTGGCACTGTCGCACGGCATTGCGGACCATGCGGTGATCAGCGGCTTTGCCGCGGGTGACAGCATCCTGATGGCCGGCGTGGACAGCATCAGCTGGAACGGCAGCACCGACGTGCTGACGCTCAGCTCGGCCTCTCACGTGGTCGATACGCTGCAGTTCGCCGGCACCTATGGCAGCAACGCGTTCGCCCTGACCCAGGGCAGCGCCGGCGCGGTCATCGGCTTGGCGCCGGTGCACACGGGCATCATCATCGGCCATTGATGGTGTGCACGGGGGAGGGGGCGCGCCCGCGTTGTGGGCGGCCCCGCTCTCCTGCGGCTGACGGCATTGGCCTGAGTCTGCAAACCGGCAGCCGTCGCCTATAATGACCGGCGATGATCGCCATTCCCGACCTGCCGCCGCTTGAGCGCGCGGCCTTCCTGCTGGACCTTGACGGGACGCTGCTGGACATTGCACCGACGCCGGACCAGGTCGTGGTTGCTCCCGGTCTTGCCGATGATCTGCGGCGGCTGCGTTCGCTGTGCGGCGATGCCCTCGCCATCGTCACCGGCCGTCCTGTCGCCCAGGTGGATGCATTGCTCGGCGATGTTCCGTTTGCGGTGGCGGGCGAACACGGAACCGCCATCCGTCACACACCCGAAAGTCCGGTGCGCGTGCTGGCAATGCCGGCCGTGCCGCAACACTGGCTGTCGCTCGGGTCGCGTCTGGCGGACCAGCATCCGGGCACTATGCTGGAACGGAAGGTGCACGGGCTCGTGCTGCATTACCGCGCGGCGCCGTCCGCCGGACAGGCGCTGCATGACGCGCTTCGCAACCTGCTCGCCGAAACCCCGGGCACCCACGTTCTGATGGCGGCAAAGATGGCCTGGGAAATCCGGCCAGCCGGCGCGGACAAGGCGACCGCGGTACATGCGCTGATGCAACACGCACCGTTCGCCGGCCGGATACCGATCTTCGTTGGCGACGACATCACCGACGAGGACGGCATGCGCGAGGCGCGTGCCCAGGGCGGCATCGGCCTGCGCGTCCCGGACGTATTCGGTGAACCCTCCGATGTTCGCGCCTGGATCGCGCGTCTGGCGGCGTTCACACCGGAATCCGGAAGACGATCTGCCCAGGCCAGCGCGAACCTAACCGGCTGAACGCATCAGCCCGCGGCGGGCACCGCGTCGAACTGAAGCGCGGCCAACCTGGCGTAGAGCCCGTCCTCCCGGACCAAAGCGTCGTGGTTACCCTGGGCGACCACGCGGCCACGCTCGATGACCACAATGCGGTCGGCGCGGCGGATCGTGGCGAGGCGGTGCGCGACAACCAGGGTCGTCCGGTCATGCGCGAGCACGGTCAGCGCGTGCTGCACCGCCTGTTCGGATTCAGCGTCGAGCGCACTCGTCGCCTCGTCCAGCAGCAGGATCGGCGCGCGTCGCAGGATCGCCCGCGCGATGGCGATGCGCTGACGCTGGCCGCCCGACAGCCGCACCCCCTTTTCACCGAGAAAGGTGTCCAGCCCTTCCGGCAACTCGAACAGGAAATCCGCGGCCGCCGCCTCGGCCGCCTGCCGCACTTCGCGGTCGCTCGCATCGGGCCGGCCGTAACGGATGTTTTCCCACGCGTTCGCGCTGAAGATCACCGGGTCCTGCGGCACTACGGCCAGCCGCGCGCGTAGGTCGGCCGGGTCGGCGTCGCGCACATCGATCCCGTCCACGCGCACCTGCCCGGACTGCACGTCGTAGAACCGCTGCAGCAACTGGAACACCGTCGTCTTGCCGGCGCCGGAAGGCCCGACCAGCGCCACCGTCTCGCCGGGCTCCACCGCAAAGGAAATGCCGTCCAGCGCGGCACTGTCCGGTCTGGAAGGGTAGCGGAACACCACGTCATGGAAACCAACCTTGCCGAGCGCCGCCGGCGGGAAGCGCAGCGGGAAGGCGGGCGCCGCAATCTGCGGCTGCTCGGCCAGCAGTTCGGCAAGGCGGTCGGCGGCACCGGCGGCGCGCTGCATTTCCCCCCACAGCTCGCTCAGCGTACCCCCGGCGCCAGCGAGCAGCACCGCGTAGAACACGAATGCCGCGAGGTCGCCGCCAGACATCCGACCGGCGATCACGTCGCGCCCGCCCACCCAAAGGCTGAAGGTGATCGCGCCGAACCCCAGCAGGATCACCACCAGGATCAACAGCGCGCGGGTCCGAATGCGCCGCACGGCCGCCACCACCGAATGTTCGGTGCGATCCGAAAACAGCCTGCGGTCGATCGGTTCGTGGGTGAACGCCTGCACCGTCGGCAGCGCCGCGAGCGTCTCCTCGGCATAGGCGCCCAGATCGCCGATGCGATCTTGCGAGATGCGCGACAACTTCTTTTCGCGCCGGCCGAACATGATCAGCGGTACCAGCACCACCGGCACCACCAGCACCACGATGCCGGCCAGCTTGGCGCTTGTCGCGACCAGCAGCGCGAGCGAGCCGACAGCCATCAGCAGGTTGCGCAGCCACATCGAGATCGCCGAGCCGACCAGCGCCTGCAACACGCTCACATCGGCCGTCATGCGGCTGAGGATGTCGCCGGTTCTGGCGCTCTCGAAATAGCCGGGCGACAGGCCGATCACGTGGTCGAACAGCGCCCGCCTCATATCGGCACCGATCCTCTCGCCCAGCCACGAAATCAGCGTGAACCTTGCCGCGGTGGCCAACGCCAGGGCCGCGACCACCGCGAACATGCCCAGCGCCGCGACGTTGAGCGACCCGGCGCTTCTGCCGCCGAAACCATTGTCGATCAGGTGCTTCAGGCCTTGCCCGATGCCCAGCACCAGGCCGGAGGCGATCAGCAGGGTGATGCTCGCGGCTACGATCTGCGTCCGGTAGGGGCGGATGTAGGGAAGCAGGAGCTTTAGCGAGGCTGGGGTGGGCTTCATCTTGGGTTCCTAACACAAGGCAAGGCAAGGAGCTCTGCTCCTTGACCTCGCTGGGGCCATTGGCCCCAGACTCCTCTATGTTAGGTGTTTTGCGTGGTGGGTTAGGTGGTCTTCGATGACTGTCTGGATGAACCAATACGAGTGGTCGTAGCCCTGGTGGCGGCGCAGGGTCAGTTGCTGGCCGGATTTGTGGGCGGCGTCCTCCAGCGCTTCGGGGCGTAGCTGCACCTCCAGGAACTGGTCGGACAGGCCCTGGTCCACCAGGATCTCTCCAGGAAACGCCTTTCGCGCCATCAGCACGCTCGCATCGTATTCCTGCCAGCTTGCCCGATCCGGACCCAGGTAGTTGCCGAACGCCTTGTGGCCCCACGGCACCTCCGTCGGATGGCTGATCGGCGCCAGCGCGGAGACCGATTGCCATTTGCCCGGGTGGCGCAGCGCGGACACCAGCGCCCCGTGCCCCCCCATCGAGTGGCCCATGATGCCCTGCGCGCCCGGCCGCACCGGGAAGTTGGCTCCAATCAAGGCGGGCAGCTCCTCGTTCACGTAGCTGCCCATCCGGTAGTTCTTCGACCACGGCGCCTGGGTGGCATCGAGGTAGAAGCCCGCGCCGGTACCGAAATCCCAATCGGTGTCCTCGCCCGGGATGCCGGCACCGCGCGGGCTGGTGTCCGGCGCGACCAGGATCAGCCCCAGCTCCGACGCGCGACGCTGCGCTCCGGCCTTCTGCACGAAGGTGTCCTGCGTGCAGGTGAGGCCCGCCAGATAATAGAGTGCCGGGCAGGGACCGCGTTCGGCGGCCGGCGGCAGGAACACGGAGAACGCCATCTCCGTACCCGTCTCGTGCGACTGGTGCGCATACACGCCCAGCGTACCGCCGAAGCACCGGCTCTCGCTGCGTTTCTCCAGCGCGGCGCCCGCCATCAGTAAACCACCACGCTGCGGATGCTCTCGCCGCGGGTCATCAGGTCGAAGCCCTCGTTGATCTTATCCAGCGGCAGAACGTGGGTGATCAGGTCGTCGATGTTGATCTTCTTGTCCATGTACCAATCGACGATCTTCGGGGTGTCGGTCCGGCCGCGCGCGCCGCCGTACGCGCTGCCCTGCCACACCCGGCCGGTCACCAGCTGGAACGGACGCGTGGAGATCTCCTGTCCGGACGCCGCCACGCCGATGATGGTGGATTTGCCCCAGCCGCGATGCGCGCATTCCAGCGCCTGCCGCATCAGCGTGGTGTTGCCCACGCATTCGAAGCTGTGGTCCGCGCCGCCTTTGGTCAGCTCGACCAGGTGAGGCACCAGGTCGCCCTCGACCTCCTTCGGGTTGACGAAATGGGTCATGCCGAACTTCTCGGCGAGCTGCTTGCGGCCCGGGTTGATGTCCACGCCGATGATCATGTCGGCGCCGGCGATCCGCGCGCCCTGGATCACGTTCAGGCCGATGCCGCCCAGCCCGAACACCACCACGTTGTCGCCGGGCGCAACCTTGGCGGTGAAGATGACGGCGCCGACACCGGTGGTCACGCCACAGCCGATGTAGCAGATCTTCTCGAACGGCGCGTCCTCGCGCACTTTCGCCAACGCAATCTCGGGCAGCACGGTGAAGTTCGCGAACGTGCTGCAGCCCATGTAGTGGTAGATCGGCTTGCCCTGGAAACTGAAGCGGCTGGTGCCGTCCGGCATCACGCCCTTGCCCTGCGTCGCGCGGATCGCGGTGCAGAGATTGGTCTTGCGGCTGAGGCAGCTTTTGCACTGGCGGCATTCCGGCGTGTACAGCGGAATGACGTGGTCGCCCTTCTTTAGGGTGGTGACGCCCGGGCCGACATCGACCACAACGCCGGCACCTTCATGCCCCAGGATGCAGGGGAACAGCCCCTCGCTGTCGGCGCCGGACAGCGTGTATTTGTCGGTGTGGCAAATGCCGGTCGCCTTGATCTCGACCAGCACTTCGCCGGCTTTCGGGCCTTCCAGTTGCACGGTCTCGATGGTCAGCGGTTTGCCCGCCTCGAAGGCGACGGCTGCGCGAACGTCCATGATTGGTCTCTCCCGGGGGTGTCGGTCTGCGATGCTGAGCGCATCCGGCGCGTGGATGCGAGTTTGCTGCGTGACGGCGTTGACGCCTGTGCGCGGTTTTGCTGCCTAAACGCCGCTTTGCACAGGGCCGAATGTCATCCCTGGAAGCTGCCGGCGATAGAACCTTCGTCCCGATTGACGGGTGCGGCACCCCGCTCGCCTGCACGTGCTGGGCAAATCCGCCCCGACCGAATAGGCTCCGGCCGGGAAAAAACGGGGGCGACAGCCACTCCGTCAGACATCACCCGAGACAAAGGGCCAGAAGCCATGCGCGCATACGAAAAGTTCTACATCGACGGCGCCTGGGTGGACCCGGCCAGCCCCAAGACACTCGACGTCATCAACCCGGCGACCGAAAAGGCGTGCGGCCGCATCAGCCTGGGCAGCGCCGCCGACGTGGACCGCGCAGTCACCGCCGCCCGCCGCGCGTTCGAAAGCTTTGCCCACACCACGCGCGAGGACCGGCTGGCCCTGCTCGGCCGGATCGTCGAGGTCTACAAGGCACGCTACAACGACATGGCCGCCGCCATCACCGAGGAAATGGGCGCGCCGGTCAGCCTGAGCCAGAATGCGCAGGCCGCCATCGGAATCGGCCATTTCCAGGCGGCGCAGGCGATCCTGCAGAACTACGTGTTCGAGGAGATGCGCGGCACCACCCTGATCGCGCGCGAGCCGATCGGAGTGTGCGGCTTCATCACGCCCTGGAACTGGCCGGTGAACCAGATGGCCTGCAAAGTGGCGCCCGCACTCGCCGTGGGTTGCACCATGGTGCTGAAGCCGAGCGAGATCGCCCCGTTCAGCGGGCAGATCCTGGCCGAAATCCTCCACGAGGCCGGCGTGCCCCCGGGCGTGTTCAACCTCGTCAACGGCGACGGCCCGGGTGTCGGCGCCGCCATCAGCGCGCATCCCGGCATCGACCTCGTCAGCTTCACCGGGTCCACACGCGCCGGCATCGAGGTGGCCCGCGCCGCCGCCCCGACGGTCAAGCGCGTGCACCAGGAACTGGGGGGCAAGTCGCCCAACATCATCCTGGCCGATGCCGACCTGCAGACCGCCGTCACCCGTGGCGTGAAGCACGTGATGCAGAACAGCGGCCAGAGCTGCAACGCACCCACGCGGATGATCGCGCCGCATGCGGTCATGGACCAGGTGGTGGCGATCGCCCGAGCCGCCGCCGAGGCCACCACAGTCGGTGACCCGTCGGGCAACGCCGAGCTCGGCCCTGTCGTGAGCGAGCTGCAATGGACCAAGATCCAGGGACTGATCGAGAAGGGCATCGCCGAAGGTGCACAACTGGTCGCCGGCGGCCCTGGCAAGCCGGAGGGGCTGGAGACCGGGTATTACGTCAAGCCAACGGTGTTCGCGGGCGTCACCAACGACATGACGATCGCGCGCGAGGAGATCTTCGGCCCGGTCGTCGCCATCCTCGGCTACGACACCGTCGACGAGGCGATCGCCATCGGCAACGACACGCCCTACGGACTGGCCGCCTATGTGCAAGGGCGTGACCCCGCCCAGCTACGCTACGTCGCGTCCCGCCTGCGCGCCGGCCAGGTGAACATCAACGGCGCCGGAATGGACATCATGGCGCCGTTCGGCGGCTACAAGCAAAGCGGCAACGGACGCGAGTGGGGCGACCTGGCGTTCGGCGAATTCCTGGAGACGAAAGCAGAAATCGGCTACGGCGCCATCGCCGCGGAGTAGAGCGCTCAAGGCTGGACGCCGCCGGGCGCGGGCGGCATCCAGCCATTCGGCCGATGCGTTAAGCGCAACGACAGCGCTCGGCTTGCAGGGAATCCGCTGCTCATTGCGGCGGCTATTGCAAACGACGCTTGCCTGTTGAGAATACTCCCTGAAATGGGAGTGCCTGTCATGTTCTCGAAATTCGGATCGAATGGCTTGATGGTTGCCTTCGCCTTGGCGACGGCAAGCGTGGCCCATGTGGCCCATGCACAGTCCTCCGATTACTCGCAGGCAGCCTACTGCACCGGCAAGGGCGGTGAGGTGCAAGTCCGGCAGCCTGTCTACGGCACGAACGGGCCCGGTTCGCTGAAGCTCTCCGGCCAGGCAGGGTTCTGCCAATTCACTTCAAAAAAGGACGGGTCGAGCATCAGCGTGTTGCTGTCCACCCTGACGACCAGGCAACCCACGCTGGCCGCCCTTGCTTATTACGCCGAAGTAAAATTCGATGGCAGCACCTGCAAGGGAAGCCCCGGCTCGTGTTACTGCTCGCAGCTTGGCGGCACCGATCTGTTCGGCGGGATCAGCGCAGCAGGCGGCGGCTGGGTCCTCAAATCCGACAACACCGACGTGCTGGATGCCTGCATCTTCCCGGACCTGTCCTCGATCGACAGCTACGGGCTGTTCTACCACTCAGCGAACATCGTGCGTGGCAAGGATCTCTCGAAGGTTCTGCGATACCCAAGTCCCTACTGAGCGGCGGCCGGATCAGCGATCGCCTGCCCTTGCCGCAGGCGATCTCCGGCAGATGGGGGTAAGATCCATCACACTTGCCGAAGAGAAAAGCTTCATGTCGCAGCGGTCTTTGCGAAGGGGACCGATGTTGGCTAGCAGCCATGGATCGGCTGTGCATCCGGAGCAGCTTTGGTCGTCTCGGCAGCGCCGTCGATCGTGTAGGGCGGGCCTCCGCAGGCGTGCGCGTTGACACGCCGTCGATGGTCGGCGCACAGGGCCGACCGTCGCGCGGCAGGGCACTTTGACAACCATCCTCGGCATCGATTTCGGTACGACAAACAGCGTTGTTGCCGCTCTGGACACTGACACCGGAGAGGTGCGGCCGCGGTCGTACGCCCTGGATGGCCGGCAACATGACGTGTTCCGCAGCGTGCTGTGCTTTTGGTCAGAACCCGGCAGCGCCGGCGGCCGGCCCTTGCTTCGGCATGCGGCCGGACCGAAAGCCGTGAGCGCCTACCTGGAAGACCCGCTCGACAGCCGGCTGGTGATGTCCACCAAAACCCACCTGGCCAGCAGCAGCTTCACCGGCACGGTGTTGCTCGGCCGCAGTTGGACGCTGGAACAATTGGTCGGACTGTTCCTGGGTGAGTTGTTCGACGCCGCCGGAGTGCGCGGCACCGGCGTGCGTATCGTCGCAGGGCGTCCGGTCCGGTTCGCCGGCGACCGGGCCGACGATGCCCTCGGAGAAGCCAGGCTGCGCGCAGCCTTCGCACAAGCCGGTTTTCCCAACATCGATGTCGCGCTGGAGCCGGAAGCGGCCGGCTATCGTTTCACCCGCTCGTTGCGCAACGCGGCTACCGTGCTGATCGGCGACTTTGGCGGCGGCACCAGCGACTTCTCGGTGTTGCGGTTCGATCCCGGGCACCGGACGCAGATCACGGCGCTCGGCCGATCCGGGGTCGGCATCGCCGGAGACACATTCGACGCCCGCATCATGGACCATGCCGTGTCGCCGCTGCTGGGCAAGGGCACCAGCTACGCCCCATGGGGAAATGCCTTGCCGGTGCCGATCGAGTGGTATGCCGCCTTTGCGCGTTGGCACCGTCTGTCCTTGATGCGCAGCCCGCGAACCATGCGCGACATTGCCGAAGTCCGGCGTACCGCCGAACACCCGGAGATGCTCGACCACCTTGTCCGGCTTATCGAAGACGAGCAGGGTTACGGGCTCTATCGCGCAGTATCGGATGTCAAGGCGGCATTGTCGTCGAACGAGACGGCCAAGCTGTCTTTTCGGCACGCCGGTTTCGCCATGGAACGAACGATCAGCCGCGCCGAGTTCGACACATGGATCAGCGCCGATCTGCGCCGCCTCAACGCGGCAATCAGCGAAGCGCTGGTTCAGGCCGCCATGAAAGATGCCAGCATAGACCGCGTCTTCCTCACAGGCGGCACGGCTTTCGTACCCGCGGTGCGCCGGTTGTTCGAACAGCGATTCGGCGCCGGACGGGTGGCGGGCGGCAGCGAATTCGTATCTGTCGCGGAAGGTCTGGCTCTTATCGGCGCGGACAGGCTGCGGCAATCCTGATGGCCGGCTGAGCGCCATCTTCACCTGCGGCTTGCAGAACCTGTAGGCTGCCATGGGTCACCGCTCTGCACGGTCGGGCGACAGCGCGATGGAGGTTTTCTCGATGGTCAGGATTGCCGGCACTGCAGCCGCCTTGTGCCTCTGGCTGGTGCAGGCCTACGCGCAACCGGTGCCCGCGGCGATCAGCACCGATCCCGCGCCCGACGCAAAGTTTCCAGCGCGCGCCGCCGTGATTCACATCGCCAGCGGCGGGGTCAGCATCAATGGCCTCGTTTATGTCGCGTCCGGGCGGGGGCCTCATCCAACGCTGGTTCTCTGTCACGGCCTGCCGGGCAACGAGAAGAACCTCGACCTGGCGCAGGCCGTGCGCCGTGCGGGCTGGAACGCTGTCAGCTTCAACTATCGCGGCTCGTGGGGCAGCCCCGGGGCGTTCACCTTCGCCCATACTCAGCAGGATGCCGCTGCCGTGCTCGCATATCTTCGCGCGCCGGCCAATGCGCATCCGCTTGGCATCGACACATCGCGCATCGTTCTGGCCGGGCACAGCATGGGTGGGTGGGTGACCGCGCGTGTCGCCGCGACCGATCCCGCGCTGGCCGGTGCCATCCTGATTTCGGCCTGGGACGCCGGCGTGGATGGCGTCAAGAACGTGCGGGCCCGTGCCAGACTCGCAGCCGGCATGGCAGAAAATAACGAGACCCTGGCTGGAACATCTCCCGATGCGATGGCCGGTGAACTGATCGCGCACGGCGCCACATGGTCCTTCCCGCCGCTCGCCGGGAAACTCACCGCCACGCCGCTTCTGGTCCTGACCTCCGACGATGGCAATAGCGAGAACGACATGGCGCTTGTCACCGCAATCCGGAAGCTGGGCGGCGGCGAGTTGAACAAACCCACGCTTCCACGGATCACGGATGGTCGGACCACCGCATCCTGCTCGAAACCCTGGTCGTGAACTGGCTGGCATCGCTTCGGAGCAAATGACAGACTTCAGCGAATCCGCGCGCCCCGCTCCTCACACCGACACCGTCTGGCGGGAGCGCCGGCCTTCGTGCGGTACTCGGCAGAGTAGCATCTCCATGGTAATCCGCGCATTCTTCAACGTCTTGAGCGTCGACAGAATTCGGATAGCTTCGCGGGGGGGAACGACCAACATGAGCAGAGCCAGCATCTTGCCGCAACCGGGCGTGGCGTTCGCGATCGGGCTGCTGGCGTTCAGCGCGCTTCCGGCCTTCGCGGTAGCGGAACCAGCACAGTGCGACGTGCCCTTCCGGCATGACACAATACCCACTATGCCCGCCAGCTTTGACCGCAATATCGCAAAGATTGCCGAACA
The DNA here is from genome assembly GCA_964657885.1 of uncultured Acetobacteraceae bacterium. Lineage (GTDB taxonomy): Bacteria > Pseudomonadota > Alphaproteobacteria > Acetobacterales > Acetobacteraceae > BOG-908. The sequence goes on along the minus strand of CAZZWO010000004.1, from coordinate 13,044 downwards.
CGGCTATCGCATACGGGTGTTCTTCAACACCGGTTACAGCCCTGATCTCAAGCGTACGGCAGGGGGCGAGCTTCAGGAGTATGCAAGCCACTGCACCGATCTTGCGAACGGCACCGACTTCAGGCCGGATGTCATAGTCCTGGTAGCCTCGCCCAAGTTGGGGTCGGCGATTTCGCTTGGCGCCGATGCCCAACGGGCGCTCGGCAGCGACGTCTCAAAGGTCAGGAGCATCCTGTCCGGCACCGACGGTGATAGCGAGTCCGAAGTAAAGATAAAGGTCGGCCAGGTTCTCGACATCCTGGAGAAGGACACGCGCCATAGCCACACCATCGAGTGGTTGCTTGCCCTGGTGGCGGTCGGCTTTGGCGCCTGGTTCTTCCTGCGGAAACGAGGTGGCGGCGGTCCATCGGGCCGGACTCTCAAGCCGGCACCACAGTCAACTCCCCCGATGATCGACCACAACGAACAGCCAGCCCTCCCTCCTTCAGGTCCAGTGCGGTAGTCCATTGCACACCAACGCGCTGGTCCGTCGCGTTTCCCGCATGGACACGAGAACCACGGCAGTTCGACCAACAGCTAAGTACTGGTCGCAGCCCTCGCTGCGTGGCCGAGATCGAAGCCTGGATCAATCCGTCCGATGTGCGCTACCACCTCCGGCGAAATCGGCGGCGACGCCGTCTCCTTGACCCTGCATGGGCAGGCCATCGAACCCGCAACGCCTGAGGCCGCAGCATGCAGACAAGACACGTTCCCACAATCGATCGCCGTTACTGGTTCGGCATCATCTTCGCCAGCATCTTCGGCACCAACCTCGGCGATTTCTACGCGCATGAGAGCGGGCTGGGGCTGTACCTCGGCCTGCTGGTGCTCGTCGTCCTCTTCGCGGCCACCTACACGGTCGAGAAAAGAGACAGGGCCACTCACGAGATCTACTATTGGCTGGCCATCATCATCATCCGCACCGGCGCCACCAACATCGCCGACTTCCTGGCGTTCCGCGTCCGCGTACCGCCTGTCCTGCTCGTAGGCGGGCTCGCGGCCTGCATTGCACTGGCTGCGTTCATCGGCTCGCCGCGCCGTGCAAGGGCCGCGGATGCGCCGGCGCCCACGCTCGCGAAAACCAACCTGGCCTATTGGGCAGCGATGCTCGCGGCCGGCGTGTTCGGAACGGTCGCCGGCGACATCTGCTCGCATCGTTTCGGCCAAGGTCCGTCCTCGCTCGTTCTGGCGCTGCTGCTCGTGCTCCTGCTCGCCGCCACCAAATCGCGCGCCGCGGCCAGTGTCGTCATCTACTGGTGCGCCGTGGCACTCGCGCGCACCGCGGGCACGTGCATCGGCGACTGGTGCGCCGAGAACAAGATGCTGCATATCGGCCTGTCGCTCTCGACGTTGCTGACCGGAACAGCGTTCGTTGCGATCCTGGCCATCTGGCGCAACCCACGGCGGCACGCACGCGCCATCGCATGAAACGGTGTGCGGGCCGCCGGACGGGTCGCCGCCGCATCGGGCGCCCGCATCTTGCCCCGGCCATTTGCGCAGCCGCCCTGCTCATGCACTGCCCCGCCTGGGCCGGTCCGCCGTACGTCACCGACGATCCTGAACCGACCAGAACCGGCGGTTGGGAGAATTACGTCTATCTCTCCGGCGCGAACACGCCCGGCGCCACCGCTGGACAGGCCGGTGTGGAACTGAACTACGGCGCCGCCACAAACCTTCAGCTCAGCCTTGCGGTGCCGGTAGACTACGTGTCGTCGCACGGAGTGCGCGCCGGCTTCGGCGACGTGGATGCCGGGGTGAAATACCGCTTCCTGCACGCGGCGGATGAAAGCTGGCTGCCCGACGCCGCGTTGTTTCCTGCTGTAACCTTGCCGACGGCTGTTCGCAGTTTCGGCACAGGTCGCGCTTCCCTCTTTCTCCCGGTCTGGCTGGAAAAAGATTTCGGCAAATGGTCCGCCTTCGGCGGTGGCGGCTACGATCTCAATCCCGGTGCCGGGCAGCGCAACAACGCGCTCCTGGGCTGGGCGTTGACGCGAAGCATCGGCGCGCGCTGGAACATCGGCATCGAGATCTATCACCAGACACCAACAACCGCCGCCGGCAGTGCCGCCACGAACATCGGCTTCGGCGTGATCTATCAGATGGCGGAACACTGGGCGCTGATGGCGTCCGGCGGTCCTGGTTTGCAGAAGCCCTTACATTCCAGCAGCTCGGCCTTCTACGTCAGCCTGCAATACACGAACTGAAAAGCGGCGATCCGGGCGAGGCAAGCGCAGTTCCGCAACTTTGCAGAGCACAGAACAGCCGGGTGCTCATCCGGCGTTCACGTGCTCAGGGTTCGAAGCTCGCCGCGCACGACACCGAACAGGGTGCGTCCGAACAACCCCGCGATGACCAGTGTCGCCAAGGTCAGCAGTCCAAGCGCGATCGTGTCGGTCAACAGGCCGGGGCGAGCCTCCGTGAAGCGCAGCGCGGCGATGCTGCTGGCGGCAAGCGGAAAGCTCACCGCCCACCAGGATACCCGGAAAGGACAGCATAGCGGGAGGCTTCGCAACTGCCCGAGCAGAACGGCCAGCATGAAAAGCATCAGCGTATAAAGGGCCTCCGCGAACAGGTCCGTCTGCCCGGCCGTGACCGTGTAGGCGGAGTATCCGACAGCGAACGGTGCGACGAGGATCAGCAGCGTAGGTTTGAGTGCATCCGGCATCGGCGGTTCGAACACCAGTCGGGAAAAGATCAGCGTGAACAGCGGTATTGCGAAGAACAGTCCAACCGACAGCGCCAGGACCATCAACCCGTGCATGGGTGGAAGCCCGAGCACTGGGAGCGCAAGCGGGATATCCAACAGACCGACAACGGGGATGATCCACGCGGGCGTCGCATGTGCGATCTGCTGCCGGTCGCTCATCCAGCGGCTGACGATAAGCCACGCGAAGAGGATCATGCCGGCCGCGCCGATCCCCCATAAGACCTGCGCCAGTCGGTGCGCGAACGGCTCCAGGAGGATCGGCAGCAGCAGCAGGCTGATCAGGACCGTCCCGAAGAGGTTGCCGGCGATCGGATGCCGGAATTCGGTGCGGACCGCGGCGAAGGCGGTCACGAGCTTGACCGAGTAGGCGACCAGAAGCAGCACGAAGGTGATCGCCGCAATGCCGCCGATCCCCAGCGCGATATCCCCCGGGATGCCGTAGCGGACGGAGGCGAGCCGCCATGCGACCGAGAGACCCGTCAGACCCATCACCGAGCCGAACAGCCCCACCGGCAGGTAATCGAGCAAGGGCCTTCCGGGCGCGACCAAAGCCAGTGCCTCGCTCATGGCGCCACTGCCTTGAGCAGCATTTCCTGCGCTGGTTCGAGCCGCACGGCGAGCGACTCCGCCAGACCGGCACGTCGCAGCGCCGCCCCTATGGGATGAAAGGCAATCGCGGTCCGGCCGTCATCCCGCGTGCGAACGAGGACGCGCAACGGCAGGTCCAGCGCGGTCAGGGGAGCTGCAAGCATGATCGGCGTGCCACCTTTCGGATGCCCGTAGATGAGCACCGTGGTCGGCGGCATCGGCAATCCGGCCTCCCGCGCTCCCGCCTGATGGTCGATGCGGCCGAATAGGGTCAGGCCCGCCTGCGCGATCGCCACCGTCAGGCGCTCGAGCGTCGCCTCGAACGGATGCGCCGACAGAGTTTCGCAAATGTCCGCGTCCGTCATGTCCCCTCCGGCTCCTTGGTATCGACCGATCGCCCGCCGCGCGCCCGGCCCTCGCGATCAGCATGACGATGCCAGCAAGATCGTCGCTCGGGGCAAAAACTTCGGGCGGCAGCATGCCACGTGGCTGGACCCGAGAAGCCCCTGGCTGTGGTGCAGGCGCCCAACCATGAGTTGCGGTTTGCAGGTGGATACCCGCGCAGGCAGTTCTTGCGGGGTCCTACTCCCGCATCATGAGACTTTTGTAGGAGTTCGTTGCAGTTTTTCCCAAAAGCCAAGAGTTTTCAATGCTCGAGCCCGGCCACCTCGATCCATCCTCGCATTGTTAATCGTCACTGAGCGGACACTACGCCCATGTCACACCGTCGTGACTTCCAAGGTCGGCCACCGGGGATCAACTTCATGCCTCCAGAAGAGGAGGCCCGCACCACACTATTCAAAGCCAGTCACAAGCTTTCTGCATAATAAATAACTGCAAAACCGCAGACAGTGGAGGAATACTATGCTCAGCTACAAACGAAACTTGCTTCTTGCAAGTGGGGCGATAACGATCGCGCTCGCTGCCTTTACCTATGGCGTACCTTCCGCATTTGCCACCGACGCCAACGGCCCACGCATCGATACGACGAGTGGACCTGTCAAAGGCTTCGTCGACGAGGGCATCTACCGCTACCTCGGCATCCCGTACGCCGCGCCGCCGGTGGGCAACCTGCGGTGGCAACCGCCGCAACCACCAACACCTTGGACAAACGTCCGGCAGGCGACAGCCTCCGGGCCGACCTGTGCCCAGATCACCGAACTCGGTGTTTTTGCAGGGCCGGCCAACAACAATGAAGACTGTCTTTATCTCAATGTGTTCACCACCCAGACCGGCGGTTCGGGGAAGGCACTCAAACCGGTCCTGATGTGGATACACGGCGGCGGCCTGGTCGACGGAGAGAGCAACGACTACGACGCGACCAAGCTGGCGAAAGGTGGACCGGCCGGCCCGAACGTGGTGGTCACGATCAACTACCGCCTCGGCCTGCTCGGCTACTTCGCGCATCCTGCTCTCGATACGGAAGGTCATCCCTTCGGCAATTACGGCCTGATGGATCAGCAGGCAGCGTTGCGCTGGATACGCGACAACATCAAAGCCTTCGGCGGTGATCCTGGAAACGTCACGGTCGGTGGTCAATCGGCCGGCTCGACAAGCACAGCTGCCGCCGTGATCTCTCCGGCGTCCAAAGGATTGTTCGAGCGTGCGATCTTCGAAAGCGGCGCGCTGCTGACCGTTGCTCCGCTTTCCCTGGCCGAAAGCAGGGGCTCGGCGTTTGCAACGGCAGCCGGCTGCCCCGCCGACAACTCGCAGGGTGCGGCTGCCTGCCTGCGCAACATCCCCGTTCCTGCCATCATGAACCTTCAAGGCAAGCCATCCGCCAACGGGCCGTACGTGAACGGTTTGATGGTCGACGGAACCGTGTTGCCGCTGCCGGGCGACGTGGCATTCGGCACCGGCAAGTTCAACAAGATGCCGATCATGAATGGTAACGTGAAGGATGAGGGCGCCTTTTCAGCAAGCATCAACGAATACTTCTTCGGGCCTCTCACCGCCGATCAATATACGGCGAACGTCCAGGCTGTATTTACCGGACCTGCGGGCCCGGGAGGCGGCCTTCCGAACTATCCGCCAGGGACCGCCAACCAGGTGCTGGCGCATTATCCTCTGAATGGTTACCCCAGCCCCAGCCTCGCCTGGGTGGCCGAGATGTCGGACGCCACGGCATGCCGCGTTCACCACCTCGATACGCTGCTGGTCGGCAAAGTGCCGTTGTACGCCTACGAGTTCGACGACAGGACAGCGCCGTGGTATTTCCCGCCACTCAGCTTTCCACATGGTGCCGCCCACACGATCGACATTCAGTTCCTCTTTGCGAACTGGCACGGCGGTCCGCTGGGCATCCCGCACGCGCTCGATCCCCAGGAGGAGCATCTGTCCCATCAGCTTGTAAGCGCCTGGACCAGCCTTATGGCCACCGGCAATCCCGACCTGATCGGCAACTCACCTTGGCCCGAGTACAGCAGGTCTCGGCATGCCTACCTGTCCGAGAACGTGCCGAAACTGTCCGTGTTCAGCGAGAAGACGTTCACCGCGGCACACCAATGCGCTTTCTGGGACAGCATCCTGATTTACTGACGCGAGAAACGGGATGCAGCGGCTGGTAACCGGCAGCTGCATCCCGGTTCCTGTCCCCGAGACAGCTTTGGTTCGCTCTGTCCGTCACAACGTCGTCTGACTGTGTCCTCGCCAACATGTGCCCTGGCCGCGAAGGAAAACGGCGGCCGGCGCATGGCAGAGGCGCAGCCGTCGTATTGTTTGCACACCTGCCGATCTCCCTCCGTCCAACCGTTACCATTGCCATCGTATGGCGTATAATCCGTCCAGAGCTGTTGCGGAGGTTGGTCATGGATGCGCGCTATGGCTTCGGGATCGAGGAGGAACTCTTCCTGGCGGATGCTGCGACCCGTGGCACGCCCGAGCACACCGGGTCGTTTCACGACGCTGTTCAGTCCCGCATGGCGTCGGTCGACCGAGAGCTGCTTGCCGCCCAGGTGGAGGTGTCGACAGCACCGACGAGCGACCCCGCGGCCGCCCGGGCCCAGTTGCTGGAGCTGCGCAACGGTCTTGTCGAGACAGGGCACAATCACGGCATTCTGGTTCTGGCGTCCGGCACCCAGCCGCTGGCCCGCTGGGAACAGCAGCGCCAGACCAAGAAGGAGCGTTACGATCGGCTGATGCAGCAGGTCCAGATGCTTGGGCAACGCGACGCCGTCTGCGGCATGCATGTTCACGTCGAGGTGCCCCGGCCGGCGGAGCGCGTCGACCTGATGAACCGCATGCTGCCGTTTACCCCGCTGCTGCTGGCCCTGTCCGCCTCGTCGCCGTTCTGGCAGGGGCGCGACACCGGCCTGGCGGCGTATCGTCTTTCGGTCTGGGGCGAGATGCCGCGCACCGGCCTGCCCGACCTGTTTACCGATACGGCCGAGTACGAGCGCTACGTTGCAGCCATGACGCGATCGGGCGCGATCACCGACGCCAGCTTTCTCTGGTGGACGCTTCGACCCTCCATACACTTCCCCACTCTGGAGCTTCGTGTGGCCGACAGCTGCACCCGGCTCGATGATACGCTGGGGATTGCTGCGTTGTATCGCTGCCTCGTGCGGCACCTCGACCGCTCTCCGGCCGTGAACCGCGGGCAGACCGGTGCTGCGCGGGCGATTACGGCTGAGAACCTCTGGCGAGCGCAACGCGATGGGATTCGCGCCGCCTTCATCGACATCGACGGTGGAACGGTGCCGTTCGCCGCCGGGCTGGACGCTGTGCTGTCGCAGGTGGAGGAAGACGCGGCCGCCCTGGGCTGCGAGACCGACCTGGCCTGCTTGCGCGAACTCGCAGCACACGGCACCAGTGCCGACCGGCAGCTCGCTGTGTTCGCGGCGGCGGACGGCGATGCCGATCAGGCATTGTCCGCCACGGTCGACTGGATAGCCGCCGCCACTGCCGGGACAGCCTCGTAGCCTGGTGCGATGCCAGATGCCCGCCCGGACCCTGGCCGACCGGAGACAAGCCTGGCCCAGCGAGTCCGCCAACACCCAAGCCGCCCCGGTCAGCACGATGTCAGGCGTTTTCGGTCCAGAAACAAGCGTTGTCCCGCTCACCGAACTGCATCGGCAGGTGAACCAGAGGGGTCAAGGCGGCGACCATGATCGTCAGCAGGTGTGGGAAGCGCTCATGCGCCGGCAGGCATAGTGAGCCGCCTACACCTCATCATTTCGTATCACAGTCTTATGAACGCTTGGATTTCTATATCCGTCGCATCTTTCAAGTAACTCTCAAAGGCGCCGTGAAGCGACGCGCGGCCTACCTGTTCCAAACCAATCGGGAATGACGCATGCGCAGCCGTATCAAAGGTCACGTGGATCATACGGTGACCTTGGGGCAGGCAGGTTATGCGGACGCGCTCCTGATCACGCGCACCGGGTCGGTGGATCCGGCCACGTCGCCGCTGCCGCAGGCGGGCACGAACGGGATCGATATCGCAGCCGGAGTGACGCAGGCCAGCATAGTCAACAACGGCGACGTGACCGGTGGCCAGGGCGGCTACAACGCAAACAGCTACGTCGGTTACGCCGGCGGTACCGGCATCGACTTTTCCACTGCCGGAACCCTGACCAACGCGGGCACCGTGGCTGGGGGCGCGGGTCATTACGGCAGTTATCGCGGAGGAAATGGCGGGGCTGGCATCCTTCTGGGTGCGGGCGTCGTGCTCGACAACACTGGCCTGGTGGCCGGGGGCGCGGGGGGCGGTTCCTATGACGGCAGGGTCGGCAATGGTGGGGCCGGCGTTGTCGGCGCGGGAGCCGACCAGGTCTCCAACGGCGGCACGATCCAGGGCGGCGACGCATCCCCATACGGGAGCGAGTTCAACGGCTTCTACGGCGCTCCTTACGGCGAAGGCGGGGTCGGCGTGCAACTGGGTGGCGCGAGCCAGTTGAGCAACACCGGCCTGATCCAGGGCGGCGCGGGCGGCGGCGCCGCGCTTGGGCATGCGAACGACCTGGGCGGCATCGGCGTGGCACTCGGCGGCAACGCCACCTTGAACAACAGCGGCATCATCGCAGGCGGTCATGGCGGGGGCCAGAACCTGGGCAATGACTTCGTCGCTCCGGCCGCGGGCGGCGCGGGCGTGGTGATCGACGCAAACGGCATTGTCAACAATTCGGGGCAGATATCGGGCGGACAACAAGGGGGTTTCGGTTTTTACGCCACCACTGGACAGCCCGCAGCCGTCGGTGTGGATGTGGGCGCCGGCACCCTGGTCAACGCCGGTGGCATTAGCGGCGGAGGCGGCTATTTTGGTGACCCCACGGCTGGCGACCCGGGAGGCATAGGCGTTACCCTTGATGGGGGCAGCGTCACCAACAGCGGCACGATCTCCGGAGCGCCCGGCTACTTCGGGGGCTTCAGCCCCGGCGGCGCGGGCTTGTCGGAGACGTCCGGCACAGTAATCAACACGGGAACGATCGCCGGCGGGATCGGCGGCGAGTCCTACATCGCAAACGCCAAAATAAACGCCAGCGCCGGCGGTGATGGTGTCACGATCGCCGGCGGCACGCTCAGCAATGCCGGGACGATCGCGGGCGGCCAGGGCGGCACGGCCATCGGCTCGCTCGCCACTGGCGGCGCCGGTGGTACGGGCGCGGCGCTGTCGGGCGGCGTGCTGACCAATAGCGGCTCGATTTTAGGGGGCGAGGGCGGCGCCGGCTTGCCGGCCAAGAACCCGCCCACTCCCGCCTATGGCGGCGTGGGCGGTGCGGGCGTGACACTCGGCACCGGCGCCACGCTGGTCAACAGCGGCATCATCCAGGGCGGTGCGGGTTACCCCGTGACTTTCACCCGCGGCGCCTATGGTGGCCAGGGCGGCGACGGCGTTCTGGCCAACGCCGCCGACGCAATCGTCAATCACGGCCAGGTCCAGGGCGGCAATGGTGGGCTCGGCACCAACTACGATGCCGTCACGCCCGGCGGCCTCGGCATCGACCTCGCGGCTGGCGGTTCGCTGAAGAACGATGGCCAGATCACGGGTGGCAATGGCGGGTTCAGTATCTACAATGGCGGCGATGTCGATGGCGCGGCCGGCGTAAGCCTCGACGCGGGCGGTCAACTCTCCAACGCTGGCGAGATCGCCGGCGGGACCGGCGGCTCGTACCTGCTGAACGTGTATTATGGTGACGGCACCGGCACCGGCGGAACAGGCGTGCGGTTGGTCGCCGGTGGAACGGTGGTCAACACGGGAACCATCACCGGTGGCGCGTCCTACCTGGGTTTCACCACATTCGGCGGAAACGGAGGCACAGGCGTCGATCTCGCCGCGGGCGGATCGCTGGACAATAGCGGTGCGATCGCCGGTGGCGAGGCGGCATCGAGCGACTTCGAAGGCATCAACGATCTTGGCGGCATCGGCGTGCTCGCCGGGCCTGGTGCGGCGGTCAGCAATAGCGGCAGCATCACCGGCGGCGTTGGAGGGAGCGACAGCGAGTACTCCGCAGGCACTGGCGGCGTCGGGGTCAGCCTTCAAGGTGATGCGCTGCCGAACGCAGGTACACGCCTGGTCAACCACGGCGTCATCAGCGGTGGTGCAGGCGGTGCAGCCGGCGCGTCTAATTATCCGCGGTATTCGGGTGGATACGGCGGCGTGGGCGTGCAGGCCAGTGGCGGCTTGCTGGACAATTCAGGCGTAATTGCCGGTGGTGCTGGCGGCGGTGCCTATCCGCTGCCGAACGGCGGGTTCGCGGGGAGCGGCGGCTCGGGCGTCAGCCTTGATGGTGGCGCGCTGCTGACCAATACCGGCACCATTGTTGGCGGCGCAGGCGGCTTTGCCGCGTATGGCGGCAATGGCGGCGTGGGCGCCATCATAGACGGCGCAACCCTGGTGACGTCTGGGACCGTGTCAGGAGGGGCAGCCGGGCAAGGCCAGGCCGGCAACGGCATCATGGGTGACGCGGTCGAGTTCGGGTCCAATGGCGGTACGCTGGTCGTGGATCCCGGTGCAGTGTTCCACGGTAACGTCATGGGCGGTGATCAGGCGGTGCTGCAACTTGCCGGCGCCGCTGCGGGCACGCTTTCCGGTTTCGGAACCAGCATCACCGGGTTTGCGGCTATCGACGAGGCGGCGCACGCGCACTGGACGTTGACGGGGTCGATCTCCGGCAGTGGTTCCATCTCGATCGGCACAAATGCGGCGCTGACGCTCGATGGGGCAGTCAGCATCGCGCAAATCGCCTTTTTGGGGCAGGGTAACGAAACCTTGCGGCTGGGCATGCCCGCGGACGTCACGAGTGTTTTCTCCGGGTTCAGTGCGGGGGACACGATCGACCTGGAAGGTTTGCTGGCCACGTCGCTGCGGTTCGCACACGGAGTGCTGACGCTGTACGACGGCCATGCGGTGGTGGACACGCTGAATTTTGCCGGTGCGTCCGCAGCCGAGTTCGGACTTGCGTCCGACCGGCATGGTGGGACGGATGTGGTGTTTGAAAAAACCCCGTTCGGCGGCGGGGAAGCAGCGCATTTCTCAAGAGACAGCCTGCACAACCTGGACAGCTTCCGGATACTGGCCATCTAACTTTGCGGTTTCCATCGGAGTGTAAAACCACCCATCAAAGCGGTCGCCCCGTTGTTGCTCCGGTCGATCTGTGCATCATGAGTCGGTGGCTCGATACATAACATAACTGACATGCAACCGCCGAATGCAGACGCCTGTAGTTGCGGTAGCGGATTAAGGGCGCTGCGGTGCTGCCTGTTATCGGCGGAAGCCATCGGCGCCAACACCGCGCACCAGCATCTGATCCCGCTGGAACAGCAAGCGGACCGAGCGTACCGGGCCGGCGACCAAGACACGGCATTGCGTCTGGCGCTCGATGTTTTGGAATTGGCGCCCATTCGCCCCGGACCTCTGCGTGTGCTCTATGAGATACGCCGCAAGACCGGCGCGCATGACGCGGCTCAGGCATTGATCCGACGCTTGGTCGCACTGCAACCGAACGATCTTTGGGCAGTCAATGAGGCGGCACTTCTGTTGCTTGAACGGGGGAGTCTGGCGGAAGCCGAGATGCATGCGCGCAACGCGGTACGCATCGCCCCTGAAAGCGCTCAGGCGCACAATGTCCTGGGCATGGTACTGACGGAAGCGCATCGGCCTGCGGTAGCCGAATATCATTATGGCCGCGCGTTGGCGTTGTCGGGCTCGCGCGCCCCGACCGTGCTCGCCAATTTCGCACTGTGCCTGAAGAACCAAGGCAAGATGGCCGAGGCACGGGCGCTCTACCAGGAGTCGTTAACGGCCGAGCCGAATGTGCCGCACACCCTTTTGGGGCTCGCGCGCCTCGAGGAGGCGGACCGCAAACTGCCGGCGGCGTTGACGCTGCTGGATCGCGCGGATGCGTGCGATCCCGGCAATCCGAGCTCCAGATTATTGCGTGCGGTCGTGCTCGGCCGCATGGGGGAAGCCAGCGCCGCACTCTCCCTGCTGGACGGTTTGGCGGAGGGCCGGCCTCTGGCGCCTGCCGAGTTGCTGGAGAAAGGTCGGCTGCTCGACAAGGTCGGCCGCTACGACGAAGCTTTTGCCGCTTACGATGAAGGCAAGCAGCGGCTTCGCTACGCAAGCGGCCAAAGCTACCGCGCCGAGCATGCAATGCAGACCGCCGCCCGGCTACGCGGCTTCTTCACTGCCCGGCGGCTGCGCACGCTGCCTGGCGCATCGGTGCGGGACGGCGTTGCGCAGCCGCTATTCGTGCTCGGCTTCCCAAGGTCGGGCACGACGCTTTTGGAGCAGATGCTGACAACCCATCCCCGCATCGCCGCCGGTGACGAGTTGCCGATCATTGCGGAACTTACCGCATTGATGCCGCGCCTTCTGGAGTCGCCGCTCAGCTACCCCGAGGCGCTGGCAGAGCTATGGATGGGCGACCACCGCGACGACCTCGACATTTTGCGCGACCACTACCTGCGCCGCGTGTCGCAACTCGGTATCGTCCCAGAAGGCGCGCGCTGGTTTACCGACAAGATGCCGCTGAACGAAACCGATCTGGGCCTGATCGCCCTGCTGTTCCCGCGCTCGCCGCTGCTGCGTCTGGTGCGCCACCCGCTGGATGTGGTGCTTTCGGTCTACTCCAACTTGCTGACCCATGGCTTCCATTGCGCCTACGCCCTGGAGACCGCGGCGCAGCATTATGTGCTGGTCCACGAACTTGTGGAGCATTACCGGCGGCAGATGCCGCTGCGGTTCATGGAAGTGCGTTACGAGGACCTGATCGACGATCAGGAGGCGACACTGCGTCGCGTGCTCGCCTTCATGGGTGAGGAATTCGATCGGCGATGCCTGGCATTTCACGAGAACCGGCGCTACGCGCGCACCGCAAGCTACGCCCAGGTTTCCGAAGTTCTGTACAGCCGGTCGAAGTTCAGGTATCGGCACTACCTGAAGCACCTGCAGCCGGCGATCGACATCCTGGGCCCTACGATGGAAAAACTGGGTTACGCAGTCTAAGCATTTCGCGCCGGCGGTGACCCGCAAGACCGACGTAGCCGATCCGGTCGCGCTGAACCACGCGGACTGGTGTGAGGCGACGCACTAAATACGGTTCTACCGCTAAGCAGGATGCAGAAGTCCGCTGCCAAGGCCAAGGTGATGCTTGGCCAGGAACAAAGCATTGCGCAGAAGATTGCCCGGGACCAAGTCGCGGGCACTGCCGCCTGCTTCATCGACGCGAACGGCCATGCGCAGGGGCGGCCCGTGGGCGTCGCGGTCG
>CAZZWO010000003.1:0-45400 GCA_964657885.1 uncultured Acetobacteraceae bacterium | reverse complement strand
GGGCCTCGATCACCCGCGGCCCGATCCAGAGCGGCCGGAGGTGTGGCAACTCGCCTTGCAACAGCGCGGTGTAAAGCGGGATCGCGGCCAGCAGCGCCAGTGTCAGGTGCCGCCGCCACGCCAGCCATGCCACCAGCACCGTGCATAAAGCGGGCGCGACGCCGGTCCACCACGGCGCGTGCAGTGCGAGCGGCAGGGCGATGGCGCCGGCCGCGATCAGTCCGGCCGCTGCAGCCAGGCCGCTCCGCGCGACGATGTTCGTCCAGCGGGCGGGCGGGCGGTCGAGGGCGATGCCGGCGAGCAGGAACAGGGCCGGGTATAGCGGCAGGGTGTAGTGCGGCAGCTTGGTCGGCACCGCCTCGAACACCAGCCAAGCCGGCAGCGCCCAGGCGATCAGGAAGCGCGTCGCCGCCTCGCGACGGCCGGCCCAGGCGGCAGGCAGGCCGGCAATCACCGGCAGGGTGGAGGGGAAGGCGAGCAGCGGCAGCAGAACAAGGTGCAGGCCCGGCGGCGCGCCATGCGCCTCGGCCCCGCCGGCCAGCTTGCGCCCCAGATCGCCGCCGACCGCATCGGTGAAAAACGCCCCATGCGTGGCGAAGCCGATCGCCACGAACCAGGGCATCACCGCCGCCAGCATCAGCGGCACGCCCCAGCCTGGCCGCAGGACCGCGAGCCAGCGAGCACGCCGTTCCCAGACACACAGCGTGGCGGCGGCGAGCACGACGACCAGCGGCGTGATCGGCCCTTTAAGCAGGATGCCGGCGGCTGCCGCCAGCCAGAACAGGGCCGCCTGCCAGCGCGGTACCGGCACCCCCATCCAGGCGCGCGACAGGATCGCCATGGCGAGCGTGGTGGCGCCGAGCAGGGCGGCGTCGGTTTTCGCGATATGCGTCTCGGTGGTCAGCAGCACGCATCCGGCGAGCATTGCGGCGGACAGCACGGCGGTGCGGCGGCTCCGGGTCAGCCAGAGCCCAGCCTCGAAGGTCGCGAGCACCGCCAGCAGCCCGCCAAGCAGCGAGGGGATGCGATACGGCCAGATCGGGTTGGCAAGGCCGGGCCCGGCAGCAAGCGCAAACGGCGCCTGCAGCCAATAGATGCCGATCGGCTTGCGGTTGCGCGGCTCGGTGCCGTTCATGATCCGCACGTAGTCGCCGGTCTCGTTCATCTGCCTGGTGGCCTGGGCGAACCGGCTCTCGTCGCGGTCCCCCGGCGGTAGGCTGAAAAAGCCCGGCAGCCACAGAGCCAGGCAGAACACCACCAGCAGCAGCCTCGCCCTGGCCGGCGGCCCGTCGAGCCAGGACGCCTGCGACGCGGTAGCTCCGGCTCCGCCCGGATGACTGGTTTCGGCAACGCGCATGCGGCCGCCCTATCATGCAGCATGCGGTTGCGCCATTTACCCGCCATGGATGCCACACGCAGTCTCGCCCTGCAGCTTCTGCGCGCCGTCACCGACCAGCATCGCCCGCTGGAGGAGGCGCTGGACCGGCTGCCGGCCGCCGACGCCCGGGACCGCGCTGCCGCACACCGGCTTGCGGCGACGGTGCTGCGGCGTTCGGGCACGCTGGACGCGGTGCTGGAGCCGCATCTGAAGCGGTCGCCGCCGGACGCAGTGCGCCTGATCCTCCGCCTCGGCGCCGCGCAGTTGCTGTTCCTGGATACCCCCGCGCATGCGGCGGTCGCGACCTCGGTCGATCTCGCCAGGTCGCAAAAGCTTGCCGCGTTCGCCGGGCTGGTGAACGCGGTGCTGCGGCGGGTGGCGGAAGGGGGCGCGGCTGCCCTGGCCGACTTGGACTCGCCCCGGCTCGACACCCCGCAATGGCTTTGGGCGTCATGGGGCGCCGAGGCGCGGGCCATCGCGGTCGCGCACCAGACCGAGGCGCCGCTCGATCTCAGCCTGAAGCCGGGCGCGGCACTGCCCGAGGGTGGCGTGCGGTTGCCGACAGGCTCCGTAAGGCTGCCGGCGGGCACCAGGGTGACCGACCTGCCCGGTTTCGCGGCGGGCGATTTCTGGGTGCAGGACGCGGCTGCGTCGTTGCCCGCCAGCCTGCTCGCCGCAAAGCCGGGCGAGCGTGTCGCCGATCTGTGCGCGGCGCCGGGCGGCAAGGCGGCGCAGATGGCCGCGGCCGGCGCGCAGGTGATCGCGGTGGAGATCCACGAGCGGCGCCTGCCCCGCCTGCACGAAAACCTCGCCCGCCTCGGCTTGTCGCCGCAGATCGTGCATGCCGACGCGACGGTCTGGCGTCCGGCCGAGTTGCTCGATGCCGTGCTGCTCGATGCGCCGTGTTCGGCGACCGGAACCATCCGCCGGCACCCGGACCTGCCGCATCTGAAACGGCCGCAGGACATGGCGTCGCTGACCGCCGGCCAGGATCGGCTGATCGAGGCGGCATCGGCCATGCTGCGGCCCGGCGGCCGGCTGATCTATGCCGTCTGCTCGCTGCAGGACGAGGAGGGGGCACAGCGCGTGCAAGGACTCGACCGCTACGGCCTGACGCCTTCGCCGTTCACCCCCGAGGAATTATCGGGATTGCCGGAGGGGCGCACCGCCGCCGGCGATCTCCGCACGATCCCGTCGATGTGGGCGGATCGTGGCGGGCTGGACGGATTCTTCTGCGCGCGCTTCGTGAAAGCCTGACACGGTCCGGACCGGCACACGCTTGCCCGGCCACGCGGCGGCACACTAGAACCCAGCGATGGCGCAGCCCCGGATCATCGTCGCACCCAGCCTGCTCGCCGCCGATTTCGCGCGGCTGGCCGAGGAAGTGGCCGCGATCGAGAAGGCCGGCGCGGACTGGCTGCATCTGGACGTGATGGACGGCCATTTCGTGCCCAACATCAGCTTCGGCCCGGTGGTGCTCAAGGCTTTGCGTCCGCTCACCCGCATGCCGTTCGACGTGCATCTGATGATCGCGCCGGCCGACCCCTACCTTGCCGCATTTGCCGAGGCGGGGGCCGACCATATCCTGATCCATCCGGAAGCCGGGCCGCACCCGCACCGATCGCTGCAGGCGATCCGCGCACTCGGCAAGCGGGCAGGGCTGGTGCTCAACCCCGGCACCCCGGTGGCCCATGCGGCGACGGTGATCGACCTGCTCGACATCATCCTGGTGATGTCGGTGAACCCCGGCTTCGGCGGCCAGAAGTTCATCGAGACCCAATTGGGCAAGATCGCCGAATTGCGACAATTGATCGACGCATCGGGACGCGACATCCGCCTGGAGGTCGATGGCGGCATCGACGCGCACACCGCACCACGCTGCATCGCCGCCGGCGCCGACACCTTCGTTGCAGGCACCGCGGTGTTCGGCTCGCCGGACTACGGCGCCGCGATATCCGCCATCCGTGGCGAGCGCGCGGGCGGCCCGGCCGCGTGAGCCTGAGCCGCGGACTCCGCCATCTTCGGTTACGCCTAGCCCGGCTTCCGACGCTGAGGATGAGCGTGCCCGATGCGCCGGCGGTGCCGGTGCGCGACCCTTGGCCCGGCGATCCGGCCCGGGGTGCCAGGCTGCTGAAGGGCGAGCTGACGCTGTCCGGCGCGATGCGGATACTGAAACCCGGCGGCTGGGCGGATGCGGGCGGCCATCCGGTGATGCGTGCGCACGCCCACGGCTTCACCTGGCTGCGCGATCTGCGGGTGATCGGCACCGATGCCGCCCGCATGCGCGCGAGGGCGCTGGTCGGCGACTGGATCGGCGGTGGCGACGCCGACCCGCTGTCGCAACGGCCGGACGTGGCCGGCTCGCGCATCGCGGCCTGGCTTGGGCATTACGACTTCTTCGCGGCCAGTGCGGATGACGAGTTCCGCCAGAAGATGATGTGGCGCCTGGTCTCCGACGCGCGGATCCTGTCCGCCGCATTGCCGGCCGAGGAGCAGGACGGCCGCGCGCTGACCGCGCTGCGCGGGCTGATCGCCGCGTCGATCGCGCTGCCGGACCACGCGCCTTACCTGGCCCGCGCGCTGCGTTTCCTGCCGCAGGAGATCGGGCGCCAGATCCTGCCGGATGGCGGCCACCTGGAACGCAGCCCCGCCGCCCACCTGGTTGCCCTGCGCGACCTGATCGAAACTCGCGCGCTGCTGCATCTCGGTGGCGCCGATGCGCCCGCCGCCCTGGGCGCCGCGATCGACCGGCTGGCGCTGGCGCTCCGCACGCTGCGGCATGGCGATGGCGGGCTGGCGCTGTTCAACGGCACGCGCGACGAGCCGGCGACGCTGATCGAGCTGGTGTTGACGCAGGCCGGCCGCGCCGGACGCGCGCCCGCCTCGCTGCCGGACACCGGATTCCACCGTCTGCAGGCCGGACGCACCGTGCTGATCGCGGATGCCGGCGCGCCGCCGCCGCCCGGCCAGGACCGCCTGGCGCATGCCGGCACGCTCAGTTTCGAGCTGTCGATCGGCCGCGAGCGGCTGATCGTGAACTGCGGCGCGGCGCCGATCGGGGCCTCAGCCTGGACCGATGCCGCCCGGGCGACCGCCGCCCACTCCACCCTGATCATCGCCGACACCAGCTCGTCGGAGCTGAAGCCTGCGGGCCTCGGCAGACGGCCGGAAAAAGTCGGTGTCGAACGGCAGGAGGCGAACGGCGCGCATTGGCTGGAAGCGAGCCATGACGGCTGGCGCAAGCCGTTCGGCGCGATCCACCGCCGGCGCCTCTACCTCGCCGAGAGCGGCGAGGACATCCGCGGCGAGGACGTGATCGAAGCGCCGACGCCGCAGCCCTACGTGATCCGCTTCCACCTGCATCCATCGGTGATCGCCAGCCTGCAGCAGGACGGCGAGGCGGTGCTGTTGCGGCTGCCCAGCGGCGGCTGGCGCCTGCGTGCCGAGGGCGCGAAGGTTTCGCTCGAGGAAAGCATCTATCTCGGCGGCGCCGAGCCAAGGCGCAGCGAACAGGTTGTCCTCACCGGCCCGCAGGACGGCCCGCAGCACGTCAAATGGGCGATAACCAAGGTCGGGTGACCGGCGCGGACGACCGAGCGCCGATGCTGAACACTGCGGCCGCGAACCGGCGGCGGATGCTGGTCATCGAGGTCACCAACGTCGATTTCTCGTTGCGGCACTTCCTGTTGCCGCTGATGCGCGGCGTCCGCGAGCGCGGGCACGGCGTGATCGGGGTCTGCGCCGACGGCCCGCTGCTCGCCGAGGTGCGGCACGAAGGTTTCCGGATCGCCGCGCTGCCGCTGGCACGAAGCCTGTCGCCCATTGCCCAGTTCCGGGCGTTCATGGCGCTCTACCGGTTGTTCCGCGCCGAGAAACCGGACCTCGTGCACGCGCACATGCCGATCAGCGGTTTCCTCGCCCGACTGGCCGCACGCGCCGCCGGCGTCCCGGCGATCGCCTACACGTGCCACGGGTTCCTGTTCAACCAGCCGGGGCCGTGGCCACGCCGTGCGGCATCCCTCGCGATGGAGTGGCTGGCCGGCCGGGTGACCAATATTTTCATGACCGTGTCGGCGGAGGAGGCGGCCGACGCCAAGCGGCTCGGCATCGCGCGCGCGCCTGTCGCCATCGGCAACGGCCGCGACCCCGCTTGCTTCCGCCCCGATCCGGCTGCCCGCGCCGCAATCCGCGCAGAACTCGGCGTGCCGAACGGCGCCGTGGTGATCACCGTCGTGTCGCGCCTGGTGCGCCATAAAGGCTATCCGGAACTGCTCGCCGCGATGCGGGATGTCGACGCGGATCTGTGGGTGGTCGGTGAGCGCCTGCCCAGCGACCATGGCGAGGACATGGAGCCGTATTTCGCCGGCTCCGGTTTGGGCAAACGGTTGCGCCGGCTTGGATACCGGCGCGACGTCGCCGCCATTCTCGCCGCTTCCGACATATTCGTGTTGCCGAGCCACTTCGAAGGCCTGCCGATGTCGGTGATCGAGGCCATGCTGTGCGGCCTGCCGGTCGTCGCCACCCGCATACGCGGCCCGCGCGAGCAGGTGATCGACGGCGTGACGGGGTTACTGGTCGAACCGGCCGCCGTGGCTCCGCTCGCCGCTGCGTTGCGCCGGCTGGTGCAGGATCACGCGTCGCGGGTGCGGATGGGCGAGGCGGGGCTGCGGCGTGCGCTCGACCGCTACAGGGAGACCGACGTGGTCCGTCGCACGCTCGACTGCCTGAGGCTGTGACCGGGCTGCAATGGCCCGGAAGCGCTATTCCTGATCCGCGTAGGGGTTTTTCGTGCCGCGGCCCTGGATGCGGATGGGCGTGCCGGGGAGCGCGAACGACTCGCGAAGGCTGTTCACCAGGTAGCGGTGGTAGTCTTCGGGCATCAGCTCGGCGCGGGTACCGAACACCAGGAAAGTCGGCGGCCGCGCCTTGGCCTGCGTGATGTAGCGCAACTTGAGGCGGCGGCCCTCGACCAGCGGCGGCGGGTGCCGCTCGAGTGCCGTCTCGAACCAGCGGTTCAGCGCCCCGGTGGCCACGCGGGTGTTCCAGACCGTGGCGGCGGCCCGCACCGCCGGCAGGAACTTCTGCACGCCCGCACCGGTGGCGGCCGACAGCGTCACCACCGGGATGCCGCGCATCTGCGTCATGCTGAACTCAAGCCGGTCGCTGATCGCCTTGCGGGTCTTGTCGCGGTCTTCGACCGCGTCCCACTTGTTGAGCACCAGCACGCAGGCGCGCCCCTCACGCTCGACCAGGCGCGCAATCTGCAGATCCTGCTCGTGCAGCCCTAGCGATGCATCGACGGTCAGCGCCACGATCTCGGCCATCTTCAGCGCCTCGATGCTCGCGCTGACCGACATCTTCTCCAGCGCCTCCTCGACCCGAGCGCGTTTTCGCAACCCGGCCGTATCGACCAGTTCGATGTCGCCTTCCGGGTCGTGCAGGATGGTGCTGACCGCATCGCGCGTCAGGCCGGGCTCGGGGCCGGTGATCATCCGTTCCTCGCCGACCAGCCGGTTGAGCAAGGTGGACTTCCCGGCGTTCGGTCGGCCGACGATCGCCAGCTTCAGCGGCCTGGTGCCTTCCGGCGCCTCGCCGTCTTCCGGCTCGGGCGGCAGCATCTCGGCAATCTCGCGCATCAGGTCGGCGATGCCTTCGTTGTGCTCCGCCGAGACCGCGAGCGGGTCGCCGAGGCCGAGCGAATACGCTTCCAGTGCGTTCGCCACGCCCAGGCGGCCCTCGGCCTTGTTGGCGACCAGCAGCACCGGGCGGTTCTGGCGACGCAGCCAGTTCGCGAAATGCTCGTCCGCCGGGGTGATGCCGATGCGGGCGTCGATCACGAACACGATCAGGTCGGCCTGTCCGACCGCGGCCTCGCTGCTGGCGCGCATGCGGCCGTAGATCGCTTCGGGGTCGCTCTCCTCCAGGCCCGCGGTATCGACCAGCCGCACCTGCCGCCCGCGCAGCATCGCCTCGGCATCCTTGCGGTCGCGGGTGACGCCCGGCGTGTCGGATACGATCGCCGCCCGCCGCCCGGCGAGGCGGTTGAACAGCGTTGACTTGCCGACATTGGGGCGGCCGGCGATGACGACCACGGGGAGCACTGGAAGGTCCTTTATCGGGGCGAGCTTACTGGCACCCGCGGGGGGCAGCCGGTCAGCTTGCGGTACTTCGGCCGCTTCTACTTGTAGGCGGTCAGCTTGGCGTCGTCCGTCAGGATGAGGACGGTGTTCTGCGCGACGGTGGGCGGCGTGGAGGCGGTGTCGCTCAGCGCCGTCGTGGTGACCAGGGTGCCGGAGATCGGGTCGACGACGGCCATCTTCGCATGGTCGCTCACCAGGACCAGCTTGCCGCCCGCCAGCACCGGCCCGGTCCAGCTGATCAGCCCCTTGCTGCGTTTCGGGTTGACGAAGCGAGGCAGGTCGGTCGCCCAATGCACGCTGCCGTCGTCCTTGCCGATCGCCGCGAGACGCTGTTCGGTGCTGAGCAGGTACATGATGTCGCCGGCAATCCAGGGCGTGTTGGCGCCCGCCACGTCGCGCTGCCAGACCCGGCGGCCGGACCGGATGTCGAGGGCTGCCAGAAGCCCGCCGAGACCGATCGCATAGACCAGCCCGTCATCGATCACCGGGCCGGCCCGCACCGAACCGAAATCGGAGAGCGAGGCCTGGCCCTTCATGCCGCCCATGTTGTCGGTCCAGGCCAGCGTGCCGCTGTCCGCGCGCAACGCCGTCAGGTCGCCCGATTCGAAGCCGGCGACGATGACGCCGCCCGCATAGGCCGGTCCCGCCTGGCCGAGCGTGCCGGTGTTGGCCGGCGTCCCCTGGTGCGCCCAGATGAAGCGGCCGTCGGCCAGCGACAGCGCCTGCAACTCCTCGTCGAGGGTGACGACGAACAGCTTGCCCTCGGCGATCGTCGGGGCGCTGCGGGCCGGCGAAGTCAGGTCGACCCGCCAGATCACGTGCCCGTCGGAAAGGTTGAGGCAAAGCGCCTGGGCACGGCCGGTGACGGCGTACAGACGGTCGCCGGCGATGGCGATGCCGCCGCCAAGATTGCTGTTCCGCGCCTTTTTCGGCTTGGTCACCGTGCGCCAGGCATGGCGGCCGGTGGCCAGGTCGAACGCGGCGACCACGCCGTCGGTGTCCATGGTGAACACCTGCGAGCCGGCAACCAGCGGCTGCGCGGTGATGCGCGCGCGATAGGCGCCGCCGGCGCCGATCTCGGTCGACCATGTCTTGGTGAGCCCGCCGGCGAGGTTACCGCCGACATGGCTGACGCTGCCGCCATATTGCAGCCAATCGGCGTTAACCGTGGCGGGCGGCAGGGTGACCGCCTCGACGTTGTCCACCTGCAGGCCGCGCAAGGTGGCGAGCACCGGCTCACGGTTTCCCGGCACCGGCTTCTTGGCCTCGTCGGTCAGCCAGTCGAACCAGCTGCAGGCCGACAAGGCGGGCGCCAGCAACGGCAGCAGGATGGCCGCCCGCCGGGACAGTCCACGCGGCCCGAAGCTGGGTTGCGGGACATCGGGGCAGGTGTCGTCATGCGCCTGGCTGGCAGGCGAGTTTGGCAAGGTCACTCTGGGATCATCCGTGCGAAGCGGGGGCGATCGGCGCCGGGGCCGGCGGTTTCTGCGTGGCGGGCGCCTGGCTCCTGGGCGACGGAGCCTTTGGAGGCGGGGCACCGGCCGCAGGCGGCGGTTCGGCCGTGGCATCGGCAGGCAACGTGCTGAGCAGGTCGGATGCCATGCTGCGGATGCCCTCCGGCACCATCGGCCCGTTTGCCAGGCGGTTCATGATGTTGGCCGCGTCGCGCGTGCGGCCGGTCCGCAGGTCCAGCAGCGCGATTACCTGTTCGGCCATCGGCGCATAACGGTTGTCCGGCGCGGTGAGGGTTTGCAGCCGCTGCTTCAGCAGCACCGGATCGCCGCTATCCACCTGGTGCTGCGCGCTGGTCAGGGTGGCGAGGTCGCGCAGCAGCACGGGTGCCGCGCCATCGTCGGACACCGCCTGCCACGACTCGATCGCCACCTTGTGTTGCCCGGTCTGCCACTGCAGCGCGGCAAGGCGGAGGCGGGCCAGCACCCGGTAGCCGGAAGGACCGTGCGCGGCGATGTCCGACAGCTCCTGCAGTGCCTGCGTAGCCTCGGGTGTGGGCTTCGCCGGGTCGGGCTTGTCGCCGCCGAGCGTGGGCGCGGCGGCGCGGTCGGCCAGCTTCGCGGCGGTGATGAAGCGGCTGGCGACGGCATCGGCGGCCTGCTGGCTGCGCTGCTGCCAGTATACATAGGCGCCGGTGCCCGCGAGCGTGAGCACGATGAGGGCGGCGACGGTCCCCGCATAGCGGCGCCCGAGGGCGCGGGCGCGTTCGGCCCGGAGATCTTCCTCCACCTCGTCGAAAATATCGGGCAACGCTGGCTGGTCCTTAGGGGATGGATGCCGGACCAGCACGCTGATCCTTGGTTGAAAAGAGCGCCGGGTCGGATGGCGCCGGACCATAGCGGCGGGCGTGGGTCGGGGAAACCCCTGGCACTGCCGAGGGTCCGGCCAGGTTCGCTACGGCACGGTGCTCAGGCGGGACGCTGGAAACTGTTTGTTCATCCCGCCGGCGCATGGTGACGCATGCGGCGGATCAGGTTCGCGATATTCTGCCTGGGCCTGGCCGGCTGCGGGCCTCGGGCAAGGCTGGTCGTCTCGACGCCGGACATCGCCATGCCGTTCTGCACCCGAACGCTCGGCGTCGCGGAATGCTTCGCCGACCCGGGCGCCCTGCTCGACCGTCCGGCACCGTTGGGCGACATGCCGGTCCGGGTCCACGTCATCGACAGAAGGTGGTGGGGCTGGCCCGGCTGAGCTGCCGCGGTCAGTCTGCTCGGGGCGTTTCGGGCGCTTCCTTGCCGGCGATGGCGTCGATCCGCCTCAGCATCGCGACGAAGCGGGCGACCTCGTCCCGCGGGAACGCGCCGAAAATCCGCGCCTCGAGTTCGAGCGCTTTCGGCGCCACTTTCGCGTAGAGCGCGCGGCCGGACCGGCTCAAAACCAGAAGATGCGAACGCCGGTCCTCCGGGTTCGGCATCCTGTCCACCAGCCCGCGGCCGTAAAGCGCGATCGCCGCGCGGCTGACCGTCACCTTGTCCATGCGTGTGCGGGAGCCGATTTGCTGCTGCGTGACGCCACCGCTTTCGGCGATCACCGCGATCAGCCGCCATTCGGGGATCTTCAGGTCGAACAACGTCTCATAGGCATGGGCGATGGCGTCGCTCACCAGGTTTGACGTGAAGGAGAGCCGGTAGGGGATGAAGTCGTCGAGCCTGAGCTGCGGCTTGGTCATGCCCGGTGATAACCGCTGATCCACGTGCAAGATAGTAACCGTTGACACCGGGTGGGTAAGCTCCCAATTTGGTATCAATCGATACCAGTTGTGAGGGCCTGCGATGAACGATGCCGCGTCCAACCCGCTTGGCCTGGATGGCTTCGAATTCTGCGAGTTCACCTCGCCCGACCCGGACGGCATGGCCGCGCTGCTCGGCCAGATGGGGTTCGTCGCGGCGTCGCAGCACCCTTCCCGGGCGGTGACGCGATACAAGCAAGGCAGGATCAACCTTCTTCTGAACCGCGAGCCGGCGGGACAGGCCGCCGATTTCCGCGCAGCACATGGCGCGTCGGCCAGCGGCATGGCCTTCCGCGTGGCGGACGCGGCGGAGGCGTTCGAGGCAGCGCTGGCGCGTGGGGGGCGTGCAGCCGATGCTGGCCGGGGAACGCTCGGCGAGGGCAGCTACGTGCTGGAAGGTATCGGCGGGTCGTACCTTTACCTGGTCGACCGGCATGGTGCGGGCGGGAGCCTGTATGACGATTGGACGCCGGTGCCTGGCGCCGCAGAAGCCGAAGCCGCAAACAACGTTGGTCTCGACCTGCTGGATCACCTTACGCACAATGTGCGGCGCGGCGAGATGCGAACCTGGTCGGGCTTCTACGCGAAGATTTTCGGGTTCGAGGAACAGAAGTATTTCGACATCAAGGGGAAGGCGACGGGCCTGTTCAGCCAGGCGATGATCGCGCCAGACGGGGCCATCCGCATTCCGCTGAACGAAAGCCAGGACGAGCACAGCCAGATCGAGGAGTTCCTTCGCGAGTACAAGGGCGAGGGCATTCAGCATCTTGCCCTGTCCACCAACGACATCTTCGCGACGGTCGAAAAGCTTCGCGGCCGCGGCGTAAGGCTTCAGGACACCATCGAGACCTATTACGAACTGGTGGACAAGCGCGTCCCCGGGCATGGCGAGGACCTGGAGAGGTTGCGCCGCAACCGGATCCTGATCGACGGCGATGTGCAGCGTGAGGGTATCCTGTTGCAGATCTTCACCGAGAACCTGTTCGGGCCGATCTTCTTCGAGATCATCCAGCGCAAGGGCAACGAAGGTTTTGGCGCCGGTAATTTCCAGGCGCTGTACGAATCGATCGAATTGGACCAGATACGCCGCGGCGTGATCACGGTGGATGCCTGAGACGAGCGGCAAGACCAGGAGGCGCCGATGCCCGACCATCCTTTCGCTCCGGAGCCGGAGACCGTGCGCACAATAGATACCGGCACGACAATGCTATCGGGGTTCGGCAATCATTTTGCGACGGAGGCCGTTCCAGGTGCGCTTCCGGTCGGTCGTAATTCACCGCAGCATGTGCCGTTCGGACTCTACACCGAACAGCTATCCGGCACGGCGTTCACCGCTCCCCGTTCGGAAAACCGCAGGAGCTGGCTCTATCGTCTGCGTCCGACCGCGAGCCATCCGGCTTACCGCAAATATGGACGGGACACGGCGTTGCGTTCGGCGCCCTTCGACGAGGTGCCACCGTCGCCCAACCGCATGCGGTGGGATCCGGCTCCGTTGCCCGCCGGCGACGTCGACTTTGTCGATGGGCTGACGACCTATGGCGGCAATGGCGACGCGGGGACATGCACCGGCATTGCGGTCCACGGTTATGCTGCAACGGTCTCGATGCGGAACCGCGCATTCGGCAATGCGGATGGCGAGCTGCTGGTCATACCGCAGCAAGGCGCCCTCGATATCGTCACCGAACTCGGCCGCTTCCTGGTGGAGCCGCAGCAGGTTGCGGTGATCCCCCGCGGTTTGCGTTTCGCCGTTGAGCTGCCGGACGGGCCCTCGCGCGGCTACATCTGCGAGAATTACGGCGCGCTGTTCCGTCTGCCGGACCTCGGACCGATCGGCTCAAATGGCCTGGCCAACCCGCGGGATTTCGAAACGCCTGTTGCAGTCTTTGAAGACCGGGACGAGCCAACCGAGATCATCCAGAAGTTTCAGGGTGGGCTCTGGACCACGACCCTCGATCACAGCCCGTTCGATGTGGTCGCGTGGCATGGCAACCTCGCACCTTATCGCTATGACCTGCGTCGTTTCAACACGATCAACACGGTCAGTTTCGATCATCCCGACCCATCCATATTCACCGTGCTGACAAGTCCGAGCGACACGCCGGGAACCGCGAATTGCGACTTCGTGATCTTTCCGCCGCGCTGGATGGTCGCCGAGGATACCTTCCGGCCGCCCTGGTTCCACCGCAACGTCATGAGCGAGTTCATGGGCCTGATCCATGGCGCATACGATGCCAAAGCCGGTGGCTTTGCACCGGGCGGCGCTTCGTTGCACAACCAGATGGCAGGCCACGGCCCCGACCAGGCGAGCTACGAAAACGCTGTTGCCGCCGGACTGAAACCGCACCGGATCGACAACACGATGGCCTTCATGGTCGAGAGCCGTTACGTCATCCGGCCGACGCGTGCCGCTGTCGATAGCCCGTTGATGCAGCTCGACTACGACGATTGCTGGGCAGGTTTCAGGAAGGCCGAACTGCCGGGATGATCCGCGCCCGCGTGGACGAAACCCACGATCCGAAGCGCCGGTCCTGGGTTGCGGACGCGAACGGCCACGCCGAGTTTTCCATCCAGAACCTGCCGCTCGGTATCTTCGATCCTGGCGAAGGTCCGCGCGCAGGCACGGCAATCGGCGGGCACATCTTTGATCTGCGCGCGGCGGCGGCCCATGGATTGCTGCCGGACAAGGCGTCGGCGGCGCTGACCGGTGCTACGTTGAATGATCTGCTGGCACTACCGGCATCGGAGCGTGAGGCGCTGCGGCGAACCCTGTCCACCCTGCTCGCGGACGAGGCGCACCGTGGGCATATCGAAACAATGCTGCACCCGGCGAGCGCTTGCGTGATGCATCTGCCGGCGGCGATCGGCGACTACACGGATTTTTATGCGGGCATCCATCACGCCCGCAACATCGGGCGGTTGTTTCGTCCCGACAATCCTCTGCTGCCGAACTACAAGCACGTTCCCATCGGTTATCACGGCCGCGCCTCATCCGTGCGCGTGTCCGGCCGTCCGGTGGTCCGTCCGCATGGGCAACAGAAATCCACAGGCGACAACTCGCCTGTGTTCGCACCGAGCCGCCGCCTCGATTACGAGCTCGAGCTCGGCATCTGGGTGGGTGAGGGGAACGCGCTCGGCACGCCCATACCGGCCGGCGACGCGCACGCGCATGTTGCCGGGTTGTGCCTCCTGAACGACTGGTCGGCACGCGACCTGCAAGCATGGGAGTACCAGCCGCTCGGCCCGTTCCTCGCCAAGAATTTCCTGACGACCATCTCGCCCTGGATCGTCACGTCGGAAGCGCTGCTCCCGTTCCGCCACCCGCAGCCGGCGCGCCCCGCCGGCGATCCGGCCCCCCTGCCGTACCTGTGGGACGACGCCGACCAGCGCTTGGGCGCCTATGCTCTGGACCTCGACGTGTATCTACGCACTTCGCAAATGCGCAGCGCCAACCAGGAAGCGGTTCGACTTAGCCGCGCCGCCGCCAGCAACATGTATTGGACGGCCGCGCAACTCGTCACCCATCACGCATCGAACGGCTGTAATCTCCGGCCGGGCGATCTGCTTGGGACGGGAACCATCTCCGCGCCGACGGCGGATGGTTACGGCAGCTTGATGGAGCTGACCGAGGGTGGCGCGAGGCCATTGTCGCTGCCATCTGGCGAACACCGCACCGCGCTCGAAGATGGTGATGAGGTCAGCTTCTCTGCCAAGGCGCGTGCGGAGGGCTTCGTCACCATCGGGTTCGGCCCATGCAGCGGCATCATCCGGGCGGCGCAATGACCGTCGAGTGGCTGACATCGACCCCCGCCGGGGTGAAGATCGGCACGCTCGGCGACATCCCCGACGGCGCCGCGCGGAACTACGTCCTGCAACTGCGCGCCGGGCGCTTCCACGGCTTCGTCGTGCGTCGCGGCGGCGAGGTGTCGGGCTATGTCGATCGCTGCCCGCACATGGGTTTGCCACTTGCGCAGACTTTGGATGACTACCTGACGCCGGCCCGCGACCTGATCGCCTGCACCTGGCACGGTGCGCTGTTCGACATCGAGACCGGCGAGTGTCGCGGTGGCCCTTGCGCGGGAGGGCAACTTACGAAATGGCCACTCGCCGTGATCGGCGACTTTATCGTGACGGCCTGACGGGTTCGGCTTGGGCCGGCACATGATCCGCGGACACTGCGGGTGACAGATAGCCGTCCACGCGCGCACGGGGCTGCAACAACAGGGCTGCAAGCCCCGACCAGCCCGTCTGATGCATTGCGCCATGTCCGGCGCCGGTATCGCCGTTGAAATACTCGTAAAACGGAACGTGGTCGCGAAACTCCGCTCGTTCATACAGCGGTTCGGCGCCCAGAACCGGCCGCCTGCCGCCAGCGTCCTTCAGAAACAGGGATGCGAGCCTCCTGCTGAGCTCCGCGGCGATTTGTGAAAGGTCCAGGTAGATGCCGGATCCGGTCGGGCATTCGATCTTGAAGTCAGGATCGTAGAACTTCTCGTATTCGTAAAGCGAGTCGATCAGCAGGTAGTTGATCGGCATCCAGATCGGCCCACGCCAGTTGGAGTTGCCGCCGAACACCGTCGTCATCGACTCGCCCGGTTCGTAGTCCACGGCGAATTGCGTCCCATCGGCCTCGAAGACGAAGGGTGCGGCACCATGCGCCTTGGAAACCGAACGGATGCCGTGATCGGACAGGAATTCGGTTTCATCCAGCATCCGGCGGAGCAAAGCCTTCATCCGGTGACGCCGGAGCAGGGACAACAGCAGCCGGTTTTTCTTCCCCGTCTCACCCCATCGCGAAACAAGGCCTGCCAGGTCCGCGCGATGAGCCAGCATCCAGCGCGCACGTTCGGCAAAGGCCGGGAACTTCTCCATTACCGTGCCGTCGAGCACTTCCACTGCACAGAGCGGGATCAGGCCGACCAGCGACCGCACGCGCAAGGGCACCCGCGTTCCATCCGGCAGGTTGAGGATGTCGTAGTAAAACTGGTCACGCTCGTCCCACAGCCCGATCGGCGTCTCGCCCTCGACATCGCCGACATTCGTCATGGCGCCTGCGATATACAGGAAATGCTCGAAGAACTTGGTCGCGATGTCCTCGTAAACCGGGTCGGCGACGGCGAGCTCCAGCGCGATTCGCATGAGGTTGAGCGAGTACATCGCCATCCATGCCGTACCGTCGGCCTGGCTCATCGTGCCGCCGGTCGGCAGCGGTTTCGACCGGTCGAACACGCCGATGTTGTCGAGCCCCAGGAACCCGCCCTGGAACACATTCTTCCCGTCCACATCCTTGCGGTTCACCCACCAGGTGAAGTTCAGCATCAGCTTGTGGAAGACGCGCTCGAGAAACGCGCGATCCCCGGTGCCGGTCTGCGCCTCGTCCATCTGATAAACCCGCAGGGCTGCCCAGGCATGTACCGGCGGGTTCACGTCGCTGAACGCCCACTCGTAAGCAGGCAGCTGGCCGTTCGGATGCATGTACCATTCGCGCGTCAGCAAGATCAGCTGGCCCTTGGCGAACGCGGCATCCACCAGCGCCAGGGTGACGCAGTGGAACGCCAGGTCCCACGCCGCATACCATGGGTATTCCCACTTGTCCGGCATCGACACGATATCGGCATTGTTGAGGTGCGCCCAGCCGCTATCGCGTCCGGTGCGCCGCGCGGCGGGTGGCGTGGGTTGCGCCGGGTCGCCGGCCAGCCAGCGCCGCACATCGAAATGGTAGTACTGCTTGGACCACAACATGCCGGCCAAAGCCTGCCGCTGCACCGCGCGTGCATCCGGGTCCGCAATGCCGCACTGGATCGCGTTGTAGTATTCGTCGGCTTCAGTGATGCGGTCGGTGAACAGCGAATCGTAAGCGGCGGCCTCGATCGGCCTCGCGGCGGCCGGCGCCATGCGATATCGCAATATGACGGTCTCACCCGGACCCAGAAGCGTCGTGCAATGGGCCGCGCATTTGGTCCCTTCGTTCAGCGGATTGACCGCATCGTCGGCACGATGAACCAGATGATCGTTGATGCCGTCCTTGAAGAAGCCGGGCGCATCCATGCCGAACAGCCGGCGCACGTTCGTGTCGTTCTCGCAAAACAGGAACTTCACCGGCTGCAGCGCGGAAAACCGCATCGGGACAGCGCCCGGGCGGGTCGCGACCACCGTTCCGGACCCATCCAGCCGAAGCTGTGGCCGGACGGAGTTCTCCTGCCATGACCAGGTGTTCCTCGCCCAAAGCTGCGGGAATATGTGCAACTCGGAAGCGTCCGGGCCGTGGTTCGTCACCGTCACCCGCATCAGGATGTCGCGCGCCGCCGCCTTGGCGTATTCGACGGTCACGTCGAAATAACGGTCCTCGCGGAAAACTCCGGTGTCGGCGATCTCGTATTCCGGCAGGTTACGCCCTTTCCGCCGGCCGTTCTCGTTCAGCAGCTCGGCGTACGGAAATTCGGCCTGCGGGTACTTATAGAGTTGCCGCATGTAGGAGTGCGTAGGCGTGGCATCGAGGTACCACCAAAGCTCCTTGACGTCTTCGCCGTGATTGCCCTCGCTGTTCGTGAGCCCGAACATGCGTTCCTTGATGATAGGGTCGCGGCCATTCCAAAGCCCCAGCGCCAGGCACCACAACTGGCGTTCGTCGCTGAAGCCGGCAATGCCGTCCTCGCCCCACCGGTAAGCCCGCGACCGCGCGTGATCGTGCGGGAAATACTCCCACGCCTCGCCCGTGGCGCTGTAATCCTCGCGAACCGTGCCCCATTGGCGCTCGCTCAGATACGGACCCCATTTATGCCAGCCCTCGGTCGCGACGGCGCGCAGCCTCGCGCCCTCGGCCGTGTCGGCGGGGTTCGTGGGTTTCATGGCGCCCGGCGGGCTCGACCCCGCGCTAGAACTCCCCGTCCACCACTTCGAGCTCGGACACCAGCTCCGGCTCCAGCCGCGCTTCGGCGATCCACTCGACCATTTCAGGGCGGCCGTTGATGCGGTCGCGGTAGGCCTCGCAGATCGGGTCCAGATCGACGTCGTAGGTGGTGAACCGCGTGCAGACAGGGGCGAACATGGCGTCCGCCATCCCCATGCGGGCGCCGAACAGGTATGGGCCGCCATAGGTGGCGAGGCATTCCCGCCAGATCTCGCTGATGCGTTCGATGTCCGCCCGCACGCCGGACCAGACCGGGAAGTTCGGCCGGAACGCGTGCAGGTTGACCGGCAGGGCCGCGCGCAGCGCCGCGAACCCGCCATGCATCTCGCCGCTGATGGCACGGCAATGCGCACGCGCGGCGATGTCGTCGGGCAGCAGGCCGGCGTCCGGACGCACCTCGTTCAGGTACTCGGCAATCGCGAGCACGTCCCAGACATGCACACCATCGTGCTCCAGCGACGGGATGCGGATGGAGCTGGTCTGCAGAAGCAGCTCGGCGCGCGCCACGGCGTCGTCATTGGACACGCGTTGCGTGGTGAACGGCAGGCCGGACAGGCGCAACAGCAGCCATCCGCGCAGCGACCACGAGGAATAGTTGCGGCTGCTGATGACCAGCGTCGCCTGGGTCCCGGGCGGGCTGGCCGGCCGGCGCACCGTGCTGCGGGGTTTTTCCGATACCGTCATGCTTGCTTCTCCCCGTCCGGTGCTGCAACGATGCATACAACCGGATGCTGTGTCCGCAACTCTGTTCCAGGCCGACAAGGCCTTCCTTGGCCTTTGGCACCGTCCCGAGGCCGTCCGATCCAAAGAACACTCAGGCGGCGTGGTCCTTAGGCTACATCAAGCCTTTCGCAACAGCGAGTACGCGTCCATCTTATAGCCCATGCTCTACCAGCTGTATCAGGCTCAATCCGACCTTCTGGCGCCAGCCCGCAACGCGGCCTCGCTCTGGCTCAGCTTCCTGGCCCAGGTGCCCCGTGCCCGGGCATTGCCCGGCGTGCGTCTGCTCGCCGCCGGTGCCGAGCTGTTCACATCGGCGGTAGTCACCCATGCGCGCCGGCCGTTCGGCATCACGTCGGTGCAGATGCAGAACCGCAGCGTGGCGGTGCGCGAGACGGTGGCGCTCGCGACCCCGTTCTGCAACCTGCTCCGGTTCGAGAAGGACAGCCTGACGCCGCAGCCCAAGGTGCTGATCGTGGCGCCGATGTCCGGGCATTTCGCGACGTTGCTGCGCCCGACGGTGCAGACGATGCTGGCCGATTTCGACGTGTACATCACCGACTGGCAGAACGCCCGCGACGTTCCGCTCTCGGCGGGCCGGTTCGGCCTCGACGAGTACGTGGATCAGCTCATTGCCTTCCTGGAGGAACTGGGCCCCGGCACCAACCTGCTGGCAATCTGCCAGCCGGCGGTGCCGGCGCTGATGGCTACCGCAATCATGGCAGCGGGCCGCAATCCCGCCCAGCCGCGGACCCTGACGCTGATGGCCGGCCCGATCGACACCAGGAACAGCCCGACGCGGGTCAACATCCTGGCGAAGCGGCAGAGCATCGCCGATTACGAGCGCAAGGCGATCGCCCGGGTGCCGGCGCGCTACGCCGGGGCGGGGCGCCGGGTGTATCCGGGCTTCTACCAGCTGGCGTCGTTCATGGCGATGAACGCGGACCGCCACATGAACGCCCAGCTCGCCCAGATGCGCCGCCTGTTCGCAGACGATACGGACGGAGCCCAGGCGCACCGGCGCTTCTACGACGAGTATTTCGCGGTGGCCGACCTGCCGGCCGAGTTCTACCTCGAAACGGTCAGCCGGGTGTTCCAGGACCATCTTCTGCCGCAAGGGCTGATGACCTGGCACGGCGAGGTGGTCGATCCTGCCGCCATCCGCCGCACATCGCTGCTGGTGGTGGAGGGCGAGCGCGACGACATCTGTGGCGTAGGCCAGACAATGGCGGCGCTGGACCTGTGCCGAAACATTCCCGCAACACGCAAGAGCTACCATCTGCAGACAGGTGCGGGGCACTATGGCGTGTTTAGCGGCCGGGCCTGGACAGGCGCGATCTATCCGAAGGTGCGTGCCATGATCGAGGAGGCCGCCTGACTTTATGCGGAACCATCGCTCGCTCCATCCGCCCTCCCGGCGCGCGCAGGTCCGGGTGACGCTGCCCGGCGGAAAGGCCGCACGCTGAAGGCGGAGCGTGAAAGGCTGGTCGATGCGTTGCTTGAAGACGCAATCGACACCGCGGTGATCGGTGCCGACAAAAGCGGTGTCATTACCAGTTGGAGCACTGGCGCCGCGCGCATGCTGGGATGGACGGCGCCCGACATCCGCGGCCGGCCGGTCGATGTGTTCTTTACGCCGGAGGATCGCGCGGCGGGCGTTCCGGAAGCCGAGATGCAGGCCGCGTTGAAGGATGGTTGCGCCCGCGACGAGCGCTGGCATGTCCGCAACGACGATTCGCTGGTGTGGGCGAGTTGCGAGATCATCAGGCTGAAGGATCACGATGGCCTTCCCGACGGCTTCGTCAAAATCCTGCGCGACGGCACCCGCCGGCGGAGTGCCGAGACCCGTCAGCGCGCGGACGCCGAGTTCCTCCAGACCGTGCTCGCGGCGTCCGGCGACTGCATCAAGGTGCTCGATTTCGACGGCCGGCTGACCTTCATGAACCAGGCCGGTCTGCGCCTGATGGAAGTGAGCGACTTCAGCGCCATACGAGGCTGCCCATGGCCGGATTTCTGGCAGGATGCGAGCAATCTGCAGGCTTGCCGGGCGGTGCAGGCGGCACGGGACGGCGGAACCGGGCATTTCCAGGGGTCCGCCCTCACGCTGGCCGGCACGCTGAAATACTGGGACGTGCAGGTCACCCCGATCCGCGACGCGAATGGCGTGCCGGAGCGGCTGCTTGTGGTGTCCCGCGACATCACGGCCAGCCGCCGGGCCGAGGAAGCCCTGCGCGAGGCCGAAGCGCTCAACGCGTCGATCCTGGAAGCCAGCCGCGATTGCATCGTGGTGCTCGACCTTGAAGGCCGGATCAGCTTCGTCAGCCCCGGCGGCATCGCATCGATGGAGGTCGATGACCCCGCGAGCGCCATCGGCGAGTCATGGCTCGCCTTGTGGAAGGGTGACGAACAGGCGGCCGCGCAGGCGGCGGTGGCCGAGGCCCGCGCCGGCCGCACCGGCCAGTTCCGCGGTTTCTGTCCTACTCTGAAGGGGCGGCCGAAATGGTGGGACCTCGTGGTGTCGCTGCTGCCCGGACGCGACGGCAAGCCGGACCGTCTGATGTCGATCGGGCGTGACATCACCGAGGCGCATGAGACGCAGGCACGGCTGTTCACCAGCGAGGAACGCCTGAACCTGGCGCTCGGCGCCTCGGGCATGGTGGGCGTATGGGATTGCGACCTGCAGAGGGGCCTGGTGTTCGGCGACGTGAACTTCGCGCGTGCACACGCGATCGACCCGGCGCAGGCTGCCGCCGGCGCGCCGATCACCGAGATCTTCAGCCGGCTTCACCCTGACGACCTTCCCCAGTTCCGCGCGCAGATCGCCAAGCTGCTGGAGGGTGGCGACGATTTCGCGATCGAGCACCGGCTCATGCGCCCCGACGGCTCGATGCGTTGGGTGCTGGCAAAGGGGCGGCTGGTGCGCGATGCGGCTGGGCTGCCGGTCCGCCTGCCCGGCGCGCTGGTCGACGTGACCGAGCGCCGCGAAGCCGAGGAGCGGCAGCGCATGCTGATGGAGGAACTGGCGCACCGGGTGAAAAACACCCTGGCGGTCGTGCAGTCGATCGCCCGCCAGACGCTGCGCGGCGAAGGCGAGATCGCGCTCGGGCGGGATGCGTTTGCGGCCAGGTTGCAGGCGTTGTCGGCAGCGCATGACGTGCTGCTGATGGGCGATTGGTCGGAAGCGAGCCTGCGCACGCTGGTCGAGGCCGGGGTCCGCCTGCACGCCGTGGGCGATGAGGGCCGCTTCCGGATCAACGGGCCGGAAGTGATGCTCGGGTCGAAGGCGGCGCTGTCGTTCTCGCTGGTGCTGCACGAAATGGGCACCAACGCCGCCAAGTATGGTGCGTTGTCGGTGACCGGCGGCACCGTCGATATCTCATGGACGCTCGATCTACGCGGAGGGCGCCAGCACCTCCACTTCATCTGGCAGGAGTTGGGCGGCCCGTTGGTGGCCGACCCGGTGCATCGCGGGTTCGGTTCACGGCTGATCGAACGCAGCCTTGCCAGCGATCTCGGCGCCGCAGTCGAATTGAAATACCTGCCGCAAGGCGTGCGCCTGACGCTGGACGCCCCGTTGGCGACAATCCAGCGCACCTGATCAAGTTCGTTTTTCGTTCTTGACTCGAGGCCCTTGGCTGAGCAAGTTTCGTTTGGAACGAAGCGAGAACTCAGATGCAGTTGGTTCATACCGCTCCCGCGCACCCGGCGCCTGCACCCATCCTGTCCGCAAGACCATCGTCTCCGGCCAAAGCGGTTGCAGGCAAGGCGGCAGCGGCCAAGGCTGGCGCCCGTAGCCATACCGGCACGCGCATGCCGGGTGTGGCGCGCGGGCGCGGGGCGACCGTCGACCCGGCGAACCGGTACAAGGCCCGCACGGTCGAGCCGTTCGACGATGGCTGGCAGACGCTGGATGGCCTGGCCGACCTGCCGCCGCTGCCGACCACGCTGACGCGGGATGCCAGCAAGAGCGTGATCTCGTGGAACGGCTCGCCGGACATCGGCTTCGACCGCGCGGTGAACCCGTATCGCGGCTGCGAGCACGGCTGCATCTACTGCTATGCGCGGCCCACCCACGCTTATCTCGGCTACTCACCCGGCCTCGATTTCGAAACGCGGCTGGTGTTCAAGCCGGACGTGGCGTCGCTGCTGGAGCGCGAGCTGAAGAAGCCCGGCTATGTCTGCAAGACGATGGCTTTGGGTTCCAACACCGACCCATACCAGCCGGTGGAGCGGACGCTGAAGCTGACCCGTTCGGTGCTCGAGGTGCTGGAGAGGTTCGGCCATCCGGTCAGCATCGTCACGAAATCGGCGGGTGTGCTGCGCGACCTCGACATCCTGCAGCGCCTTGCCGCGCGCGGGCTGGTGCGTGTTTACCTGTCGGTGACCACGCTGGACGCCAAGCTGGCGCGGGTCATGGAGCCGCGGGCTGCCACACCGGAGCGCCGTCTGGCAGCGATCGAGGTACTGAGCCAGGCCGGCGTGCCGGCGGCGGTTCTGGCGGCGCCGATGATCCCCGGCCTGAACGATTCGGAGCTGGAGCGCATACTGGAGCGCGCGGCCAGGGCCGGTGCCAGGCATGCCGGTTACGTGCTGCTGCGCCTGCCGCTGGAGCTGCGCCAGATGTTCGAGGCCTGGCTGGGCGAGCACTTTCCGGACCGCGCGCGGCACGTGCTGAACCTGGTGCGTGAGACCCGCGCCGGGCAATTGAACGACAGCGCCTTCCACGACCGTTTCCGCGGCAACGGCCCCTACGCCGACCTGCTGGGCAAGCGCTTCGCCCGCGCCGCCCGCCAACTGGGCTTCGCCGACCGCGAGAGCCTGGAGACCGGTCATTTCGCGGTGCCGAACGTGCTGCCTGCGCCAGCTCCGCAGCTTTCGTTGTTCTAAGTATAAGAAAGACTCTTCTTTTCTGAAGAAAAGAAGCAAAAGACTTCTACTAGTTGCTGTCGCGGTATTGGCCGGACGCTCCGCGACAGCACTAGAAAGTCTTTTTGCTTCTTTTTTTTCCAGAAAAAGAAGGCTCCTAGAACGGCAGCTTCGCCTGCCGTCCCTCCGTCACTACACCAACCTCCCCATCCGCGAAGCGCAGCCGCAAGCGGGCATGTGTGCCGGCTGACGCCGCACTGGTGACAGCATGTCCGCGAGCGTCGCGGACCAGGGCGAAGCCGCGGGCCAGGACCCGCTCGTAGGACGCGCCGTCCAGCCGGGCCGCGAGCACATCGAGCTGTGATCGCTGCGACCGCATGCGCTGCTCGATCCCGGCAAGCGTCAGGCGCGGTGCAATCTTGGCCGCCGCGTCCCGATGCCGCTGCACGCCGTGGCGCAGCGCCGTCAACAGGCGCAGCCCGGCCAGGTCGATTGTGCCGCGCCGGGCGGCGATCAAGCCCTGCGGGTCCGGAATGTGCCGTTCCGCACGGGCCAGCGCCGCGACCCGTGCGGCGAGCAGGTTCGGCACCGCGAGGTCCAGCCGTTGCGAACGGTCATCCAGCCGCATGCGGGCGTTGGCCACGATGTTGGGCAGGTCCGGCAGGCTGGCGCCGGCGGCAGATAGCCGGGCGCGGCTGGTTTGCGTCGCGCGATCCAGCGCACCGATCAACCGGGCGGATTTCTGCGCCAGGTCGGCCAGCAACTCGGTGCGGGCCGGAACCGCCAGCTCGGCGGCGGCGGTTGGGGTCGGCGCACGCTGGTCGCTCACGAAGTCGATCAGCGTGGTGTCGGTCTCGTGCCCGACGGCGCTGATCAGCGGGAGCCGGCACGCTGCGGCGGCACGCAGCACGACCTCCTCGTTAAAAGCCATCAAGTCTTCCAGCGAGCCGCCGCCGCGCGCGACGATCAGCACGTCCGGACGGGGGATGCCCGGCAGCGGCAGGCTGTCCATGCCGGCAATTGCGGCGGCGATGCGCGCGGCGGCGCCGTCGCCCTGCACCGGCACCGGCCAAAGCAGGATCGGGCGCGGGAACCGGCGTGCGATGGTTGTCATGATGTCGTGCAGCACGGCGCCGCTGCTCGAGGTGATGACGCCCACGCGTCCCGGCAGGCGGGGCAGCTTGCGTTTGGAAGCGGCGTCGAACAGTCCCTCGGCGGCCAGCCGCTGGCGCAGCATCTCGATACGGGCCAGCAAGGCCCCGGCGCCGGCATATTCCAGCCGGTCGATCACCAACTGGTATTCCGAGCGGTCGCCATAGGCCGAGATCTTGCCGGTCGCGATCACCTCGACGCCGTTTTCGGGCCGCAATCCAATGCGTGCCACCGCGGATTTCCAGATTATTGCGCGAACCTTCCCGCCCTCGTCCTTCAGGCTGAGATAGGTGTGGCCGGAGGCGTATTGCTTCAGTTCGGTGATCTCGCCGCGCACGCGGATGCGGCCGAAGGCGCCCTCCAGCGTGCGCTTGATCGCGCCGGACAGGTCGCTGACGGTGTATTCGGGGATGTTGCTCCGCCCGGTGGCGGGCCCGGCAAGCGGGGCAGGGGTGAGGGGGGCGGCTTCGTCCATCGAGCGACCCTATGCTAGGGGGACGGCCTGGCAAAGTCGGGCGGGTTCTGCATGCGGGTTCTGATCGTGGGTGCGGGCGGGCGGGAACATGCGCTGGCCTGGGCCATCGCCAACTCTCCATTGCTGGAGAAGCTGTTCGTGGCGCCAGGCAACCCCGGTACGGCGACGGTCGGCGAGAACGTGGCGATCGGCGTGCTCGACGTGCCGGCCCTGGTCGAGTTTGCCCGCACCCAGCGCATCGACCTCGTGGTGCCGGGCCCCGAAGCGCCGCTGGTCGCCGGGCTGGCCGATGCAATGGCGGCGGCTGGCGTGCGCTGCTGCGGGCCGAGTGCCGCGGCCGCTGCTCTCGAGGGCAGCAAGGCGTTCGCCAAGGAGTTGTGCGACGCGGCCGGCATTCCGACCGCCCGGTGGGAACGCTTTTCGGACCTCGCCGCGGCATCGGACTTCGTGGAGCGGCGGGGCGCGCCGATCGTGGTGAAGGCGGACGGGCTGGCCGGCGGCAAGGGCGTGGTCGTGGCACAAACCCTCGAGGAAGCCGAGGCGGCGTTGCGCGCGCTGCTGCACGACAGGACACTGGGCGAGGCAGGCGACAGCGTGGTCATCGAGGAGTTGCTGGAAGGCGACGAGGTGAGCCTGTTTGCGCTGTGCGACGGCCGCGATGCGGTGCTGCTGGGCGCGGCGCAGGACCACAAGCGGGTGGGCGACGGCGACACCGGCCCGAACACCGGCGGCATGGGCGCCGTCTCACCCCCGTCCGGCTTCCCCCTGGCGGCGCAACAGGCGGCGATGGATGTTTTCATTCGCCCGGTCCTGCGAGAGATGGCAGCGCGGAACACGCCATTCACCGGCATCCTGTTCGCGGGACTGATGCTGACCGCCGACGGACCGAAGCTGATCGAGTACAACGTCCGCATGGGCGACCCGGAAGCGCAGGTGTTGTTGCCGCGGCTGCGCTCGGACGTGCTGCCAGCGCTTCTGGCAGCGTGCGACGGCGAACTCGCCCATTTCGACCTGCGGTGGCTGGATGTCGCGTGTGTCGGCGTGGTGATGGCGGCGCGCGGCTATCCTGCAGCGTTCGGCACCGGTGCACCGGTCGGCGGGCTGGACCGGGCGGCGGCGATCCCGCACGTCGCGGTGTTCCATGCAGGCACCGACCTGCGCGATGGCCAGGTGGTGTCCGCGGGTGGCCGTGTGCTTTGCGTTTGCGGCACCGGGCCGGATCTGGCCGCCGCCCGCGCGAGCGCGTATGCGGGCGTGGCGGCACTGGATTTCCCGGGTGGTTTCGCCAGGACGGATATCGGGGTCCGCGCACTGGCGGGGAGTGCGGCCGCATGAGCGTGCATGGTACGCAGAAGCCGGTGACCGTGCCCGATCTGCGGAAGATGAAGGGCACGCCTCAGGTTTGGCTGACCGCCTACACGACGCCGATGGCGCAGCGACTGGACCCGCATTGCGAGGCGCTGCTGGTGGGCGATTCGCTGGGCATGGTGCTTTACGGTCTGCCGAGCACGCTGGCGGTGTCGCTGGACATGATGATCGCGCATGGGGCTGCGGTGGTTCGTGGCGCCCGGCACGCCTGCATCGTCGTGGACATGCCGTTCGGCAGCTACCAGCAGAGCCCCGAGCAAGCATACTACAACGCGGCAAAAGTGCTGGCGGAAACAGGATGTTCGGCCGTGAAGCTGGAAGGTGGCGTGGAGATGGCGCCGACCATCCGGTTCCTGACGCAGCGCGGCATCCCGGTGTGCGGGCATGTCGGCCTGATGCCGCAATCGGTGAACGTCGCCGGTGGTTTCCGCGCCACCGGCCGCACCGACGACGAAGCGGCAAAGGTGACGGAAGATGCAAAGGCGGTGGCCGCATCCGGCGCGTTCGCAGTCGTGGTCGAGGGCACGCTGGAGCCGGTTGCCGCGGCGATCACGCGCGACATTGCGATCCCGACGATCGGCATAGGCGCGTCGGCGCAGTGCGACGGCCAGGTGCTGGTGATCGACGACGTCCTCGGCACGTTCAACGACTTCACACCGCGGTTCGTGAAGCGTTACGCGGATCTCGGCACCGAAATCTCGAAAGCGGCTGCGGCATACGCAGCCGACGTACGTGCGCGAACGTTTCCTTCGGACGCGCACGTGTTCCGGAAAAAGGCCTAGTGCGAGGGTATGGTCTCGACCTGTTGCGGGGTCAGGTCGGAGGCGAAGCAGTGGGGTTGCTGGAAGCCTGAGGGGGTCGTGCCGGCGTCGGCGTAGATGATGTTGTCGGTGTTGTCCGGAGCGACACCGCCCGGCACCGCATCGTAACCTGCAAGCTTGCGCATACGGAACGCGATGGCATGGTCGGCGCACGAGCTGTCGCCGCTGACACCAAGACCGCCGATGACCTGCCCGCCGCTGTACAGCGCCATGCCGCCGCCGAAGGTGATGATGCCGCCTGGCACCTGGCCGATCCCGCTGTGTAACGGTTCGTCGGCGGGGTTCAGCACGTTCGAGTTGTTGAGGCCGTAGAGCGAGCCGCCCGGCTGCGTCGGCGCGTAAAGGTTCGCGGTGGACAAGGCCAGTTTGACATTGCTGAAATCGTTGGCTGTCGCGGCCTTGGCGATCGCGATTGCACGGCTGCCGGGCCAGGCATCGCCCGTTTTGACCACTCCGCACAGTTTGCCGCCACGATCGACGATGGCCGACCACATCAGGTTGGGCTTGAACAACCCGCCATTCGCATCCGAGAGGTGCACCACGACAGCGAGTTGCGACTGGATCTGCTTGACGATCGATGGCGCGATGTCGCACGCCGAAGGCGGATCGGCCAGCGCAGGAACGACACTGGCCGAAGCAGCAGCGGCGAAGAACGCGGATACCGCCAGCATCCTGGTTTTGGATACGGTCATTGGGAGGCACCTCCGGTTGCAGCGCGCACCCACTATTCCCAATCGTCGCAGTTCACAACGCCTCCGTAAGGACAGTTGATCGTTACGACATGGTGCCGGGCAGGACGCGTTGCGGCGCGGGATCACGCAGCCGTGTGTATTTCAACTCCCCTCGATCAGAACGCATCCTTTTCCCGGAAGCGCGTTCACCGGACTGGAACGACAGAAGGAGGATGCCTTGGGATTTCTCAGCAAACCGATCAAGACATTGGACGACCTGTTCGTGCACACGCTGCAGGACATCTACTACGCCGAAAACCAGATCGTGAAGAACCTGCCGACGATGATCGCGAAGGCCAGCAGCCCGGAGCTGAAGCAGGCGTTCGAGACACACCTGAACGAGACGCGGAACCAGGTGACGCGCCTGGAGCAGGTCTTCCAGATGCACGGCCAGCCGGTGAAGGCAGTGACGTGCCAGGCGATGGACGGCATCCTTGCAGAGGCCAAGGAAATCATCAGCGATTGCGATGACGAGCATGTGCGCGACGCGGCCATGTTGTCGGCTGCCCAGGCCGTCGAGCATTACGAGATGACGCGCTACGGATCGTTGATCGCGTATGCCCGTCAGCTCGGCCGCAACGATTGCGCGAGCGTGTTGCAGCAGACCCTCGACGAGGAGAAGGCGACCGACCAGAAGCTGTCCGGCATCGCAGATGGGCGGGTGAACAAGCTCGCCGCCTGAGCGGCTGGACGGGGGCGCCGGCCGCACGATGCGTCCGGCGCCTGTTGTGCGGCTGCAGAACGCGTGTCGAATAACGCGCCGCGTGATGGAACCGGCACCCCTCGCGACCGGTTCCAACAAACAATTCGACGGGCGCGGGCGTGGATGGATGATCATGGAGCCGGGCTGGCCAGTAGCTCCGGAAGCGAGCGGGTTGCCGAAGTCCAGCGGCTTCCCAGGGTTCCACGCGGTATCGTGTTCGACCTGGATGGAACGCTGCTGGACACCGAAGGCGTGTATCGAGCGGCTTTCATGGTGGCAGCGGCCGCAATCGGCTGGACGGTTCCGGCGAAAATCTATGACGGGTTGATCGGGTTGCCGAGCACCGCGCGGCGGCGCCTGCTGCCGGACCTGCTTGGCGACACCTTCCCGGCCGTCGAGTTCTTCGAGGCCTATTACCGCTGCCGATCCTTGCTGATGGGCGAAACGGTCGCGCTGAAGCCGGGTGTGCACCTCCTGCTGGACACACTGGCGAAGGCCGGCATGGCTTCTGCCATCGCCACCTCGGCGAGCGCTCGCACGGCCGCCCGGCATTTGGCCATGGCGGGCCTTTCCGGCCGGTTCGCGGCAGTGGTGTCGCGCGACGACGTGGGGCGAGGCAAGCCCGCCCCGGACAGTTTCACCCTGGCCGTCGAACTGCTCGGCCTGGCTCCGGAAGACTGCCTCGCCGTCGAGGATTCACGCCACGGCGTGCAGGCAGCGCATGCCGCCGGGCTGATGGTGGTGATGGTTCCGGATGCCGTGCCCCCCTGCATCGACAGCCGGGGATGGTGCGATGCAATCGTGGGCAGTCTCGATGAGGTAGCCGTCCTGCTGACGGCGGGTTTGATGAAACCGCCCTGTGCAAATGATCGTTCCCGGTTGCGTGTGTAGATCGAACCCGCCTTGCCGTTCAAACCCTGCCTGTGCAGCCGAGCAGCCGTGAAGCTGGTCATCTTCGGCCTTGCGGTCAGTTCTTCGTGGGGCAACGGTCACGCGACGCTGTGGCGTAGCCTCATATCGGCGCTCGTTCAGCAGGGCCACACGGTCGATTTCTTCGAGCGCGACGTGCCCTATTACGCCGAGAACCGCGACCTCGCGGATTTCGGCGAGTTCGGCCCGCGCGCGACGTTGACGCTTTATCGGGAGTGGGCCGACATCGCCGCCTTTGCGCAGCGCGAGGCCGATGCAGCGGATGCCGCTCTGGTCACCTCGTTCTGCCCGGACGGCATCGCCGCGACCTCGATGGTGCTGGGCAGCCGCGCGCGGGCACGGTGCTTCTACGACCTGGACACGCCGGTCACCTTGGACCGGCTGGCGGCGGGGCATGATGTTCCGTATGTCGGAGCGGACGGCCTTGCAGGGTTCGACCTCGTGTTGAGTTACACGG
Source organism: uncultured Acetobacteraceae bacterium (assembly GCA_964657885.1). GTDB lineage: Bacteria > Pseudomonadota > Alphaproteobacteria > Acetobacterales > Acetobacteraceae > BOG-908. The sequence goes on along the minus strand of CAZZWO010000003.1, from coordinate 15,511 downwards.
GCGGCGGCGCGCTGGATGCGTTGCGGACGCAGCTCGGCGCACGGCATGCGGTGCCGTTCTACGGCTGGGCCGATCCGGCAGTGTATCGCGCTGTGCCGGCGCAGGCCCGTTACCGCGCCGATTGTTCGTATCTGGGCACCTATGCCGCCGATCGGCAGGCCACGCTGGAGCGCCTGTTCGTAGGCCCGGCAAGGCGCTTGCCCGGGAAGCGTTTCGTGATTGGCGGCGCGCAATACCCGGCGGATTTTCCTTGGACCGACAACATCTTCTTCGTGCGTCACCTGCCGCCGGCGGAACACCCGGCCTTCTACAGTTCGTCCCGCATGACGCTGAACGTGACCCGGGCGGCGATGGCGCGCATGGGCTGGTGCCCGTCTGGCCGGTTGTTCGAAGCGGCCGCCTGCGGCACCCCGATCCTGAGCGATGCCTGGCAGGGTCTGGAGAACTTCTTTGAGCCGGGGCGGGAACTGCTCTTGGCGTCAGGCACCGAAGAAGCGATGGCGGCGCTCGAAACATCGCCGGATGCGCTGGTGGCGATGGCACGGCGCGCCCGCGACCGCGTGCTGGCCGAGCATACCGCCGAGCACCGGGCGCGCACGTTGATCGATCTGCTGCAGACCGAAGCGGTGGGAGCCTGACGCCGATGTGGGGCATCATTCCCGCGGCCGGGCATGGCACCCGCATCCAGCCGTTGGCATTCTCGAAGGAGCTTCTGCCCGTCGGCAGCCGGCTGGACACAAACGGTGTCGAGCGGCCACGCGCGGTCAGCGAATACCTTGTCGAGCGGATGGCGCGCGCCGGCGTCGAAAAGCTGTGCTTCGTGATCTCACCGTCGAAGTCCGATATCCTGACGTATTTCGGCGGTTCGATCGGCGACGTCGCCTTCGCCTATGTCATCCAGGATTCACCGAGCGGCCTGTGCGACGCCATCTTCCGCGCGGCCACGCTGATCCCGCCCGGCGAGCCGGTGGTGGTGGGTCTTCCCGACACCATCTGGTTTCCCGCCGACGCGCTGGCCGGCTTGCCGGACGACCGCTTCAGTTTCCTGCTGTTCCCGGTCGAACATCCCGAATTGTTCGACGCCGTGCAGACGGATGAAGACGGGCGCGTGCAGCGCATCGTGGTGAAATCCGCGGATGCCGGCACCGGCTGGATCTGGGGCGCATTCAAGCTGCCCGGGCATATGCTGCACGATCTGCACCGCTTATGGCGTGCGCGCGACTGCACCGACGAGTACATCGGGACGTTGGTGAACGCCTGGCTGGCACAGGGCGGCGAGGCTTTCGGAGTGCGTGCGGGACGGCATTACGTCGATGTCGGCACGTTGCACGGTTACCGGCAGGCAGTGCATCTGCTCGGCCAGACGGAACCGGCATCGGCCGCGAGCCGGCAGGAGGCATAGCTTGGACGATACTGTCATATGGACCGAGGCGGCCATCCGCGAACGTGCCGAATCGCTCGGACCCTGGTTCCATAACCTGGACCTGAAAGGCGTCCGGACCGCACCCGACCATTTCCTCGGTGATTTTCCGAGCGTGAAATGGCAGCGCTTCTCGGCCGATATCCCGCAGGACCTCACCGGACAATCGGTCCTGGACATCGGATGCAATGGCGGGTTCTACGCCATGGAGATGAAGCGGCGCGGCGCCGCGCGCGTTCTGGGCATTGACTTCGACGAGGATTACCTCAACCAGGCACGCTTCGCGGCCGAAGTCGAAGGCCTGGACATCGAGTTTCGCAAGATGTCGGTGTACGACGTCGGCATGCTCGGCGAGCGCTTCGATATCGTGTTCTTCATCGGTGTGCTTTATCACCTCCGCCACCCCTTGCTGGCGCTCGACCTGGTGCATGAGCATGTGACGCGCGATCTGCTGGTGTTCCAGTCGATGCAGCGCGGCAGCGACGATGTCGCCGAAGTCAAGGCCGACTACGAGTTCTGGGAACAGGATCATTTCAACGATCCCGGCTATCCGAAAATGCACTTCATCGAACATGACTACGCCCATGATTGCACCAACTGGTGGGCGCCCAACCGTGCATGCTCGGCGGCCATGCTGCGTAGCGCCGGATACCGGATCATCAGCCACCCGGAAGAAGAGATGTTCATCTGCAGACATATCGCGCGGGAGACCGGCGATTACGGCGCGGTGTACCCGGCCAGGAGCGCGCGGTCATGATCGAAGCCGCAATGATCTGGAACGAACCCAACAACAAGTCGCATTGGGATCTCGAAGCGGATCCCGGCTGGCAGATTTTCGCGCGCATGACGAAGCTGGCGGGGCAGGCGATCGCCGCCGAAGCTCCAGGCCTGCCGCGTGTCCTCGGCGGCATGTCGCCGATCGATCCGGACTTCCTCCGCGTGCTCGAAAGCCAGGGCGTGATGGAGCACCTCGACGCGGTGGCCGTGCACGGTTTCCCGATGGATTGGAACCATTGGCTGCTGAACGAGTGGCCGGAAAAGCTGCAGTCGATCCGCGGCATGACGAACCTGCCGGTGTGGGTCTCGGAAGTCGGCGTATCCACGTTCGGCGCGGAGGAGGTGCAGGAATGGGGGTTGAAGCGCACCGCCGAGCTGTTGATCGGGCAGGCGCCACGCATCCACTGGTACAGCCTGTACGATCTGCCGGCAGCATGGCCGGCAACCACCCGCCACCGTGAGGCCGAGGGCTCGTCCTATTACAGGCACTTCCACATGGGCCTCTACGACGAGCAAGGGAAACCCAAGCTCGCGGCAAGGCATTTCGCGGATTACACGCCGGAGATCGGCTTGTGTCAGTGGTTCCACTATGAGGATCACCGGCTGGCCGACGCGGTGCGCCTGATGCGCGACATGGGCGTCAGCTACCTCCGCACCGGTCTGAGCTGGGCCGATTGGTTGCGGCCCGGTGCCGAGGCGTGGTTCGACCGGCAAATGCGTGCGCTGGACGAGTTCGACGTGACAGTCACGTTCTGCTTCACCCCGGAAGACCGCGGGCTTTGGGCGCATCATACCAGCCCGCCGCGCGACCCGGAGGAGTTCGCGGAGTTCTGCGCGACGATGATCCGCCGCTACGCACCGGGCCGGGTGTCGGCGCCGCGCGTCTATGCGGAGCCTGCCGACTAAGCCGCGAAGTGCCGTCGCACCGGATAGATCGAAGGAATATGCAGAGGCGCCTGACCGTTCTGAGTGTCGCGTACTCTCTGGCGCCGGCCGGTCCGGATGCGGTGGGCGGCGCCGAGCAGGTGCTGTCCACGTTGGATCGGGCGCTGGTCGCAGCAGGGCACAATTCGATCGTGGTCGCGTGCGAGGGAAGCACCGCCGCCGGTATCCTGGAAAGCACCGGCATCGAACCGTCCGCCACGGTCGATGAACTGGCCCGCAGGCGCGCACAAGCGGCTACACGCGAAGCGGTGCATCGTGCGCTCAGGGAACACAAGGTCGACGTGCTGCACATGCACGGATTGGATTTTGCGGACACCTTGCCCGCGGCACATCCGCCCACGCTCGTCACCTTGCACCTGCCACCCGGCTGGTATGGCGGCCTGACCGACCGGCCGGGCGTTCGGATGCATTGTGTTTCCCGTTCACAACAGGAAGCCTGTCCGGCCGGCCTGCATCTTCAGCCGCCGGTCCCGAACGGCGTCGACGTCGCGGCACTGTCCGCCGCACGACACGGCAGGCGCGGGTTTGCGTTGATGCTGGGCCGCATCTGTCCCGAGAAAGGCCAGCACCTGGCACTCGCCGCCGCCCATGAGGCGAACCAGGCTTTGCTGCTGGGCGGGGCGGTATTCCCCTATACGGAGCACCAGGAATACTTCGCGTCGCGGGTCGCACCAATGCTGGACCGGCGCCGGCGCTTCCTTGGCCCGCTGGATTTCGCCCGCAAACGCCGGCTGCTGAGCGCGGCCGGCTGCGTGCTCATCCCCAGTCTCGCACCGGAAACCAGCTCGCTCGTCGCCATGGAAGCGGCCGCCTGCGGCACCCCGGTCGTGGCCTATAAATCAGGCGCGCTTGCCGATATCGTGGAGGACGGGCGCACCGGTTTCCTGGTTGATTCGGTTTCCGGAATGGCCCGCGCCATGCGGCGGGTGAATGAGTTAGATCGTGAAACCTGCAGGCGCGTCGCGCGCGAACGCTTCTCGCACGAGCGCATGGTGACCGGCTATTTTGACCATTACCGGATGCTGGCGGATAGCGCCGCCTGTGTCGCGTGACGACACTCAGCCTCGACTGCATCACCACCGAGTCCCGCCTGCACGCGCTCGCCGGAGAGTGGCGCAGCCTGTGGCGTGCCCTGCCGGATAAATCACCGTTCCAGAGCCCCGATTGGCAATTATCCTGGTGGCGCCAGTTCGGCACCGGCCGGCCCGTGATCGGCGTTCTCCGTGATGCGGACAGGATGATCGGCCTGTTGCCAGCCTACGTGCTCGATGAGCCGGCCGGTCGCAAGCTGCTGCCGATCGGCGCCGGGCTCAGCGACATGCTCGACGCGTTGATCGCGCCCGGCGCTCCTGCCGACGCGGCCACGCGATTGCTGGCTGCCGTACTGAGGGCCGCGCCGGACGTCGACGTTTGCGACATGATCGACCTTCCGCCGGATGCCCGTCTGCGCGACGCCGCGAGCCCGGAGGGTTGGATATCCAGCCTGCATCGGGGCGAGCCCTGCCCGGTCTTGCCGCTTCCGGCTGCCGAAATCGATGTGCGGGGCCTTGTCTCGGCTGCGACGAGCCGCCTGCTGCGCTTGAACCGGAACCGCGCAAAACGCGCCGGCGGCGCGACGTTCGAACTCGCCGGCAGCGGCAATCTGCAAGACGTGTTGCGGCAGCTTTTCGCCATGCATGAGGCGCGCTGGACCGCGCGTGCCGAACCCGGCGGCGTGCTGGCCGATCGCCGGGTCGGCGCCACATTGGCCGAGGCCGCGGCCGGCCTGCACCGCGAGGGGGTGCTGTTGCTGCCGGTGTTGCGCATCGGGGCGGATGTTGCCGCGGCTTACCTGGCTTTTCGTACCGGTTCGCGTCTGCTGCTGTATATGAGCGGGTTTTCCGCGGCACACGCGTTCTGCAGCCCGGCCTCGGTGCTGCTCGGCGAGGTGATCAACACGGCAATGCGCGACGGCGTGCGCGAGGTCAACTTCCTGCGCGGTAACGAACCCTACAAATATTCCTGGGGTGGTGTGGACCGGCACAATGCGACCTTGCACCTGGTGCGCGGTTGAAACCGGACCCTATCGCCCTGTGCGAAGCCGGCCATATCTCACCGGAGACCGCCCTGGCGCAATTGCTGCTCGCCGGCTTCAAAGCCGCGGATATCGCGCCCCTGTTGCGGCCCGGCTCGGAGCTCGGGCAACTGTTCCAGCAGCATCGCCGCAACCTCGACATCGTCGCGAACATGCTCGACGGCGCCCGCGTCAACCACGATCGCGCCCAGGACGTCCAGGCAATCGCCACCATGTTCGACCGTGCGGTTGCAGCGGCGCCGGAAGCGAGCGTTGCCGCCTACGCGCTGAACGACCCGGCGCTGCTGGCCCGCGCCACGCGTGAGCTGGTCGAATGGCTGCTCGCCGGCAATTTCGTGCGTGCAGGCGACCGCGTGCTCGATCTGGGCTGCGGCATCGGCCGGGTGGCCGCGGCCCTGGCACCGCATGCCGGCCTCGTGCTTGGGATCGATGTGTCGGCGGGGATGATCGCCGAGGCGCAGCGGCGGCACGGCAACGTGGCAAACCTGCGTTTCTCGGTGACCGACGGCCAGCCGCCGGACCTGCCGGCCGGGAGCCTCGATGTGGTGCTCGCCGTGGACAGCTTCCCCTATCTCGTGGAAGCCGGCATCGCCGGGCTCCACGCGAGCTTCGCGGCAAGGGTGCTGCGGCCCGGCGGCGTGCTGGCGATCTTCAACCTTTCCTATTCGGCCGATGCAGGCGCGGACAGCGCGCGCCTCCATACCTGGGCCGATGAGTTCGGGTTCACCATCGAGGTGTGTGGAGAGCGCCCATTCCGACTGTGGGATGGCCGGGCGTACGTGCTCCGCCGCTAGACCGCCGGGCTCTCGCCGTCCCGCGCGCGGCCGAATGTCGCCAGGACGATCATGCCCGCAATCGCCGACAGCACGGAGCCGCAGAACACCGCGAGCTTGATGCCGTCGTGCAACGCGGTGCCACGGAAGGCGAGGTCGCCGATGAACAGGCTCATGGTGAAGCCGATGCCGCACAGCAGAGCCGCGCCGTACAGCTCGGCGACGCCCATCTGTGCGGGCAGGCGCAGCAGGCCGAGGCGCCGCCCCAGCAGCGTCGCGCCGAACACCCCTGCCTGCTTGCCGATGAACAGCCCCAGCACCACGCCGAGCGGCCCGGGCGAGACCAGGATCGAGGGGGAGAGCGCGTGCAGGTCGAGGCCGGCATTGGCGAGTCCGAACACCGGCAGGATCAGGTAGGCCACCCAAGGCGCCAGCCCATGCTCCAGCCGGTCGGCGGCGGGCGGCTGACCATCCTCGCGCGGGCGCCCCGGCACCACGAAGGCGAGCGCCACGCCGGCCAGGGTCGCGTGCACGCCGCTGTTGAACACCAGCAGCCACAGTGCGGCGCCGCCCAGCAGATAGGGCCACAACGACTGGACGCGGCCACGCGCCAGCAGCCACAGCGTGACGCACAGCACGGCTGCCCCGCCCAACGCCCAGGGTGAAAGCCCGGCCGTGTAGAACAGCGCGATGACGAGGATGGCGCCGAGATCGTCCAGGATGGCGAGCGCCGTCAGGAACACCCGCAGCGAAAAGCTGGCGCGTGAGCCGAGCACCCGCAGCACGGCCAGCGAGAACGCGATGTCGGTCGCCACCGGCACCGCCCAGCCACGCAGGCTCGCCGCATGGCCGTGGTTCAGGCCGAGAAAGATCAGCGCCGGCACCGCCATGCCACCGATGGCGGCAATGGCCGGCGCTGCGGCGCCGCGCAGGGTGGCGAGGCGGCCGTGGGTCATCTCGCGGCGGATTTCCAGCCCGGCCAGCAGGAAGAACAGCGACATCAGCGCGTCGTTGACCAGCGTGTGCACCGGCAGGCCGTGTCCGGCGGGCCCGACCGGCTGGTCGAGCAGCCGGCTGTACGAGGGTGCGGCCGGCGAGTTGGACCAAACCAGCGCCACCAGCGACGCGGCGATCAGCAGCGCGCCGCCTGCCGCCTCGCTGCGCAGGAAGCGCACCAGCAGCCCGCCCCGCAACCTCAGGCGCCTCTGCGTCGTGCCAGCCTGAACCATGCCATCTCCCGCGCCCGCAACAACCGCGTCATGTGCCGCGTTGCGGGCGCATATCGCACGGGCACGAAGGCGCCGCGATGAACGCTAACGGGAGCTTGCATGCAAGGTGGCGTTCTGACCGGCAAGGCGCCGCCATCGGGCTACGATGCGGGCCGGGAATGGGCGGACTGCATGCGAGCCGGCGATTTCGCGGCCGCCTGGGCCATCGGCGACGCCGTTGCGGCCGGGCGCGATCCGGCGTCGCGCGACGATCCGGCATTGCCCTACCATCTCCGCTGGGTGTGGGACGGCACCGGGCCGGACGGCAGGCGCGTGCTGGTGCGGTGCTATCACGGGCTCGGCGACACCCTGCAGTTTGCACGCTTCCTGCCCGCGCTGCGCCGGCGCGCCGCGCATGTGACCTTGGAAGTGCAACCCGAACTCCACGCCCTGCTGGCCGGCATGGACGCAGTGGACCGGCTGGTGCCGTTCGACGGTGAGGCGCCGCTTCCGCCATCGGAATGCTCCATGGAGATCATGGATCTGGCTCATGTGTTGCGCGTCCACGCGGACGAGGTCGGCGCATCCGTGCCCTATCTGGCTGCCTCGCCGTTGCCTGGACGGAACGGACGGCGGACCGGCGGGATAGGACTCTGCTGGGCGGCCGGCGGGTGGGACGCTGCGCGTTCGGTGCCGCTGGAGCCGCTGCTGGCGGCCTTGCCCGGCGGCCACGATCTGGTCAGCCTGCAGCGTGGCCCCTGCGCAGCCGAATCGGCGCGCGCGGAGTTCGCCAATCCTGGCGACCACGACACGGATGTCATCCGCACCGCAGCGCTGATCGCAGGGCTCGATGTGGTGGTGTCGGTCGATACGATGGTGGCCCACCTTGCCGGCGCGCTCGGCCGCCGCGTCATCCTGCTGGTGCGGAAGGATGCCGACTGGCGCTGGCCATACCCGGGCCGGAGCTGTCCCTGGTATCCGTCCATGACCGTGCTGCACCAGACGCGCACGGGCGAGTGGGGCAGCGTGTTGACCGAACTCGCCCGGCTGATGCGCACTGTTTCGTGCCGGTGAAGCGTCGGGTCAGTCGGCGAGGTGAGGAACCAGGTTGACCGCCTCGATCCGGATCATGTCACCGGCCATCGAGACCATGCTGTGGGATGCGGGCGCGATCTCGATCCGCTGCATCAGGTCGATCGGGCTGCCGAGCAGGTAGGCGAGCAGCACTTTCAGCACATCCGAGTGGCTGACGAGCACGACGTCATGGTCGGGCCAGTCCCGGCACAGGCGTTGCACCAGGGTCACGATGCGCGCCTGCACCGCCAGCATCGTCTCGCCGCCCGGCGTCGGCGCCAGGCTGCGCAGCGTGTTCCATTCCCGCCAGCCATCGCAGGCGTCCAGCGTGGCGAAATCCTTGGCCGTCCATTCACCGAACTCCACTTCGTCCAGGGCCGGTTCGGTGCGGACCGGCAGCGCCAGCACGGTCCCGATTTCCGCCGCGGTCTGCTGGGCCCGCCGGCGTGGGCTGCTGAGCAGCGCCGAAGGCCGCCTGCCGCTCATCAGCTTGCCCATCTGCCGGGCGGTGGCGGCCGCCTCGCGCAGACCCAGCGCACTCAGGCCGATGCCGGGGCAGCGGCCCGACAGCGTGTGCCCCAATGCGTCGGTGTGGCCGTGGCGTATCAGATGGAGACGTGTGAGGTGGGCGCGCGTGCCAGGCACGGTCAGCGCTCGGCATCCCCGGCGATGAACGCCTCGGTGCGCCGCTTCGCCTCGGTATCGGTGAACTGTTCGGGCGGGCTCTTCATGAAATAGCTCGACGGCCCGGTGAGCGCGCCGCCGATGCCGCGGTCCATCGCCAGCCGCGCGCAGCGGATCGCATCGATCACCACGCCGGCGGAATTGGGCGAGTCCCACACTTCCAGCTTCAGCTCGCAATTGAGCGGCGTGTCGCCGAACGTGGTGCCTTCGATGCGGATGTGGCACCATTTCCGGTCCTCCAGCCACGGCACGTAATCCGACGGCCCGACATGCGCGTCGCTATCGGCCAGCGTCTCGGCCAATTGGCTGGTGACCGCCCGCGTTTTCGACAGCTTTTTCGATTCGAGCCTCTCGCGCTCGAGCATGTTGCGGAAATCCGTGTTGCCGCCGAAATTGAGCTGGTAGGTGCGATCCACCCTCACACCGCGGTCGCGGAACAGGTTGGCGAGCACCCGGTGGATGATGGTGGCGCCTACCTGGCTCTTGATGTCGTCGCCGACGACCGGCAACCCCGCCGCTTCGAACCGCTCGCGCCATGCCGGGTCCGATGCGATGAACACCGGGATGCAGTTCACCAGTGCGCAGCCGGCCGCCAACGCCTGCTCCGCATAGTAGCGCGTCGCCTGTCCGGACCCGACCGGCAGGAACGACACCAGGACCTCCACGCGTGCGGTGCGCAGGTGCTCCGCCACATCCACCGGCGGCTCGGCGGATTCTGTTACGATCTCGCGTACGTAACGCCCCAGCCCGTCGAGCGTGGGGCCGCGCTGCACTACAACGCCGGTGTGGGCCACTTCGGCAAACCGGCGTGTGTTGTTCGGCTCCGCGGCGATCGCCTCGGCGAGGTCCAGCCCGACCTTTCCCTCGGCGATGTCGAAGGCTGCAACGATCTCGATATCGCCCACATGGTAGCCGCCCAGCGACACGTTCATCAGCCCCGGCACGCGGTCCGCCGCATCTGCCTCCGCGTAGAAACGCACACCCTGCACCAGGGATGACGCACAATTGCCAACGCCTACCAACGCAACCCGAACCTTGGCCAATGCGACGCCCAACCCCTGATCTGTGCCTCGCGCGAAGCAGATGGAACGAGGAACGAAGCTGTAAGGTATGAAGTTGCTTAAGGTAAGATGGCTGCAGCCGGCGCGGATGGCTGCCGGTGGGGGCCGCCGCCCGGATTACGAGAGCGCGAGCGGGCGAAACCGGCATACGCCGGTAGCTGTTCGAATGGCTTCTGCAGGAGGAACGATCAATGAGTGACGCCGAACCGAAGCTGCCGGAGACCGCCGAGGAAGCCCGCAACCTGGCAACCGAAGGGCTCGAGGAGATCAAGTCGGGGAACAAGGAAGAGGGCAAGTTCCTGATCGACGAAGCCCGGAACCTCGATCCCGCAGCGACCGATGAGGTTGTGAAACACAAGTGAGGGCCTGGCGCGGGCGGGGCGGGTCTCCCTCGTTCGCGCTGGTCCGGACGGCCCGGGTGGGCGCGCTCAGTCTCCCAGGTGCTTCCGGTTGATGGCGTCCAGCCAGGCGCGCGCCTTGTGCAGCTCGCCCCAGGGGATCTGTCCCAGCGGGAAATGACCGGCCATGACAACGCTGATGGTGGCGTTGACGTGTTCGAGGCTGGTTCGATCGGCGCGGTCGGCGATCATCCGGTTGCGCAACGCCGACAGGTTCTCGGCACATTTCGAAAACAGCGACTGATCGGTTTTCGGCTCCCCCGCCAGGATCTCGTCCAGGCAGATCAGGGCCTGCTCGCCCTCATTGGCCACGGCTGGTCCCGCCCGGGTTCGGCAGGCGTCCTGCCCGCAGGTTCACCGTGACCGCCTTGGTGCTGTGGATGCTGGTGTTGGCGTCGCCGGTGATGGCGAGCAGCACGTTGGCGATGTCGCCGCGCGCATAACCCTCCCAGCCGAACACCCACGGCATCCCGACCTGGAACACCTCTTTTCCGTCGATGATGAACGGCCGCATCCGCTCGGTGACCATGGCGCGAACCTCGATGTCGCCACGCAGGGTGGACAGCACCGTCCAGCCCAGGTGCTCGATACCGAGTTTGGTTGCGAGCTCGGGCGGTATCTCGACGAAAGCCTCCGGCTGCAACTCGGCGGTATGCGGCGTCACCCGGCCGATGATGCCGCCGCAATGCAGCTCGGTCAGGCGATAGGTGCTGAACACATAAGGGAATTTCGGGTCCTGCGGCGCGTGCACCTCGTTGCCGGGGCGTTTCCAGATATGCGCCGTCGGGTTGAATTGCTGGCCGTATACCGGGTTGGCCACCGGGCTTTCGACCGGCTCGTAATGCGTCGGCAACGGACCGTCCTTCAGCCCGGTCGGTGCAAACAACTGGCATTTGCCGTCGGCTTCCATGATGAACGGCGAATCGCCGCCCAGCGCCGCCATGCCGCGGGGACGCGTGCTCCAATCGGGCTTGTAGTCCGGACGGGTGGTGGCGACGAAGTCCGGCACGTCGGTGCCGGTCCATTTCGATTGCGCCTCGTCCCACCAGACCATCTTCTTGCGTTCGGACCACGGCTTGCCGGCAGGGTCGGCCGATGCGCGGTTGTACAAGGTGCGGCGGTTGGCCGGCCAGGCGAACGCCCAGCCCAGATGGCTGCCCGGTCCGCCCGGACCGTCGGGCGTGCGCGACCGTGCGACGTTGTGTCCCTCGCGCGGGTAGATGCCGCAATACATCCAGCCACCGCACGCCGTGCTGCCGTCGTCCTTCAGGTCGTGGTACTTCTCCACCTGCTTGCGGTCGGCGACGGTGTAGCCGTTGATCTCGCGCAGGATGGCCTCGGCATCCGGCTCCGCCCGCTCTCCGCGCTCGGGATATTCCCAGGTCAGCTCACGCATTGCGGCATCGCGGCTGCCCGTGCTGCTCGCGTAGAGCTGCTTCAGCTTGCGGCCGAGATGGTAGATGAACCACAGATCCGACCGGCTATCGCCCGGCGCTTCCAGCACGATGTCGTGCCACTGCACCAGGCGGCTGGTGTTGGTGACGGTCCCGTCCTTCTCGCCGGGCAAGGCCGCCGGCAGGAAGAAGATTTCGGTGCCGATGTCCTCGGGTTTGAGGTCGCCGCGTTGAACGAGGCGGCCCTTCTGCCAAAAATTCGCGGTCTCCGTCATGGCGAAGTCGCGCACCACAAGCCATTCGAGCCGGCTGAGCCCGCGTTCCACCAGGTCGGAGTTCACCGCACCCACGACAGGGTTCTGGCCGAGGATGAATTGGCCCTTCATCACGCCGTCGCACATCGCCATCGTCATCGGCAGTTGCGACAGGTCGCCGGTCAGCTTCGGAAGATGCTGGTAGCCGTACTCGTTCCCGGCGGTCGCGTGCTCGCCGTACCAGGCCTTCAACAGGCTGACGACGTATTTCGGCATGTTCGACCACCAGCCGGTGGGGGGCGTCTCGGTACGCAGGTAATCCTTCAGCGTGCCGTGCTCGTGGAAAACGTTGGGCTGCGGCAGGTAGGTCGGCAGCATGTTGTACAGCGTCGGGATGTCGGTGCTGCCCTGGATGCTGGCATGGCCACGCAGCGCCATCACGCCGCCGCCCGGACGGCCGACATTGCCGAGCAGGCTTTGCACGATGGCGCAGGCCCGGATGATCTGCACGCCCGTCGTATGATGCGTCCAGCCGACCGCGTAACAGAATGCGCCGGTGCGTTCACGTCCGGAATTGCGCGCCAGCGCGCCGGCCACACGCAGGAAGGTGTCGCGCGGGCAGCCCGTCACCCGCTCCACCATCTCCGGCGTGTAGCGGGCGTAATGCCTGCGCATGATCTGGTACACGCAGTTCGGATGCTGCAACGAGAAGTCCTGCGGCGGTGGCCCTTCCGTCATGCTCTCGAAATCGCCGCCCTGGTTCTCCTGCGTCTGCACGCGATGTTCCGAAACGGACGAGGGCACCTTCTTGCCCTTGTATTGCCAGCTCTCTTCCGAGTACGAGCCGGTCGCGGGATCGAAACCCGAAAACAACCCGTCGCCCTGCTCGGGATCGGCGTAGGCATCCTCGATGATGTGGGCGATGTTGGTGTAGGCGAGCGCGAAGTCGCGGAACCACAGATCGTTTTCGAGCAGGTGGTGGATGATGCCGCCGAGGAACGCGATGTCGGTGCCGGAGCGGATTGGCGCGTGCACGTCGGCCAGCGCCGATGTCCGCGTGAACCGCGGGTCGACATGGATGATCTCGGCGCCGCGCCGTTTGGCTTCCACCACGAAGCGGAACGCGATCGGATGGTTCTCCGCCATGTTGGAGCCCATGATCACGACGCAGTCGCTGTTCTCCAGGTCCCAGAGGGACATCGTGGCAGCGCCGCGGCCGAAGGAGGTACCCAGACTGGGCACCGAGGATGAGTGTCAGATGCGGGCCTGGTTCTCGACGTTGACGATTCCCAACCCTCCGGCGAACAGCTTCTTGATCAGGTAGTTTTCTTCGTTGTCGAGTGTCGCGCCGCCGAGCGAGCCGATGCCGAGCGTGTGGTTGATGATGCGCCCGTCGGGCAGCGTTTCCGCGAAGGTGTCGTCGCGCGTCTTCTTGGTCAGTTGGGCGATGCGCTCCATCGCCCAGTCCAGCGGGCGCTCCTCCCACGCCGTCGCATGCGGCGCGCGATACAGCACGGTGTTGATGCGTTGCGGGGACAGCAGCACACCGAGCGTGCTGGCGCCCTTGGGGCAAAGCGTGCCCTGGTTGATCGGGCTGCGCGGATCGCCCTCGATGTGGATCGGCTTGCCGTTCTTCGCATAGACCAGTTGTCCGCAGCCCACCGCGCAGAACGGACAGATGCTGGTGCCGACCGTGTCTGCCTGTTCCAGCCGCGGCCGCAGCCCGCGCGACAGCTCGCTTTCGGCCGCCTTGCCCTGGACACTCAGCCCGGCGAGCTGTCGCGGCAACGACCAATCGTGCACGAACGCGGCCGCCCGGTCCGCCAGGCTTTGCCGTAGCGGTCTGCTGGGTCGCGAAGACTTCGGCGGCGGCTTCTTCATCGGTCTCTGTCCAAGGGCCACTTCGCGGCGGGAGGGGAACCTGCCTCGCGGTGTGGCGATGCAGCAAGCGACGAACCCGTGAGCGGCGCTGCCATCGCCTAACCACGGGAGCCATGCTCAGTTGCACACCACGCCAAGGAACACGCGCCTGATGAAGAAAACCATGGAGGGTGTCGTGACCATCGTGCAGGAGAGCCGGTTCCAGCTGACCGACGATGCCGGCGTCGGCCACCTGTTCACCGTCGGCCATGCCTGCGGGACCGAGCCGGGGCAGCTCGCCGGTCTGCAACGCCGCCAGTCCCGCATCCGGGTCAGCTACAAGCCGGCGCCGAACACCATCGGCAACATCGCCCAATCCATCTCAGTGTTTTAGCCGTTTTTGCCCGAGGCGACTCCATGGACATGCATCCCCGCGCACTCGAACAGACCGCCTCGCAATTTCGCGGACTGATCCCGAACGAATCCGAGCTGACCGCGCATGTGCTGATCGAGCCCGGCAAGTCCTACGGCTTCTTCACCGACACCACGGTCTGCATCGGTTGCAAGGCCTGCGAGGTGGCGTGCAAGGAATGGAACAACCTGCCCGCGGACAATATCGGGCTGACCGGGCAGAGCTACGATAACACCGGCGCACTGTCCGCCAACAGCTGGCGCCACGTCGCCTTCATCGAGCAGGCGGACCTGCGGGAAGCGCCATCGTCCAGAAGCGGCGGATGTGGGCACGGCGCCGGGCAAGGTGGCGTGCGCGCCAACGACCAGCAGCCCTATCAGAGCGGCTGGCTGATGTTGAGCGACGTCTGCAAGCATTGCCACAACGCGCCCTGCCTGGAAGCCTGCCCGACCGGGGCGCTGTTCAAGACGGAGTTCGACACCGTTGTCGTGCAGCAGGACATCTGCAACGGCTGCGGCTATTGCGTGCCGGCCTGTCCGTTCGGCGTCGTCGATCTCAGCACCACCGACGGCAAGGCGCATAAATGCACGCTGTGCTACGACCGGCTTAAAGGCGGGCTCGAGCCTGCCTGCGCCAAATCCTGCCCCACCGACAGTATCCAGTTCGGCGAGCTGTCCGACCTGCAGCATCGTGCCGCCGAACGGGTGGAACACCTGCATGCGGTCGGTGTGGACAGTGCCTACCTTTACGGCACTCCCGGCGCACCGGGTGCCACCGGCGGGCTCGGCCACCTCAATGCCTTCTTCCTGCTGACCGACCGGCCGGAACGCTACAACCTGCCGGCGGCGCCGACCCGCCCGTCGAACCGGGTGGCGCCGGCACTGGCGGCGGGGCTGACGGCGGTAGCCGGCCTTGTGTTGACCGCGTTTGCGCTGTTCGCTGCCGAAACGCCGCGCAGCAGGCCGGGGAGGCGCACCCGATGAACCACCAGCGTCCCGGTCCTGACGGACCTACCGACTCGGAGCGCCCGGCCCCGCACGATCCCGACGAGACGCCGATCACCGGGCGCGACGCGCACGACACCATGGACCGGCCGGCCCGGGGCGCGGCGAAATGGGACGGGCCGACCTATTACGGCCGGTCGCAGCTGAAGCCGGCGCCTTTCAACAACTGGGTG
>CAZZWO010000002.1:1336-46224 GCA_964657885.1 uncultured Acetobacteraceae bacterium | reverse complement strand
CGAAGAGTTCGACATTCACGGCGGCGGTACGGACCTGATCTTTCCGCACCACGAGAACGAATGCGCGCAGAGCCTGTGCGCGTTCCCCGGCAGCCGCTTCGCCCGCGTGTGGCTGCACAACGGCATGTTGCAGGTGAACGGCGCCAAGATGTCGAAAAGCCTCGGCAACTTCTTCACCTTGCGCGACGTGCTGGCGCGCGCGCCGGCGGAAGCGGTGCGCCTGTTGACCCTGCGCACGCATTACCGCGCGCTGCTCGATTTCACCGACCAGGGTCTTGCAGAAGCCCGCCAGGAACTGGACCGTTTCTACCGCGCGCTGGAGCGTACGCCGCCGGTGCCTGATGCGCCCGTCCCGGAACCGGTGCTGGCCGCGTTGTGCGACGACCTGAACACACCGCTCTCCATCGCCGAAATGCGCAGCCTGGCCGACGCGGCGTTGGCCGGCGATGCCGTCGCGTCGGGTGGCTTGCGTGCGGCGGGTGCGCTGCTCGGCCTGCTGCAGGATGATCCTGGCGCGTGGTTCCGCGGAGGTGACGATGCGTCGGTCGAAGCGGCAATTGCCGAGCGCCTCGCGGCACGGCGCGCGCGGGATTTCGCCCGTGCCGACGCCATCCGCGCCGATCTTGCCGAACGCGGCGTGCTGCTGGAAGATTCCGCATCGGGAACCACCTGGCGGCGCGGGTAATGACCGGCAAGGAGAACGGTGCGGACCTGCACCCGATCGGCAACAGCCCGGTGGTGATCCTGGTACGTCCGCAACTCGCCGACAACATCGGTGCGGTGGCACGCGCCATGGCCAATGGCGGGTTGTTCCATTTGCGCCTGGTGGCGCCGCGCGACGGCTGGCCGCAGGAAAAGGCGTGGCGCAACGCATCGGGCGCGCAACGGCTCCTGGACGCGTTGAGCGTGCACGAGACCGTGGCCGACGCGGTGGCCGACCTGCATCATGTGTTCGCCACCTGTCCACGGCCGCGGCACATCGTGAAGCCTGTGCTGACAGCGCGCGGCGCCGCGGCCGAACTGCGAGAGATATGCACGCGCGAGTTGCGATGCGGCCTGCTGTTCGGGCCGGAGCGCGCCGGCCTGGACAACGACGACATGGCGCAGTCCGACGCGCTGATCCGCTTCCCGATGAACCCCGCCTTCACCTCGCTGAACCTGGCGCAGGCGGTGATGGTGATGGCCTATGAATGGTGGCAGACCACCGACGCGACGCCGCCGCGCGTGTTGATGACGAACGAAACGGTCGTGGCCACGAAAGGCAGGCTGGAAAACTTCCTGGCCCACCTGGTCGACCAGCTCGACGCATGCGGCTTCCTGCGCAACGCTCCGAAACGCCCCGGCATGGTGCGCAACCTGCGCCACCTGTTCCAACGCGGCGAGGTCACCGAACAGGAACTGCGCACCCTGCACGGCGTGGTGACCGAGCTTGCGATCGGGCGGCGTCAGCGCGGCCGGCTGGAACGCGACATGGTCGATGAAACGGCAGCCGACCGATGACCCGGTCGGGTCGTGGCTGCCGGCCTTGCCTGACGCGGGCCGGCTGCTAGCATCGTTGCACAACCGCCATCCCAATCGCCAGAAAGGATCCCCGCATGGCTCTTACCCGTCAGGTCATCACTGCGCTGAACCAGGACGGGACCGACATGCTCGGCACCCGGAACGTCGCGATCAAGATCGTCGATGAAAGCATCGTCTCCGGCTCGCTGCTCACCGTCGAGAGCAACCATTTCTGCATCTTGAAATCCCGTGGCGCGGTGCTGCAGGTTTACGAAACGGGCCAGTACGCGCTGACCACACCGGACAAGCCGCTCATCGGCTCGGTCGTGCAGGGCTTCTTCGGCGGCACCAGCCCGTGGGTGTACGAAGTCATCTACATCAACCGCAGCAAGTTGCTGGTGCGCAGCACGGGCATTGCAACCAGCGCGGAGATGGCCGAAGTCTCGTACGTCGCAGACTACTACATCCACGTCGACAGCAAGGAAGCTGCACTCGACCTGATCACCCACCTGCCGTTTACAGGCCGGGTAATCGACACCAAGGAGATTGCCGACTACGCCGGGCCTGCAATCGAACAGGCGATCAACCAGGTGATCCAGGTCACCCGCCTGGAAAACATCAACGAGCACATCAACGAACTCCGGGAAGGCGTGAAGGCGCACCTGACCGAGTTCCTGAAGGTGTTCGGCATCCTGCTGAACGATCTCAAGATCCTCATCCTGCCGAAGGACGAACGGATGCGCGAGCTGATCTCGCTGCAGGCCATCGGACTCTCGCCGATCGAGGCGGTGCGCTACTACCTGGCGCTGCGCATGGCGGAGAAGGGCCTCGCATCGGCGCCGAACGCCGCGGTCGGCCTGCCGTTCTTTGTCGGCAACCCGCAAGTCGCCAGCTTCCCGGGGCATGATCCCAGGATGGACAAGGGCTGATGCCCGGCCCGGGGGGCGGGGATCCCGGCGCCATCGGCCAACTCGCCAGCAACCTGTTCAACGGTTGGGGCTACAATTTTTACCGGCTGGAAAATCAGCTGCGCTCCGACGACCTGATGGTGCGCGCGAAATTGTCGGAACTGCTCGCCGCAACACGACGGGCGGTCGAAGCCGCCGAGCACGCCTACCGCATCGAGCATTTGCCGCCCCCATCGCGCGCCAAGCCCCGCCACGATCCGGAGTGCGTCAGGAATGCCCAGCTTCTCGAAGCGCTGGGTCAATCGCTCGGCATGCTGGAAGGCCATGTGCGCGCACTGCCGGCGCCGGAAAACGACCGTATGACACAGCGTTTTCGCCGTGAAGCGGAAACCCTGTCGCGTTTGCTGGAAGCCGACCAGGCGATGATCGGCCACGCCGAGTTCCTCCGCTCGCTGCTGATGTCAGCAGCACCGGCCTGGGTTCTCGACAACCTCGCACCCCTGCGGGAACAGATCGCCGCAATAGAAACAGCCATCCAGGCCCGCCGCGACTTGCTCGCGTTCTGAGATAATTTAGGATCAAGTAAAGACAAGGCTTTCTTTTCTGAAGAAAAAGAAACAAAAAGACTTTTGTCAGTGCGGTCGCGGACTTAGCCGGAAAGTCCGCGACAGCATTAGTAAAGTCTTTTTGTTTCTTTTTCTTCAGAAAAAGAAAATCTCTTCACGTTCCCTGATACTTCTGCGTGACCGGGCACCAACCCGTAGCGCTCGACCAACCTCCACACATGCGGCGGCACCATGTTTTTCATGCGGGCCGGGTGCTCTCGGCGCAGATGCAGGATCGTCTCGACCGCCTTCATCTCCACACGGGCGCGCGCAAACTCCAGCCCGCGTGGCCCCACGCGCGGCATCAGCCATCCGACGATCGGACGCAGCCAATTTGGCATCGCGCGGGTCGGCAAACCACCCGCCGCACGCTCGACATTCTTCATAAAGCCGGCCACGGCGCTCTGGCGCTTGCCGGCGCTGGTCAGCGCGCTCGTCCGCAACTCGTCGCCCAACGCGGACATCATCTCCTCCCCGCGTTCGTTGCGCACCAACACCCACTGCTCGCCGGCGCCGCCCATGTAGCCGACGGTGATGTCGGACAGCACGTTGGTGTAATCCACACAGGTGCGGCAGGTGAGGGGAAAGAAATCGGGCGGAAGCTTCGACAATGGAAGCTGCAGGAACGGGATTGCCTTCACGCGGCCATCGGTGAAACGAAGCTCGACATGATAGTCGGTGCGGAACTCCAGATAGGTGATGGTGGCAGGATCTTCCGCAAGCAGCGCCAGGAACTCGTGAAATCGTTCTGTGGTCGTGTTGTCGCTGCACGGCGTTCCGATGACGTAAAGCCGCTCGAAGCCCAGGCTGCTTTCCAATGCACGCAGGGCATAGACCTGGCACGGAATACCGACGATCGCGAGCCGCCGGTGCCCCTGCGCCAGGGCCGGTTCCAGCAGAGACAACAACGGCGCGTAACCCATGCGCATCCCACGGCATGAGGCCATGTCGGCAGGATCGGTGATCAGCACCGGGCGAGGACGCCACACATCGTCCGGGTCGGGAGCCATCGCCAACACCGCATCCACGGTCCCGGCTTGCAACAGCCGCTCCGCGATGCGCGTGGTGATCCCCGTCCATTGCGCACCCGCTGCTGCAGGGGAAAGCCGCGCCCGCACCATGCGGCGGAACGGCCCGAAATGCAGCTCGTCCGGCCGCGCCGGATCGCGCGCGCGCCCGTGGATCCGCTGCTCCAGGCCGTCGTAATCGGGCCGGATGAACTGGCAGGCGGTGCCGCACCGCTTCGGGTCGTCGGTGCGTGAGATCCCGCAATCCGTGCAGAGCGAACGGTGGACGGGCAGGTGCGTCACCCGGGATCCGCCGCCGGATTCATCAACGCGGCAATTGCCCGGCCAGGCGGCGTGCGAGGATCCACCCGATAAGCCCCGATGCCGGCGCGCCAGGCACGATCAACAGGAATCCCCAGGGCTGTCCGTGCACGGCGAGCGACATGCCGATGCCGAGCATCAGGCCACCGACCAGCCCGCCCGTCACCCCGGATGAGACACCGAGCCAGATTATGTCGCCGCGCGTGATCATGCCGGATGTTGGACCACCGCCGCCGCTTGCTGACAAGTCAGGCAGGCTGACAACCAGGATGCGAAGGCGGTGGTCCGGTCAGGCGATGCTGCCGCCGGGGAACGCCTTGTCAGGCGGGAGCGGCGTCGGTTTTCTTGGCGGCGTGTTCGGCGGCGTAGGTTGCCAGCAGATCCATCAAGGCCGGCGAGAGGCAATCGTAAGGCTCCAAACCGACCTCGCGGATGCGGGCGCGGATCCCGTCCATCCGGTCCGGCTTGACGCCGCCCTCGATCACCGATGACACGAACGCGGCGAAGCCCGGGGGAGCCCAACCGGACTCGTGGCTGAGTTCCACATGGATGAAGTCCAGGCCCTTGAAGGCATGTTCGCGTTCGACCGGACCATACATGTGCACGCCGCAGCCGGTGCAGGCGTGCCGCTGTATCAGCGCCGACGGGTCCACGACCTTCAGCTTGTCGCCGTTCTCCAGCACGCGGACCTTGCCTTCGGGCACCACGCCGACCACGGAGAAGATCGAGCCTTCAGGCTTCCAGCATTTCGTGCAGCCGCAGGCGTGATTGAACAGGACCTGGTTGTCGATCGCCACCTTCACCGGGCGGTCGGTGCAGTGGCAGACCAGCGTGCCGCTCTGGAAACCGTCGGCCTCCGGCTTCAGGCCGTTGTCGATCATCGGGTGCAGATGTGTTTCGGCCAAGGTATTTCCCCCTCGTTTCGCACGCCAGGCAAGTACGGCGGCGGTGATGCGGCGGACCCTGAACCGGGGAGGGCGGTCCGTCTATTCGACGGAAGTCGGGGGGCCACCCGAAGGCTGCGTCGGCTGCGGTTTGCTTCGCCCGGGATAGGCCCGGCAAACTCTGGTCCGGCGGAATGCCCGTCCGATCGGCGGCGCGCGTGCCGGCCATGTCAACGGCAGGTTCGTCCGATCCCGGCCGCGGAACTGGAAACACCAGTCCCCCGCGGCAGGGATCAACAAAGCTCAGCGCGGAGCGACGCTGGCGTCGGCAGCGGCGGCATTGGCAGCATGCGAGGCGACCGCAGCCTTGCGGTAGTTGCCGTGACGCGCGGCGCGATGAGCGACCTTGCGGTCGTGGTGGGCAATGGCGGCATTGGTCGCAGCGCCGGCCTCGGGCGAGGCGGGTGGCACGACCTGCGCCAAAGCCGGCAGGGCGATGATGCTGGCCATAACGGCCGTGAGCAGCGTTTTCATGGTGGGAAGTCCTTCTGGCTGGTTGGTGGAAGCGTGCATTTCGGCGTGCGGCGCGGCGTTTTCAGGGCATCAGTGTTACATAGAGTGTCTCGGCGCTACTGGCTCTTGCTCGATGCCCGGCCGCTCGATACCGGGTTAGACCTGAAGTGCACAGCCCATCGACCAGCGAATCAACACGTTCCCGCGCCTGAATTCCCTTCGTGTGGCCTGCATCCATTCTGCCCGTTTGCACGTAGGGTGATGCTACCACAGGTCGTGGCGTAAGATGACAAAAGTCGAAATCGGATTATCCTTAAAGATAACAACAACTTATGCGAGCGCGCGTCTTGGCGCTCTATGCCCCGGTCTTGCCATGCCACTGCCCGCCGACCCGATCTGCCTGTCGCGGTCCGGCATCCGGGTGCGCTCCAGTGCCATGAAAAACAGGGAGTGTAACCGCGTGAGTCCTGCCGGAAACTTCAAGCCTTTCGCCATTGTCGGTTCGGATACGCAGCCTGTTGTCCGTCCCGAATCGGAGGCTGTGGCCACCACCTCCGGTGCCGAGCCTTCGGTGGAGTCGTTGTTTGAGGATTTCAACAGGGCTTGCGACCAGATGGACGTGGCTGCCGCCCAGGCATTGCTGCTGGAGGTGAAGGCCGCGATGTCCCGCAATGGCCAGCCCTCGTTCAAGGACCAGGGCGATGCGGGACAGAACCTGGTCGATGCGCATTTCCGCTTGTGGGAACTGCGTCACCTCGTTCGGTAGTGTGGCCGGCACAGACATTGCCCGACCCGCTGCTGCGTCTGTCGGCGTTGATAGGCCGAAGTGGATGGCGCGGACGAAGCTGCGATGACTGGAATCGTCTTCCTCTATGTCACCCACCCGCATGAGGGTGAAGCGGCCTCGCTCGGCCAAGCGCTGGTCGAATCAAGGCTGGCGGCCTGCGTGAACATTTTGCCCGGGATGCGTACCATCTACACCTGGGAAGGCCGTGTCGAAACCGGTCATGAGGTGGTGATGATCGTGAAAACCAGGGCCGAACTAGCTGGCGAGATCACCCGGCGGATCAAGGCGGCGCACCCGTACGAGTGCCCCTGCGTGGTGACGCTTGCGGTGTCCGGCGGCGAGCCCGCCTATCTCGACTGGATTTGGAGCTCGACCGTTCAGAAGGGCGTCGATACCGATCACTCGTAGAACCAGGCGTCGAACTCCGCAAAGCTGCGAGCCACCGCCGCTTGCTGGCGGGCTGTCAGCCCCTTCAGGTATTCGAACGGCAGCCTGGCTGAGATCGAGTTCGTACGCGTCTGGTGATAACGTAGATTCTCGAACAGCAAGTATTCAAGCCGGAACTGCTGGCGGCAATGCGTGAAGATCGCCTCGCAGGTGTCGCGCGTCCGCAGGCACAATGTTTCGAGCCGGACACGGAGCACGCGCGGCCCACCGGCCATCTGCCCGGTGTAGGATGCATAAGCCTGCCGCATGTAGCCGGCCTTGGCAGGCGCATAGGCGTCGAACCATGCATCGAAGTCTTGGGCGCCGGATCGTGTGAAGTCCGAGTAGGCAATCGCGCGCGGGTCCTTGCAGCTGACCACGAAGGGCACATCCGTCTTCCCCAGGCACGACTCCAACCGCGACAGGTAACGCGGAGTTTTGTCGAAGATCGTTGTTGTGCCGGGCTTCAACGCGCGGCTGGTTCCAGCGAGCCGCTGGTAGAACTGCGTGAAATGATCGGTGTCGCAGCAGAACGCGAGCTCCTCGGCGTCGATTGCCCAGCAGTCCAGGATATATGCCGCGAAAGGCATCTCATCAAGAAATTCGCGCGGTGACCTGCTGAGCAAAACGCCCGTTTCCAACCCCGCATCCACATCCGGAACCTGGCGGAACAGGTCGGAGATCAGCGTTGTGCCGCTATGCTCCATGCCGCAGATGATGAAGTCGATTGGTCGGTCCCCCGCTCCGGATCCCGGTGGTTGTCACGGGACAGATCGGCTCAGGGTTGCACAGGCTCGGTGATCGAGACCAGCGACGCCGCCGGGTTCAGGCGGCCATCCTGCCACCGCCGGACGTGACCGGGACCGGAAACACGATGGTGCACAAAGTCCCGTTATTGTCGGTGATGACAATTGTGCCGCCCATCCGGCTCAGCAGCCGCTTGGTCAGGCTGGCGCCATGACCGCTGGATCTGACAGCCGTATTGTAGCCGATCCCATCATCCTGGATGGTCAGGGTGGCAGGCTCCAGGCTTGGGTGGGCCAAGGTGATGGCGATGATGCCGTCGCGATCGGGAAACGCGTGCTTGTAACAGTTGGTGACCAGTTCGGCCACGACCATCCCGAGTGAGGTGACCTGGTCGAGACCGAGCAGCACGTTCTCGGCAGCTTCGTAGGTGAGCTTGACCTCGCCCGTTCGTTGTTTCTGCAGGCCGGGCAGACTGAGGCAGAGCGCGGCAAGATAGGCAGACAGATCGATGGTCTTGCTCAGGCCGACACCGAGAAGGCTGTCGTAGACCTGCGCCAGCGTGGTGACACGCCGGGTAATCAGTTCGATCCCCTCGCGCGCCGAACCCTCGGTAACTTTTGAAGCATAGCTGTCCAGCATGGACGTTATCATGTGGAGGTTGTTTCGCACCCGATGCTGCAGCTCTTCGGCAAGCAGGCTTTGGGATGCGAGAAGCGCCTTGATCTCGCGCACTCGCCTTGCGGTGGCTACCGCTTCGGCGAGCACGTTGGCAAAGCCCGTGAGGAAGTTGATGTCGTGCACATCGTATTGATGCTGCTCCGGACTGTCGATTTCCAGAACACCATAAGGCACGCCGTCGATCGCCGGGATAAGCACGTCCACCGTCGAAATGATGCCGTGTTCCTGGTAGAAATCGGGCAGCTTCAGGTCGTTCGCGTTGAGCAGGTTGCGGATGATCACCGGCTCGCCCGTTACATAGGCGCGCCCCTGTGGTGAGCTTTCGTTCGCCTGCGAAACCACCCGGCCAACTACGCCGGCGTGCCACCCGCAACCGGCCTCGATAAGCAGATCGTTCTCCTCGGGGCGATATCGGCAGATTTTGCAGAAACGTACCCCAAGCGAACCCGCGCAAATGCGCGCCGCCTCCGTCAGGATCCTGTCTAGATCAGGCTCGCGAAAGGCAAAACTGCCAAAGGCTGCCAGTGCAGCCTGTTGCCGCAAAAGCTTCTCGACGGTTCGATCTGAATTGTTGTCCGACATCCTGGTGTTCATGATATAGCCAACTTATTACATAAATCAATGCCGAGTGACACAAATATTCGACGACACCGATATTTAGTGAATTTACTCATAGACTTACGAAGTTTGCCCCACATGGCCTCCGCTTCTGCGCGTGTCTGGGAACGGTTCGGAAACGCCCCCAAACGCCGCCGATGGCGGCCCGGCGCCCGTGTCGAACGGGTGTATACGGTCCCGGAGTCGGGACGGGCCGGACATCGGCCCCCGGAAGGGTGTCGGGCGGAAACGGGTGCGCGCCTGACAAGGTAACCCTTTGTAAACACTTGCCGGCTATGTCTGACGGCGACGAACACGTCAGAGATTGTTCCGGGAAAAGATATGCAGCCGCTACAACCACCGCATACGCTGGATGCCACGAGGCAGCTTGGCGGTGCTCAGGCCTCCGGCACGGTGTTCCTGCCGGCCAGTTTGGACCTGATCGGAGCCGATGCCCTGCTCGTCCGGCTACAGGAAACGTTGGCACAGCTGGGGATGTTGGTGGTCGATGGAAGCGACGTTGAGCGGGTTTCCACGGCTGGCATACAGGTGCTCGTAGCCGCACGCATGCACGCGCTGGCCGAAAATGCCGCGTTCCGTCTCCACTCGGTTTCGACAGTGTTGCAGGACGCCTTGTTCGACCTCGGATTGCTCGGCGCCCTCGGTCTGGAGGCAGGCTGATGGCAAAGCGCGTGATGACCGTGGACGATTCCAAAACCATGCGTGAGATGGTGGCATTCACCCTTCGAGGGGCCGGATATAACGTGATCATGGCCGAAGACGGCAAACAGGCGCTCACGACGCTGGCTGTCACACCGGTCGATGTCATCATCACCGACCTGAACATGCCGGTCATGGACGGTGTCGCCCTGATCCGGGCGCTGCGCGCGGATCCCAAATGGCGGGTCACGCCGATCCTGATGCTCACGACTGAGTCGGATTCAACAAAGAAATCCGAAGGCAGGAGCGCGGGCGCAACCGGCTGGCTTGTGAAGCCTTTCAACCCGGACAAGCTGATCGAAGTCGTCAATCGGGTTTGCGGGTAGTCGTGGCAACGAACAGCTTCGACCACCTGAAATCAACGTATTTCGAAGAATGTACCGAACTGCTCGACAGCGTGTACGTGCACTTGGCCGCGCTCGAAGCCGGCCAGGCAGACGCCGACACCGTCCATGCTGTTTTCCGTGCAGTCCACTCCATCAAGGGCGGCGGCGGCGCATTCGGTTTGCCAGAATGGTGGCATTTGCCCACGCTTTGGAGACGCTGCTCGATCTCTTGCGCGACGGGCGTATCGAGCTGCGGCCTGAGATCATCGCCCTGCTTTTGCGAACGCTCGATATACTGAGCGACCTCGTTGCCGCCGAGCGGGCCAACAAGGCTGCAGCGCCAGGATACGAGGACGCGCTGCTCCAAGAGCTCGTGCACGCTGCCACCCTGATCTCGGCCGAGCCGGCGCAGGGCGCGGCGCGATCGCCTGTTTTAGGCGCCCCAGCCAGACCGCCCGAGGATCGGCAGTTTCGCATCCTGTTCCGGCCCCACGCGAACCTGTTCCAGAACGCGCATGAACCACTTTACCTGATTCGCGAGTTGAGACGGCTCGGCACAGTAGACGTGAAAGCGGAGCTGGATCGGCTCCCGCTACTCGGCCCCTTCGATGCCGAAAGCGCCTATATAGGCTGGACGATCGAGGTGACCACCAACCACGATGCAGCGCGGATCCAGGACGTCTTCGACTTTGTCAGTGATGATTGCGACCTGACAATTCAGGTGGTTGATGCGGAAGGTGCAGCTCCGGAAAGCGCCGAACGCCTCTGCCCCGATCAATCTGTCCCCCCTAAGGCAAGCTCCGACAGCGCCAGTCCGGCGGCCCCCTTGGCGCCGATGAATGAAGCCAGTCAGGAAACGCGCAAGCCCGCGGCAACTGTCAGGGTGGACGTCGAGAAAGTCGACCGGCTGGTCAACCTCGTTGGTGAGATGGTGATCAACCAGGCGATGCTTGTGCAGTGTGGCGCCACCCTGCCCCCTGAGAGCTGCGCTGAACTCGTCAATGGTCTGGAAACATTGTCCCAGCACCTGCGCGAGTTGCAGGACGGGGTCATGGCAATCCGTACACAGGCAGTCCGTTCGGTGTTCTCGCGCATGCCTCGCTTGATACGGGAGCTTTCCGGCCAGCTCGGCAAGGAAGTGCGTCTCGTGGTGAGCGGTGAAGCCACCGAAATCGACAAGACCGTCATCGAACAACTGGCCGACCCACTGACCCATTTGCTGCGGAACGCCCTTGACCATGGCATTGAAGGACCGGACGAGCGCCTGGCTCGCGGCAAGCCGCGGCAGGGAACGATCCATCTCGCGGCCGAGCATAGAAGCGGCCGCATCGTCATAGAAGTATCGGATGACGGAAAGGGCATCGACCGGCCGAAGGTGCTCGCGCGAGCGCGCGAACGTGGCCTCATGTCAGCCGCCTCCCAGCCCAGCGAAGAGGAGATCGATAATCTGATCTTCCTGCCAGGTTTCTCGACTGCCGACGTTGTTTCGAACGTCTCCGGCCGCGGCGTTGGTATGGACGTGGTCCGGCGTAATATCCAGGCCCTTGGCGGACGTATTTCGGTGCAGTCGCGCTTTGGGGCCGGCTCGCGGTTTCTTTTGTCTCTACCCTTAACGTTAGCGATCTTGGACGGGATGATCGTTGCCGTGGGCAACGAGTCTTACATCATCCCGCTAGCGAACATCGTGGAAAGCCTACGTCCCAAGCCTCAGGAAATCCATGCCGTCGCCGGCAGCGGCGACGTGGTCGCTATACGTGGCGAATACGTGCCTCTCATCTACCTCAGCCGGCACTTCTGTCTCTCAGATGCAATCCACGATGCTTCGAGGGGCGTGGTCGTTGTCGTTGAGAACGAGAGCGCCGGCCCGGTCGGCCTGGTCGTTGATGAACTCCTCGGCCAACAGCAGGTCGTCGTCAAAAGCCTCGAGGCAAATTACGGTGCGGTGCACGAAATCGGCGGCGCGACGATTTTAGGGAATGGTCGGGTAGCGCTGATACTCGACGTGGCCGGCCTGCGAGATCGTGCTGCGAGTGCCGCGCAAGCAAACCGCACAAGGATTGACAGGCCCGCACTGCTGCTTAAGCGCCAGTCCCCGACCTCGCAACTCAATGAACAATATGATCGTGGGGTCAACTAAATGGACCAGCGTACGAAGAGCGACTCGGGAAATCCTGCGCCGACAACCGGCAACACGTCTGAAGCAAGTAGTCAGTTCATCACCTTCAAGCTGGATGAAGCCGAGTATGGCGTCGACATCATGATGGTGAGGGAGATCAAAGGCTGGTCACAGACCACCTCGATCCCCAATGCGCCTCACTTCATCCCGGGCGTGATCAATTTGCGCGGCATTATCGTGCCGATCATGGACCTGCGCGCGCGCTTGAGCATGGGTGCCACGCTACCAACAAAAATGCACGTGGTCATCATCATCAGCACGGGCAATCGGACCACCGGGCTTCTGGTGGATGCCGTGTCTGACATCATAGCCGTGAGGCCCGATCACATTCGGCCGATCCCGTCTCTTGGGGCCACGATGACGGAAAATCTGTTGACCGGCCTCGTGGCCCTCGAAGACCGGATGGTGTCGCTAGTGTCGTTGGATGGTTTGATCAATTACGGCGATACAGCCGGAGTTCCGTCCGCGGACGCCGTCATGCGAGCAGCCGCTTGACTTCCGATTCATAACACCCGGACTCAAATATACTACATGCCGTCGCGCTACGGCCATCGAAAGCAAACTCTCCCATGTTTATTGGTAAGTCCACCGAAATGCTGAGCTTCCTGGTCGATCGCCGTGGAGCAACCGACAGGCGCGCGGCGGTGCAAGAGCTGCACAGCAAGATCGCCGCCTTGGACAAGGTGCAAGCCGTGATCGAATTCACGCTCGATGGAAAGATCATTACCGCGAACAGCAATTTCCTCGTGGCCGTAGGCTACACCCTCGACGAGCTGCGTGGGCAGCACCACAGCATCTTCGTGGACCCGGATTACCGCCAGAGCGTCGCGTATCGACTGTTTTGGGAGAAACTTGGCCGCGGGGAGTATGACAGCGGGCAATACAGGCGGATCGCCAAGGGAGGCCGGGAGGTTTGGCTGGAAGCCAGCTACAATCCACTTCTCGACCCGGAAGGAAAACCGTTCAAGGTTGTTAAGTATGCAACCGACGTGACTGCACAAAAGCTTAGAACAGCAGATTTCGAGGGGCAGATCGCCGCCATCGGAAAAGCGCAAGCGGTCATCGAGTTCTCCTTGGACGGAAAGGTGATCAGCGCAAACAGCAACTTCTTGCTTGCAGTCGGTTACACGCTGGACGAAGTGCGTGGCCAGCATCATAGCCTGTTCGTCGATGCGACCTACCGTCAAAGCGTCGAATACCGCATGTTCTGGGAGAAGCTCGGGCGCGGCGAATACGACAGTGGCCAGTATAAGCGGATTGCCAAGGGTGGCCGGGAAGTCTGGCTGGAAGCGAGCTACAACCCCATACTCGACATGGGCGGCAAGCCATTCAAAGTCGTGAAGTACGCAACCGACATCACAGCGCAAAAATTGCAGACGGCAGACTTTCAGGGTCAGATTGCCGCCATCGGAAAAGCTCAGGCAGTCATCGAGTTCTCGCTGGATGGTCGAGTCACCAACGCGAACCCCAATTTCTTGTCGGTTGTTGGCTACTCGATGGATGAAGTGCGAGGCCAGCATCATGGCCTTTTCGTAGACCCCGCGTATCGGCAAAGTGTCGAGTACCGCATGTTCTGGGAGAAGCTCGGCCGAGGCGAGTACGACAGCGGCCAATACAAGCGTTTTGCGAAGGGTGGCCGCGAGGTCTGGTTGCAGGCGAGCTACAACCCCATCCTCGACATGGACGGCAAGCCGTTCAAGGTCGTGAAGTTTGCGACCGACGTGACCAAGCAGGTGGACGATGCGCAGACATTACGCAACGCCGTTGAGCAGATTCAAGCTGTGGTCACGGGAGCGCAAGGCAATGACCTGAGTGAACGCGTTCCGCTGGACGGAAAAGCCGGAGACATCCGTGATCTCTGCTCAGGGGTGAACGGGATGCTCGACACCATGGTAGGCGTCCTTGGCGGCATACTCGAATCCTCGGCAACGATTGCGACCGCCGCCCGAGAGATCTCAATGGGAAATACCGACCTGTCGCAACGCACAGAAGAGCAGGCCTCCAGCCTCGAAGAGACCGCTGCAAGCCTGGAAGAACTCACCAGCACCGTGAGGCAGAATGCCGACAATGCGGAGCAGGCGAACAAGCTCGCAAGCTCCGCGTCCGAGGTTGCCACCCGAGGTGGGCTAGTCGTGACCGAGGTCGTCCGCACTATGGACGGCATCAACGAGGCAAGTCGGAAGATCGCGGATATCATCGGCGTCATCGACGAGATCGCGTTCCAGACGAATATCCTGGCGCTGAATGCTGCTGTCGAAGCGGCTCGTGCGGGCGAACAAGGCCGAGGGTTTGCGGTCGTTGCGGCCGAAGTTCGCAACCTCGCACAACGCAGCGCTAATGCGGCCAAAGAGATCAAGTCGCTCATCTCGGAGTCTGCTTCAAAGGTTGAATCCGGCTCGCGCCTGGTAAGCTCCGCCGGGCAAACTATGGAGGAGATCGTTCAGTCGGTTAAACGTGTAAACGACATCATGGCTGAGATATCGGCAGCGTCAAAGGAGCAGAGCAGCGGCATCGAAGAGGTCAACACTGCCGTCATCCAAATGGATAAGATCACCCAGCAAAATGCCGCGCTGGTCGAAGAGGCCGCCGCTGCTGCCAAATCCATGGAGGACCAGACCGACGGCCTAGCGAGTATGGTCGCTGCCTTTAAACTCGCGGCTGTGCAAGAGGTCGTATCAGCCACACCGAAGCGGCCGGTCGGCAGCGCAGCATCCCGGCCAACAATGCCGGCGCCGCGCAAAGTTGCCGCAACGGCGCCACCTGCCAAGAAAGCTAGCCGGCCGGCTCCGACGTCAGGCGGTGATTGGAAAGAGTTCTAGCGCGATCGTACAGTCGTGACGCGCAGTTCCGCCAAGTCATCCCCGGGCTGCTCGCTCGATCCGACCATTGGCAGCTTAAGCTCGGGAGATTTCACCGCGATAACTGCGATGTTGCGGGAGTCGACGGGCATCTCGCTTGGGCCGAGCAAACGTGAGTTGGTGCTCGGGCGATTGGGCCGGCGGCTACGCGCGTTGAATCTACAAACTTTCCAGCAGTATCGGGAGGTTCTCGATGGTCCGAGTGGTGAGGCGGAGCGCGTCGAGATGATAAACGCGCTGACAACGAACCTGACGAAGTTCTTTCGCGAACCCCACCACTTCGACTGTCTAGCCGGCGAGGCTCTCAAGCCTTTTCTGGCGTTGAAGCCTCAACGGCGGCTGAGAATCTGGTCGGCGGCATGCTCGTCCGGGGAGGAGGCTTACTCGGTGGCCATGGTCCTCAATAATGCACTCGCCGGACACAGTCTGATCGACGCTAAAATCCTTGCCACCGACATTGACACAAACATGGTAGAAATTGCGCAAGCAGGCTTGTATGACGCACAGCGGGCTACCAACATTCCTGTTGCCTTTCGCCACATGGTGACCTTCCACAAAAGCGGCAGCGTCGAAATGCCAGCTGCGCTCAAGCAGCGTATAACATTCAATCCAC
Source organism: uncultured Acetobacteraceae bacterium (assembly GCA_964657885.1). Classification (GTDB taxonomy): domain Bacteria; phylum Pseudomonadota; class Alphaproteobacteria; order Acetobacterales; family Acetobacteraceae; genus BOG-908. The sequence goes on along the minus strand of CAZZWO010000002.1, from coordinate 30,558 downwards.
TCAACCTCCTCAGCAGATGGCCGATGCAAGGGAAGTTCGATATGATCTTCTGCAGGAACGTGGTGATCTATTTTGATAAGGCTGTTCAGCGCGTCCTCTTTGACCGCCTAGCAGATGTCCTGAATGTTGGCGGTTGGTTGTTTATCGGCCATTCTGAGAGCCTTCTCGGGGTGACCGAGAGGTTCGAAAGCCGGGGGCGCACGATCTACCGCAAGCTTCGATGACAGTCGACCCGATATTCCGTGCCACGCCCATCCTGAAGAATATCAGAATCGGTCCGGGGGAGCACTACGTCAGCAAATCGCCGGACGAGCAAATTTCCACCGTTCTTGGCTCGTGCGTAGCCGCCTGCATTTGCGACCCGGTCGCTGCCATCGGTGGGATGAACCATTTTATGCTTCCGGAAAGTACGACGGGCGGATGGGGCGCATGCAGTGCCAACATGCGCTACGGCAACTTCGCGATGGAGAAGCTTATCAACGACATCCTTCGGGGTGGTGGAGAAAGAGGTCGCCTGCAGGTGAAACTCTTCGGTGGAGCCTCAATGATTGTTACCGGCGCCGCAATAGGTGATCGGAATGCAGAATTCGCAGAGCGCTACCTCGCGGGTGAGGGACTGACCGTCTGCGCGCAGCACCTTCGGGGTCTTTTCGCCCGCCGGGTGGAGTATCGGCCGCTCAGCGGTCGGGTGCGTATGCTGGAACTGACCGAGCAACGCGCAAAAATAGCGAATAGGGAAACGAGCTTCCTTCAATCAATACAGGACTTGCCCGACAGCGGTTCTGTCGAGCTCTTCGATTGAAGAGTTGATCCATGGCATCGATTAAAGTCCTCATCATTGATGACTCGGCCTTTATCCGGCAACTCTTCTCCGCGATGCTGAGTAGCGCGCCTGGCATTCAAGTCGTCGGAACAGCTGCCGATCCGATGATAGCACGGCAGAAGATAAAGGCTTTAAGTCCAGACGTTTTAACTCTTGATATCGAAATGCCCTTTATGGATGGCCTGACGTTCCTGGGGCATCTGATGGCTCTGCGTCCTACTCCTGTTGTGGTCGTGTCAACGCTGACTCAGCGAGGCACCGATGTTGCGTTGCGAGCGCTCGAGATCGGGGCGGTCGACATCGTCGCGAAACCTTTGCCGGAAGCGCAAGAGAGCCTTGAAACCTTAAGGGACGAGCTGATTGCAAAGATACGTGCTGCGGCGCTTACCCGGCCCAAGGCTCGTGGCGTAAACTCCGAACGTAGCCAACTGATTTTCGATCCGGCCCACTCTGCCGAGGGCAGAGTAGTGGCGATTGGGGCGTCAACGGGAGGTGTCGAGGCGCTTCAGGCGTTGCTCGGCGACCTTCCGGTCAACAGCCCCGCCATCCTGATCACTCAGCATATGCCAGCCAAATTTACTGCTTCCTTCGCCAAACGCCTGAATGAGTATTGCCGCATGAGTGTATGTGAAGCCGCGGACCGGCAGCGCGTGCTTCCCGGTCACATATACATAGCACCGGGCGATAAACATATGAGGCTGGTGCGCTCAGGGGCTCAATTGTTCTGCGGTCTGACGGACGGGCCGTCTGTATCCGGCCATCGCCCATCGGTAGATGTGTTGTTCCTGTCTTTTGCCGAAACGGCTGGGCCGAATGCGTTGGGGATCATTCTCACTGGAATGGGGCGAGACGGAGCGGCTGGTTTGCTCGCGATGCGTCGCGCGGGCGCAAGAACGCTCGGTCAGAGCGAGGCGTGTTGCCTGATCTACGGGATGCCCAAGGCGGCAAACGAGATAGGCGCTGTCCAAGTGGAACTGCCGATTGATCGCATGCCGGCCGAGATTCTTGACGTAGGCGGGCGCACGAGGAGTGGTTCCGCCGACCTCATGCGGGGGACGCCAACTTTGCCGGTTTGATGCCGCAGACTACGAAGATGCTGCTTCAAGCCGCTGCGCGTTGCTCTCTCGATGGTCATTTTCCCCTGTGGTCAGCTGACGCGCAAGCAGTGAAATAGCCGCACTGGTGAATGCCAGCGCCGATGTGTAAGCAACCATCAAGCCGCTACCAGCCGGATGGTCGTGGCGCGATTCGTGCTCGGCCGGCTCCCATGCATCATTCGGCTGGATCCAGGCCCAGCAAACCCCATCGCGTCGTCCAACACAGAAATTGTGGTCGTAGGGGAGCAGGGCCAACGCTGCCCCGAGATTGGTGGACCAGGATAAAGCGTTCGGTTCTGTTGGCCGTGATTGCCACGTGGCTGCAAGAGCCGCCCTGATCTCGGCGTCGATTTCTGGGCTGCCTCGTCGCGCAAGCCGTAGACGGCCGAGGATTTGACGTAACCGACCGGCTGCGTCCTCAGCGTCGAGAAACACTATCGAGGTTGGGGTGGTATCGGGCATTCTGGTATAAGTAACCTGGCGACGGTTTACGGTCCGTTAGCGAGCGTCGCGCTAAGACGCCTGATGAGATTTGTCCGCGCAACCTTCGATCCGCGTCTTACTGTTTCGACAATCGCGCCGCGTTCCGGACAGTCGCGCGCTCGCATCTGGTCTGTCGAGGCTGGTTTGTGTCCGCCACGAGCACATTCGCCGAGGGTGCTACTTGCCGACGGCGATATCGATGGGGCACTCGTCTACAGCGTGAGTAGCTCAACGGCGTTGAGAATTGAACTTGCAGCCTTATTTACGCAGAACTTGGCTGCGGAAGGTTGCGACATCTCCGCATTTGCACGGCTAGCCCTTCACGAAGTCATATACAACTCGGTAGTTCACGGAAACCTTTGCGTGAGTTCCGGACCATCCAAAGTGTGGGGAGACTTATCCACTCGTCAGCAAAACATCAGCGCGGCACTAGCTGACGCTGCGAAGGCGAACCGTCCAGTCACGGTTGCGGCTGGCTGGAACGTCCGTCATCTAACCATCATCGTTGCGGATCAAGGTGACGGCTACGTGATACCTCCTCCAGAGCCCAGACAAGTTGAAACATCACCCAGGGGAGCCGGCCGCGGCTTAATCATCGCCCGTGCGGCGGCGGAGCTCAGTGTATCGCGGCATGGTCGCAACACTCACCTGAAGTTCGAGCGCTGTAACCCCGCTGTCGAGCTCAGTTAGATGGAAACCTTAGGAAAGACTATCGTCTTAAGTCCCCATTCATTGGAAGCTCGCAGGATCGCCGGTTGGCTGAGGACTTCGGGGCTCGGCATAGTAACCACCGCTCGGACCGCGGACGAGGCCATATTCATTCTCGGGCGCCAGCCGGCAGGATTGTTGATTATAGACGAAAGTGTTCCCCTCGTTGCGGAGGAGCAGTTGCTCGCTCATATCTCCGAAAAGAACAATGGCGCGATACCCGTTATTGTCCGGTTGCTGTCGGCCGATCAAACGGAGCCGTGCACGGCGCGGTCCGTCAAATGCGCCGCAATCGCCCGTAAGCCCTTGAGGGCTGACGAGGTGGTCGTGTGTGTAGGAAGCGCGATGCAAAGGCCGGATTTGGTCGGCCATATGTATCGCGAACGTGATAAGGCAGGAGAGCACCTTGCCGCGGCGCGGCGCATGCAACTTGCATTGTTGCCTAGTCAATTGGAACTATCGGACCTTCAAAGCAAATGCGGCATCGGGCTTGCGGGCCTTTATCGGTCTGGAGAGGCTGTTGGAGGAGACTTCTGGGCCGCGTGGCCGATTACTGAAGGGCGCTTCGCCATCACACTTGCGGATTTTGCGGGCCACGGCCTCAGTGCAGCGCTAAACACTTTCCGCCTTCACGCGATATTGTCAGAGGAAACATTGCCGCGTGACAGTCCTGTGCAAATGGCATCGGCTTTGAATGCGCGGCTCCACGCAATGCTGCCACGGGGTCAATACGCCACCATGATTTACGCGAACGTCGACGCAAGGCTCAAACGTGTCAGTTGGTGTAGCGCTGGAGGGCCTCCGCCTATGTTTGTCAGTTCGGCCGGACGGCAAGATTTGAACGGTTGTGGCCTGCCGCTGGGCGTCAGACCTCATACTCCTTACCAGATCAACCACGTGGATCTTCAGAACCCCGGGGTAATTTGTTTATTCAGCGATGGGCTTTACGAGAGTGGGCTTGGCGCGGCCGATGTCCCGCGGGACGCGATCGCAGATGCTCTGGTCCGCCCGGCCAATCTGGCCGCGGATGGCAAACTCGCCGAAGCGGCAGCAGTCGGGGTGTCGGCTTTGGAATCTCTGAGGGACCGATACGCTTGCTCCGATTACTCCGACGACATCATGGCGGTCTGCATCGCGATCGGACAACCTGCCATCGGCATGCTGCCAGCCCCATGATCGCCGTGCAGCCGGCGGACGAGTGGAACTTCCCGCTCACCACTCGCTCAGAATGTGGCGATTGAGGACTAGTCTTAACCTGTTCTGAACGCGATCGCGCCAGAATGGCGAAATGGGTTGTTCAGGCAACTCGAGAAGAGCGCACACGGGCCGGTTATGACACCAGCAGAGCGTACAGGAGGCCGACATCGCCGATAGCAAAGGTCATTCGACCTCGGCTCCCGACTTAACGGAGCGAAAGTGACTACCGCGACAAGCGCCTCCGCCCACGATGGACGAACAAAGCCCGACGACCGAGTGCTGGAGGTTGTCGGCCGATGGCTAGACCTGTCGGAGTTGGAGCGGCGCATGTTCAGTGCCCTCGTGCAGGAGCTGACCAAGTCCTCGGAGCTTGTCGAGGATAGCACCTCGGATTTGAGCAGGCGTTTTCAGGAGTTGGCCGCCGTCGCTCAGGCTCAGATGCAGAAAATGGAAACGATCATAACGGTTGCCAGATCTATCGAAGTCGATGGGCAAGCGGTGCCGATCGGCCAGGCTATGTTGGACGTTGAAGGTGTCCTCCTGAAGGTCATCGAGACTATTCTGTCCGTTTCGAAGCACGCCATGAGGATGGTCTACGCGCTCGACGACACCACCCGGGATGTCGAGGCTGCGCAACAATGCGCCGTCCAGATCGAGGCGATCAACCGGCAGACCCGTTATCTCGCGCTTAACGCGGCGATTGAGGCCAACCGCTCAGGTGCAGCGGGAAGCGCCTTCGGTGTGATCGCTCTCGAGATCAAGAACCTGTCCGTTGCGACGGCGGAAATATCTCAGCAGGTCCGGGAGCGTATCGGTGCGGTGGCCCGTGGAATGCGTAGCGGCCAAGCTGTTCTGCAGGAGATTGCCACACTGGACATGTCCGAGCATATCCACGCGAAAGCCCGGCTGGACGGACTAGTTGCAGGGATCCTGGCTCAGAACCAGACCTTCAAAGCGGTGCTCGAGGAAGCGGTTGCTAGTTCGGACGAGATGTCGGCCACCATCGGGCAGCTTGTCGTCGGTGTTCAGTTCCAGGATCGGGCGAAACAGCATGTTGCTCATGTGATTGAGATGCTCGGCGTCCTCGGCGAAGCGGCGGTCTCGGCGGAGCAAGCCACCGACGCAGCTTATCCAGGGGTTTTCACACCAGGCGTGATCGATGAGAGCTGGCTCGACCGCATTCTGGAAAGGAACACGTTAGAGTCGGTAAAAAGACGATTGCTTGTTCAGCTGACCGGTGAACATTCAAGCAAGCTGTTGGCGGATGAGGATGCGACGGAGTTCGCCTCCGGCGGCGATGTCGAGTTGTTTTGATTCGTACTTCTGAATAGCTTCAAAAAGGGCACTCATTGTGAATTACCAAAAAAGCATGGAATCAGGCGGATCGGTAATTGCGCTCGAAGGTGCGTTTACGTTCAAGGATCATCTCGCGTTTCGTGCAATCCTGAATGATTTGAATACGAACGCGGGTTTTCGCCATGTCTTCGATCTGAGCAAATTGGAGTTTCTCGACTCGGCAGCACTCGGGATGATGTTGATCGCAGAGGACGAGGCTCAGGCGGGGGGGTGGAGCTTGAGCTTGCGCCGGCCGTCAGGGGAAGTGGCAAAGCTTCTAGCTCTTTCGTCTATGGACACTGTCTTCGATATCGAAGAGTAGCGGAGTCACAACAAGTGTCCGGCGTATGAGGAATTTCGGAAGTAGCCGGGCAACTCTGGACACCTGCATCGAAGTCAGTGCCTTCGCCGCCCATGAAAATCTAGCCGGCTCCCCGGCCTGTCTCGTAGGCGGTAGGGCGGCGGCTGGAACGCGGCATGCGACCGCACTTACGTCGACAATGCACTCGCGAGAGTCCAGTCGACGGCCTGCCTCGCGCACCAGCGGTCAGCCGGCCACTTTCCCGTACCGCGTCCGTTCCCCAACAAGGAGGCCGTGACAATCGCACCCATCAGACACGAACCGGCGGTTCTCGTCAGCGAGATGCAACCGGCCGCTGACATCGCCGGCCGCAGCTAGGCGACCAGACGCATGAACGGCCCCGCTGTGCGTCGTCAACTCCGCAAGCCCGTGCTCGCTCGGCTGCTCGACGCAGACCAGGCCGGGCTGCCGTCGCAAGACCCGGGCACGTCCAGCCGCCGCGCGAGCTTCGACGCCCTGACATCGGTGTTGGCCCGAGCGAGACTGACCGGCTTCGTCGACCGGATCGCCACCGATGCGATGGCCATCGCCTGCGCCCGACCAAGACGGCAGCACGCGCCGGCCACCCCGAGGCTGGCGATCCGATTACACCTCAATGAGGCGATGTTCGGCGATCGGATGGAAAGACCGCCGCCCGGTGCGTTCATCGCGTATGAACAACGGTGCCACGCGCGGCACTGTGGTCTAAGGACGCACACAGAGCAACCGCGGCGGTTCTCATTCACCCGAAAGGAACCTGTGATTGCGCCTGATCGCGGTTGAGGAACACATTCTGCCGGACACGGTGCGCGATGCCTGGGCCGCGGCACCACCGCCGTCCGATCCCGTCTCTTCCTTTGCCGACGGTGGTGAGAATGGAAGCCGGCTTGCCGACCTGGGCGATGGCCGCCTGGCATTGATGGACGAGCAGGGGGTCGATGTTCAGGTGCTCTCCCTGACTACTCCGGGGTTGCACAACCTGGAGCCTGGGCCAGCCGTCGAGATCGCCCACCGCGTCAATGACCTGATCGCCGAGACCTGCGCACGGCACCCCGACCGCTTTCAGGGGTTTGCCGCGCTACCGACATCCGATCCGCAAGCTGCACCGCGCGAGCTGGAGCGCGCCGTGCGTGAGCTTGGCCTCAATGGTGCGCTTCTCTGCGGCCGCACGCGCGACCGGCATCTCGATCACCCAGACCTGCGCCCCATGCTGGCGAAAGCGTCGGAGCTGAAAATCCCTGTTTTCATCCATCCACAAACGCCGTTGCCGGCGGTGCGCGACGCCCTCTACTCGGGCGTGAGCGACAAAGCCGATCTGGCACTCGCCGCCTTCGGTCTTGGCTGGCACTACGAAGCCGGGCTGCAATGGGTACGGCTTGCAGCGGCGGGGGTGTTCGACGAGCTGCCGGACTTGCAGATCATCCTCGGTCACTGGGGCGAGGTCGTGCTGTTCACCCTGGAGCGGATGTCGGCCGTATTCGACCGTGCGCTGGACCTGCAACATCCGTTTGCCGAGTACGCCCGCCGCAACCTTTTCGTCACCGGCAGCGGCATGTGGAGCAACGCGTACCTGCAGCGCTGCCTCGACATCGTCGGCCCTGAACGCCTGCTGTTCTCGACCGACTTCCCCTACCAGTATCGCCCAGGCGGAGCGGCGCGCCGCTTCCTCGAGGGAGCTCCCCTGGATGCGGCCGCCCGCGAGGGTTTCGCTCACGGCAACTGGGATAGGCTGACGGCCGACGCCGGATAAGCCGCCTGCCGTCTGGCCTCAGTTCGAGACGGCAAATGTGGGGTTGCCGCAAACAACCTGGTGATCTCGGTTTGATCGGTAACTTAGCTCCGATTGCCGGCGACGTCCCGCAAGACCATGCGCGATAGGCTACGTATGGCACCGGCGCCCCGTTCCGATTCCGAAACGGTCCACCGCCCGGTTTCGATGCGTGGGCAACATCACCTGGTTCGTCTAAATGGGCTTGGTCCCTATACTCCCGTCGATGTCCAGGCTCTCCTATACCGGCCGCCGCCGCCGGCAAGTTCGTGTCCTTTCCCTCCGCTGGCAGCGCAGGGGCGTGTTCGTGCTCGGCGGAGGCGTGGTCGGGGTGGCGGCCGTCTTGCTCGCCATCGCAGCTGATTGGGCCGGCAGGGGGTTCCAGGCCCTCGCTGGCCGGATGCCGCTGGCCGTGCTGGTGCTGACGCCCGCGGGTTTCGCGGTATCGTGCTGGCTGTCCCGGCGCTACTTCCCGAACTCCGGCGGCAGCGGCATCCCGCAAGTCATCGCAGCCCGCCACCTGCACGGGCTGGCCGCACGCCAGCGCCTGGTCTCGCTGCGTGTCGCCGCGGGCAAAATGGCCTTGCTGCTGCTGGGCTTGCTGTGCGGCGCGTCCATCGGGCGGGAAGGACCGACGGTGCAGGTGGGCGCGGCCATCATGTTCGCAATCGGGCGGCTCTCCCCGCGCCGGCAGCCCGGCCTGTTGCTGGCGGGCGCCAGCGCGGGGGTTGCGGCGGCATTCAACACGCCACTCGCGGGCATCGTCTTCGGAATCGAGGAGATGAGTCGCTCCTTCGAGTCGCGGACGAGCGGCATCATCCTCGGTGCAGTCATCGCGGCCGGCGTCACCTCGCTCGCCTTGCAAGGCGACTACACCTATTTCGGGACAACAGGGGCGGTGCTGCGCGGCAGCTGGGAGGGACTGCTCGCGGTGCCGGTGATCGGGGTGTTGGGCGGCGTGCTTGGCGGCGGGTTCAGCCGCGTGCTGATCCTGTTCGGCGCCGGCCTGCCAGGACGCGCCGGGGCTTTCCTGAGGCGGCACCCCGTCGCGTTCGCGGCCTCGTGCGGCATGGCTGTCGCCGTGTGCGGGCTGCTGTCGCACGGCACGGTGTTCGGGACCGGCTACGCGCAGGCGCGCGGCCTGGTGCAGGGCACCAGCACCGAACCGGACGGCTTCGGGCCGCTCAAGCTCATCGCCACGCTGGCATCCTCCATCAGCGGCATACCGGGTGGTATTTTTGCACCGTCCCTCGCGGTGGGCGCCGGGCTGGGTAACAGCGTGGCGGCCCTATTGCCCGGCGCACCGGCCCAGGCACTCGTGGTGCTCGGCATGGTGGCCTATTTCTCGGGCGTGGTGCAGGCGCCGATCACCGCCTTCGTCATCGTGACCGAAATGACCAACGATCATGCGCTCGTCGTGCCGCTCATGCTGGCATCCGTGATCGGGTTCGCAACGTCGAAGCTGGTCTGTCCGGAAGGGGTGTACCACGCTTTGTCGCAAAACTTCGTCGCTGCGGAAACGGCACGCCGGTCTGCCGCGGCCGAACCGGAGCGCCCCGCAGACCGCCCGGAGTAAGCGGCCGTTCCGCCAGGCTCCTGCCCCCGGCTCGGACCATCGTCCAACAGCCGCAAATCGCTCGTCACGGCAGGCCATAACGGGCGACGAACCGGACACGTGTAGCTCCCTGTCCATCGAAGACCGCCAGGTATCTAGCGGAACGTGCGCGCCCGAAGATTCATTCCACCTTACGTTGTATTTTGTGGCAAGCGCTCGCGCGGCATAATATCATTACGGTTGCCACTGTATTCAGGAGTGCAGTCGCGCATCTTCGCATCGGCCCTGATGACTGGAGTTCCTCAATGACGCCCAAGCAGAAAGTGCCTTGTTACGGGTCCAAAACAAAAAATCTCAGGTCTTCCTTGACGCTCGTTGCCGGAACATTGTTCGGGCTGGCGGGCCACGCTGCAGCGGCCCCACTCTCGGGCGAATTCACTGGCCACGCCCGGCTGCTGGCCGCTGGTGGCGTAGACAGCGCGCTGGCCCTTCAGATTGCGACTGCCTCACATGAGTCGTGCGGTTGCCGTGGCACCTTGGGTGCAACGCGTACCGCAACAGCGTCATCGGTCAGCATCGGGCCCTCCGGTCTGGTGGCAACAGCGGCCACCAGCGCAACCTCTGCGTACGGGAGCAAGACTGCGAGCACCGCATCGACGCTTCAGACGTCGACTGTCACCAAGCTGAACCTCCTGGGTGGCTTGATCACTGCCGATGCGCTGAGGGCGGCGGCCGGGGTGAGCGCGACGTCCACCGGCCTGGCGGCGTCGGAGGCGGGCACGACGATCACCAACCTCGTGGTCGCCGGAAATGCCATTGACCCCAACACGCCGGATAACACCGAGCTGGCTCTCCCCGGGATAGGGTCGGTGGTCGTGAAGGCAACCGAACAGGGAGTGGGTAAGCTGAAGGCGCATCTGCTTGTCGACATGCTGCTGGTGAAAGTGGGCCAGGCAAACAGCCTGGGCCTTCCGGTCGGCGCCAAGCTGGCCGTGGCACAGGCCTACGCCGCCTATTCGCGAGCGCAACCTGCAGCGGCCCTGGCGGGCTTTGCCTCGGCTGCTGTGGTCAGAGGAGATGCCGGGTCGTTGATCGACGAGACTGCCGGCAAGGGAGCGGCGGTCGGCATTCCGGACTGCGCCGGCACCGGCGGCGAAACCCTTACCCGCTCCGTGGCCGACATCGACATAGCGGGATTCCTCTCGGCTGATGCGGCAACTACGACAGCGTTCGGTGGCACCACCGGCAACGGCATCGGGTCCAGGACGTCGGCGACGCTCGCCAATGTATCGCTCCTGGGCGGTTTGATCCGGGCGGCCTCGCTGACCTCGGCCGCGGAGGAAGACCGCAGCGGCAGCGTATCGACAGCCTCGACAACGGGCTCCGGGTTCAATGGCCTGACGATCGGCGGGCTACCGATCGACGTGAACACCGCCCCCAACACCCGGGTGACCCTGCCATCGCTCGGTAGCGTCACCGTCAACGAGCAGATCCAGCTCGGCCCCAACACCGTCGAGGTGAACGCCTTGCACGTGGTGGTAAGCAAGCCGAACCTGTTCGGTCTGCCGGTAGGAGCGGAAGTCCTGCTGGGCCACGCAGTCGCCCAGGCGACAAAGTTCTAGAGACTTCAACTCCACATGCGCTCGCTCGTCCCGCGCGCATGTGGAGGCTACTTGCCGCCATACGTAAGCGGAGCGGCGGCGACACATGGCGGCGCCTGGCAGCGATATGATGCAAGTGTGCCATGGACGACATCCTCACGCCTCGCCAGTTAAATACGACCGCGCCTACGAGTGGTCGGTATCCATCCGGTGATGGCCGCCGCCCAATTGTTCGATCCGTACTCGACTTGTGGTATGTTGAACAGGCTGCTGCTTGTGGACTCGCCGCCCTACGAGCGCCGCGATCCGAGTTCCAGTTTCACGTATGCGCGGTCGGGCGACCGAACTTGGGACAAACGTTGGTCGGGGCGGCCGAGCGTAGGAGGACTGCCGATGAGCGAATCCCCAATTGCAGGCTTTGGAAAGACGATGCCTCGTATATCCCTTGCATGGATTGCGGCTCTTGGCGTTTGCCTGGTCGCACTACCGGGGCTCGCGAACGACATTGCGGGAATGCCTGTCAACCCATCGAGCGCTTCTCTCGGATGTGTCGATGCAGCTGGTCATCTGGCATGGTGTGGCCCTAGCCCGAAAGAACATCACGAATGTCGTGCTGGCGATCACTTTGGCCGGTGTCCTAACGATCCGGCATGCTTTAACGATCAATGGAAGCAGGTCTCCTGCATGGGTCTTGTGCTCCCGAATGAGGTTGCGGGGGGCATGCGTGTCGTCCCGACGAGCGCGCCTCTGGGATGTGTCGATTTATTTGGTCATCATGCATGGTGTGGCCCTAGCCCGACGGAATGGCACGAATGCCGAGCCGCAGGACCTTTTGGCCGGTGCCCCAATGATCCGGCATGCTTTGACGAACAGCGCAAGGAGGTATCCTGCCTGGGTCCTGTACATCCAATGACGAAGCCCTAGAAACGTTGTAAGCATCCGCCAAGCACTGCGGTGTTTACTGGAACCGATTGGCGCGGGGCTCAGGCGGCCTGATCGACGCGCTCAGATTAGCTGCGGCCCAGTTTCAGGGCAGCAGGTCATCGAGGCGCTGGGCTGGATGATCGGCAATGCGGGCCACCACGTCGGCCAGCCAGGCTTGCGGGTCTGCGGGTGCTCGCCCCCACGATCACGCGAGTAATGGAACACCGCCCCTGGCGGTGCCGGCGCCATACTGAACTGCTCACGAGATAAATTGCAGGCGGGGCGGCGACACAGATCACCGCCCGCCGGCGAACGTCCTACCCCGGAAGGTTCCTGTTCTTGCCGACCAAGGGTTGGCCGTGGGTCTGATCCACATTCTTCTGGATCCAGGCCAGGATGAGATCGGCTATCTGCAGGTTGTTGCGGTCCATCATCAACATGTGGCTGTTGCCGTGCAATCCGAGTTCCGGCAGGTGCCAGAACTGCGCGTTGCCGCCCGCCGCATTGATCTGCTTTGTGACGATCTTACAATCCTTGACGTTCGCCGCCCAGAGCGGCGCCGAGATGTCGGACCCTTCAAGATGGTCCCCGAATATGAAAAGAACGGGGATCTTCGCGAGGGTCGAGACTTGGCCCTGGTTCAGCTTCGGGCAGCCTCCCTCGATGGAGATCATGCCACGAATTGCCGAGCTGTTTGTGAGTGCCGCCTGTTCCGGGAAGAAACCCGATTCCGAGTGCCCGACGACGACCGCACCACCAGCCAGGACAGCGATTTGCGCAAGGTTCGCGTAGCTGGGATTGGGAGTCGGCAACGTGGCATTCAGGTCAGGGATGACCTGCTTGGAGAACTCGTTGATTGCCTCGACGGGAAATTGCTCGTCGGGCCACACGTCCGGATATCTGGGCCCGAAACGGAACAGGTCCCAAGCCGAGTTCCGGCCGAACGTGAAAATGGCCGGAAGCGTGCTGGGAGGCTGGTTGCCGAGCGCCACTTCGTTGATCGACGTGGCGTCGAACCCGGAACGCGCTCGCCCCGACTGGTCCGGTAGGTACACCGCGTGATGCTGACGCACGAAGTATTCATACCACCCCATGCGCCCGTCCGGCGTGTCCTCCCAACTTTTCGCCGTAAGGCAGCAACCATGTATCATGACGATCGGTATCTTGCCCGCAGTGCCCCTCGGCACCTCGAACTGCACGTACATCTGATCGACAGTGATGTAGTCATTGTTGGAATACCCGAAGCCTGCTGGCCCTTTCGGGTTGGTGCTGATCGCGGGACTGTCTTCGAGCTGACCTCCGACAAAGAAGCTTCCTGAATCTTTGAGGATCAGTGGAGTGGCTGGATTGCTTTGTCCCGCAGCCGTTTCCGCCCCGGTGCCGAGCGCGACAAACACCGCAGCGGACAAAAGCCATTTTGTCTTGGACATCGGACTATCTCCTTTATCGACCGTTTTCCGGTCCTGTTTGCGGATCCTGGTTTCTTCGGGTCCGCTATGAAGAGCGTAATCTCCTACTGAGCTAGCCTACAAGTTTCATCTTATGGTGCGCCGCATCAGCCTTCCCGGGAAACGCGGAAGATCGCACATCTTGCAGGCTCGAACATCGATTTCGGCGTGACGAAAAGGGGGAGTGATCTCAGTTTCTAGGCTGCTCAATAGAAAAAACAGATATGCCGCACGGCCAGCGTAAGGTCGTCCAGCGCAATTCAACTCCGCAGTTTACAATATCTCAACTGCGTACACGGCACGAGACTGATCCCGTGATGGTCCGCATCTCGCCATTCGGACTATTGTCCGATGTGTCGTCATGCTGGCCTGCGACCTGCACCACGCTTATGCCGCCGTTCGTTGTATCGGCTGCGATTGCAGGCGTCGCGCGACGCTATTGCTGGCGCGCTTGTAGGTGAGGCCATCGGAAACGAGTTATCGCCCGCTCGACAACAACATCGGCATTGTCAGTCACCGCGGAAAGCAGCGCGTTATTTCAGCCGTAAGGCAGGCGCCTGCTGCCGCATCTCGGTCCTTCGACCACACGCGCTGCGTTGCGCGACAGTCGATCGACTTCCAACCCGGCATGGTGGCGACGCCGCGGTTCCTCCGGATCGCAGAGGGAGTCGAAACAGCCAACCCGTCGGAGGGCGGCTCCGGCCGCCTCCCCACCTGGGCCCAGCCCCCATGCGTCTTGACTGGGGTTCAGGGCGAGCGCCGTCTGTATTTTGTTCCCTGAGATTGTCGCGTGTTTTCGTCGAAGCGACACTTTATCGAACGACCATGATGCAGCTACACTCGCCGAAACAACCGGAAAAGGTGCCGCCATGCTTAAGGTGTTCGAGAAAGCTACCGATGTGACCGATGTCGCGGCTTATCGCAAAACGATAAAGACCACGCTTCCAAAGATCGGCAAGAACAAGACCACCTTCACGTATTTCGATAAGTTCGAATTCGCCAGCGGCGGCGCGCAGCCGGCGCTGATCGTGGGCGCGGTGGAGAAGTCACTCCTCACGGAACTCACGAAAAAGGGAAAGGGTCCGGCCAAGGGCACCTGCACCTTCTCGCCGGATAGCGGACTTGAGCTGAGGGTCAAGAAGGGCGTGGTCGACCAGGAGAAGCTGGGCGCGACGCTGAAGAAGGCCGGCGTGACATGCGACGTCGCCGTGATCGACGGCAAGGACGACCCGGAAGACGAGGTCGAGCTGGGCGCCGTGCAGGCCGGGCTGAAGAGCTTCGGCAAGGATCTCGAAGACCACCTGACCGGCCGGATGAATTCCGACCGCGACGCGGACGCCCTGGCAGTCGTACAGATGGGCGAAGACGTCACCAACGCGAGCAAGAGCGGCAGTGAGCCGCACGCCCACTCGATCTCGGCACACGGGCCAGGTACGGACCAGCGCCCCCGCGTGTTGGCCGGCTATCGGGCAGACGAGGTGGCGCAGGCTACGGCAGCGGGAAGCTTGCCCGCCAACATGACCCTGACCGGCTCCGGCACCGGCCCGGACGCCAAGCCTGCGATCGAGATGCCCGCGTTCGCGACGGTAGGCTCGGACCCGTCGAAGGTGTCGTCACAGTTCGCCAGTGGTCAGGCAATGCTGGCCACAGTGAAGGAGGCGTTTGCGCAGGCGGCGTTGATCGAGGGGCACATCGCCAACGAGCTTAAGGAAGCCGCTGACGATCGCGCCGTGCTTGGCCAGAAACCCGTCGCCGACGCTTTGAAAGCATTGGTGGAAGCACGCAAGGCATTGGACGCGAAGAAGAAGGAGCTGACAGCGGCGCAGACCGGGGCGCCGGACACGGTAGCGGAGCTGGCCGCGGCAGTCGGCGCGCTATCGGAAGTCTTGGAGAAAGCGAGTAAAGCCTTCATCGCCGAAAAGAAGACCGCAATGGACGCGCAGCCGAAGCCGGAGCCGACCGAGCTTGGGAACAAGCGCATGGGCATCGAGGTCTCTCCCGGTATGGTGACGGGCTCGTCCACCAGCACGACGAGCCCGGGGCTGAAGGAAGGCAGGCCGCTCACGGCCGACAAGATCCAGGAACGATACGACAACATGACCGTGAAGGACGGCCTGCAGACCGCCCGCGTCGTGCTCGACCCGGCGTTCGTAACCGACGATCAGGGCAATAAACGGCGCGCCGGCTGGCAGGCCCAGACAGCCTTCCCAACGGACTCTGCCACACCGCAGGAGAACGTGTCCGCAAAAGACTTCAAGGTGATGAAGGCCCAGGAGCGATTTGACAAGGCCGATACGGTTGTGAAAGCCGCGGAGAAAGCCGTTATCGCCGCGACAAAGGCCGAGACGGCGGCGACGACTGCCATCACGAAAGCGCAGCAGCTCATCACCACCGCACAGCAGCCGGGCGGCAATGCGCAGAAGAAAGCGGCCGATCTCGCCAAGGCGCAGACGGCGCTTGCGACGGGTCAGACGCAGTTAGCTGCCGCGCAGGCGGATAAGGCGAAAGCGGAAGGCGTGCTGAACGCCGCGACAGCGGCCCGCACTGCAGCGGATACGAAACTGAACGAAGCGAAAGCGGCCTGACGGCCGGCCCGTCACTGGAGGGTCGGCCTGGAAGCGGCTAGGCAGTCCGACCCCAAATGACGCAGCATTCCGAAACTCGCGGCCCTGGTCGGTGCAGACCCTCGGATGGTCCGGCTCTTTCGGTGGTCGGCCGGATCTCGTGGTCTGATCGCGCATGCCGAGGCATCCCGGATGGTCGTCTCTGCGCAAGACAAGGTAGGCGGCGGAAGAAGACGCGCCTGGCCAGCGCGTATTCTCACGTCGGGGAAGGGGCTCCGAGAGCAAGTGCCGTATGCGGTAGATAGTTTCGTGTCTTACGCGTTCTTCGCGAGCGTAACGCTTCTGCCCTCCCTAATCGTGATGAGAACGTCGACGGGTCGGTTAGGGAACGCTGGTGTTCTTGATGCTCACGCGTTGCCGGGACTGCATCCGCTCGTCACATGGTTTGCACGCGCGAACACGCACCAGCTTACCTTCTCCGCGACCTTCCGCGCAGTCACCGCCAATCCTGTCTGCAGGAAGTCGTGAATGGCCGGGATACTGACCCAACCAGCGGAGTCAGGTATTGTCTCGGCCGCTGCGCTGCAGATTGCCTCGGCGTTGTTGAAACAATCACTCGGCGGCGACTTCGTACGAGGTCCTTTGCTTTGTCACCGAGAAGCCCGCGATAAGATCGTACTATATTGCCAACAAATTAGAAGCGCTGTTTTCATGTGCGCTGCCAGCAGGGAGGATCCGGGAAATGGTCAGTCATGTCGTCTGCCTGGACGGAACGAACCAAGTCAAACAACAAAACAACCCAACCAACATCGCCCGCATTTTCGATAGTCTAGGGGGGGAGCCATTCGATGCCGGCAACGGGTCGTTCGAGACCGTCGGGACGGGACCAATCGCTCAGACTGGCAAGTACCTCCCGGGAGTGGGCGCGCAGGGCGATGCGGTGCTCAAGGTACTCGGAAATGCATTCGGCGACGGGATCGCCGAACCGATAGTGCGCGGATACACCTTTCTATCTCGCAGCTACGACATAGGCGATACGATCGTCATTGTCGGCTTTAGCCGAGGCGCAACGGCCGCGCGCGCCCTCGCAGGCCTCGTCGCGGCGAGGGGGCTGCTGGACAAAAGCAAGTACGACCCGAACGACAAGACCTCCGCCTATCTCAGAGCCGTGTCAGCATGGTATTCGTACCGCGAGCCAAACGGAGACCTGGTCGATCAGGCGCGGCTTGCCTTGATTGGTGGAACAACCGCGCGGCCGGTTCCACAACTGACAAAGGACGATTATGTTTCACCAACGCCCATTCGCGCGGTCGGGGTTTTCGACACGGTGAGTTCGCTTGGGATACCTCTGCTCGGCCTCTCGGGAAAGCCGACTTTCGACTTCTCGATTTGTAATACCATGTTGGACGAGACCATCGAGAACGGCTTCCACGCGCTCGCGGCAGATGAGGCGCGTGACTTGTTCAGTCCCACGTTCTGGACAACCCGACAGGGTGTAGTGCAGTGCGCGTTTCCAGGCTGCCACTCCGATGTCGGCGGCGGTTACCCGAACCGTGGCCTTTCCGACGGGGCGTTGGCTTGGATGCTTGATCAACTCGAAACAGTGGGACTCGCTTTCGACCGTACGTTGCTGCTGCCAAGTCTGGACCCGGATCCACTCGCGCTCGCACAGGACGATGGGGCGACGTTCCCTTTCAAGTTCACACCCCGAAGCGCCCGGGCCTTTCCCGAGTCGGTGGAGCCAAGCGACTTCCTCCGCAGTCGCCTGGGTAAGCCCACGGAGATGCTTCCGTCGCTTCAGGCCACTAACTATCAGCCGAGGGGCACGTACGCCGACGGGCGCCCGCTAGCTTGATGCACAGCGTCCTGGGTTCCTCCCGACTGTCGAACGGAGTCTCTGACGCCACACAAATTACGGGTTGATTGCCTGAGGCAGGGGGCTTGGGACAGTGTTCTCCTATGACTCCGAAACGCAAACAGAAACGGTGCTGCGAAATGCATGGGTAAGGCGCTAGGTCGCCGGCAACAAACGCATATCGGCCGGCGCCGGGATGAGCGGTTGCGGAACCATCTTCCGCATGACCCCGCAAGCTGTGGTGACCACGCGCAGTCCGGTTTGAGGACGACGTCCGGACCCGACACGAGTAGAGCCGATAGAGAGCGCTAGGGTCATCACGGAGTTCGTCCTACTGGTGGCACACAGACCTGGGGGCCGACACATGACCATGACCCGCCGCACACTGCTTGGCGCAGCCACGCTTCTCGCCGTCGCACCCGCAGTTGCCGCGACCGAGGCGTATCCAGAACGCGTCATGGTGCGTGCGTCGGGCAAGCGGGACTACGCCGCGGCGATCGAGGCGATCCGGACCTGTGCGCAGGCCGAACTCATCGCGACCGGTCTGCCAGGCATGATCGTCTCGCTGGTGGACGATGAAGGCTTCGAAGCCGATCTCTGCATAGGCTGGGCGGATCTCGCCAGTCGCACGCCGGTCGGTCCGGACCATCTGTTCGAGATCGGCTCTATCTCCAAATCCTTGGGAGCGCTCGCGCTGTGGCAACTCGCAGCCGAGGGCAAGATCGACCTGGACGCGCCGGTCTCCCGCTATCTGCCGCTGCACTGCCTGCCGCCCGAGCCGATCACCGCGCAGCAAGTGCTCAATCATGTCGCGGGGCTGCCTGAGGGGGCGCCGGTACCGCCCAACTCTCCCGACGGACGGCTATGGACCGGCGCGAAACCCGGCACCAACTTCTCCTACAGCAACACCGGCTATGAACTGATCGGCCTGTTGATCACCCAGGTCGCCGGACGCCCCCATCCGGAGGTGATCCGTGAGCGCGTGCAGAAGCCGATCGGCATGCTGCGGGCGACGGCGCACATCCATATCGAGGACCGCAGCCGCATGGCGACCGGCTATGTGCCGGCCGACGATCTGCCGCCGATGTTCGGCTGTGCGCTGGTCGAAGGCCCGTGGAACGAGATGGACGAGGCCGCGGGCAGCATCATGGCGACCGTGTCGGACATGGCGGCCTATCTGCGATATGTGATCACGCTCGGGCGGGGCACAGGGGCGCCGTTGCTCCCCGATGCGAGCGCCAAGGCGATGCTCGGCAACGTGGTGAACGCCGAGAAAGTCGGCGGCGGTTATTCATCCGGCTTCATGCGGACGAAGATCGACGACCGGCCGATGCTCCATCACACCGGCGGCATGCAGATGTTCACCTCGTCCTTCGACGTCGATCCGGAGGAGGGCGTCGGCGCGTTCGCAAGCACCAACGGCGCGCTTGCCGACCATCGGCCGACCGCGGTGACGGCCTATGCAATGCGGGCATTGCGCGCGGCGCGGGCGGGCAAGCCGTTGCCGCCGCAGCCCGATCCGTTCGCGTCTCGCCGGGTCGACAAGCCCGAACGGTACCTCGGCCGATGGCTTGCCGCCGATGGCGCCATCCTCGAGTTTGCGCTGGGCGCTACCGGTCCCGTCGTCCGCTCGGGCGACCGGACCGGACGCCTGGAAGCACTGGGCGGCGAGATCGCCACCGATCTGCCGGGCTTTCGCGCCGGAATGCTGGAATTCTCGACCGTCGCCAAAGGGGATAAGGATGCGGCGCCCGACAGGCTTTGGTATCTTGACCGTGCATTCGGGCGTGACAAGGTGCCCGATCCGGTAACGCCTGTTCCGGCTCGGTTGCTGTCACTGGCAGGCGCTTATCGTTCCGCAAATCCGTGGATCGGCGGACAGGATGTGGTTGTCCGCGGCGACAGGCTGGTGGCGCTCGGTGGCGGACCGCTCGTGGAAGAGGAGGCTGGGTTTTGGCGCATCGAGGAGGACAAGGGTGGTTACGAACGCTTCTGGTTCGACACACCCGTCGCTGATCGTATGTACCGGCTGATCGCCTCGGGCGCGACAATGACGCGACTGAATTAGCTGTCCCGATCCAAGGGTATCGCTTTTGCATCGACGGAGGCAGCGTTCGATCGATTTCCCGAAGGTAAGGGAACAGTCGATGGAAAGCGCTTCCAAGCCGTTCCTGATATCTCCAGCATCGTAACGTTCGTCCGCTCGCATGTGCTCGCAACTTTCAACGGGAATGAATGATGACCGACACGATGCGCGCAATTGTCATCCGCGCGGCCGGAGGACCGGAAGTCCTGAGGGTCGAGAACTTGCCGGTGCCTCGGCCCGCGCCCGGCCAGGTCCTGATCAGGGTCAAGGCTTTCGGTTTGAACCGCTCGGAGCTGTTTACACGGCAAGGCCACTCGACGGGTGTGGCCTTTCCTCGCGTGTTGGGCATCGAAGCGGCCGGGATCGTCGAAGAGGCGCCGGGCGGGGAGTTCGCACCCGGCACGGTGGTTGCAACGGCCATGGGCGGCATGGGGCGCGAGTTCGACGGCGGCTATGCGGAGTTCACGCTCATACCGGCGACACAGGTTCAGGCCATCAAGACCGAATTGCCGTGGGAGGTGCTCGGTGCACTTCCTGAAATGCTGCATACCGCCTGGGGCTCGCTCTTCCAGGCGCTCAAACTCGAAAAGCACGAGCGGCTGTTGATCCGGGGTGGCACAACCTCGGTGGGTCTGGCGACGGCGGCGATCGCGAAGGCCCACGGCGCGTACGTTGCCGCCACGACGCGCGCGACGAAGCGTATGCCGAGAGCAACGCGGAGTTTCTCCGGCAACCGGGTGAACTCAAGCAAGAGGCTCCGCACCTCTACCAGTTCTGGGAGGAGAAGTTCGCGCAATGACATTCCATCTGCCACCGCCGCCATCCTCGATCCTGCATGTGGCGACCGTTACAGCCACGACCGACGCATACGCCCCAGGTGATCTCAGGGTGCGTAGCGCAGAGGGCGAGGCGTTTTTGGAGGCAAACGGGTGCATCACCATCTCCGCCGACCTTCATCTGGTGGACGGCAGAAACTTGGGCGAGTCGGCATCGATCTCGCCGGGCACCCCTCTGTATCAAAAAGTCCTCGGTCGTCTGGGCGGGCTCAAACCGGGCGAGCGCAAGCCCATACCCGCCGACCATTTCGGCGTGCCGATGATCGTGGACGAAAACAACCCGCTCGCAATCCCCTAGTAGCTACCTGATGCCACCAGGCTGGCGGTCTTCCAGGCCCGACGACGGCCGGCCAAGCTATGCTGGACGCTGCCCTCTGCACCTGTATCGCGGTCAAATGGTGTAGGCGTTTGCGGGAGAGTCGCTCCTGCCCAGAGATCTCTCATCCGGTTACATGATATGCCGGTCAGTCGGCCGTCCGCTCTCGCCTTTCTGTATCCCCCCGGGGAGTGCCGCCTGGGCAGAACCTGATCAGACTTACGGCATGGTTTTCACCGGATACCCAATTCAGAGAAGGATCATCGACTTGAGCACTTATGTCCACATACATGTGTGCTTCGCCTGCGATCAGAACGAGGGTGTGGCTTTGCTCGCCAGTGCTTATCTGAAACGGCTTGCGGAGGAGGACGCAACCAGTCCTGAAAACAGGTGGTGGCTGTTTGATGCAAAGATGTTCTTATCGAGCCTTGCGGACAGAACAGGCTCCAACCTCGGCCCAAAGGGTGGGCTTTCTCTCTGGGGCATGATTGGGAAAAATACAGAGGTGGGCCAGTTCTGCGAAGGATTGCGCCCATTCTGGGCGGACCTTTTATCCGATGTGGAAGGGGGTCCACGTGACTTCGAGAACGTGATGGTGTTCGAAGAGGTCGAGCAGAGCCAGGCTGCTACCGTTTACCAGATAGGCTGGGATGACTGCGAGAGCGATCAAAGAGCAATCATCATTAAACAACTAAGCCGCCTTCCTTTCTTTTGGAATCAGCACTGAGCCATCCTACACCGAAACTGGTTCCCGAAACTCTCAGCCCAGGTAGGCGGCCCCCGCCGGACGGATACCTTTGTCTTGCATGTTTCGCCCTGCGTCAGGAGCCAAACCGTTCCGTACAGGTTCAGGCAGGCGCTCACCCTCGCTGGCCCACGCAGGAACCCGGCGAAGTCCGCGCCTGGCCAGGCGAAACATGGCCGCGTCGACCTGCAACGCCGGCAAACCCGGCCCAGGGTATTCCCTTGCCCGTATTTCCTCGCCCGCCGCCGCTCGTTCAACCCTAAAGGAGGTTTCGATGTACGACCAATCCAAGCTCGTCGAATTGACCCACTTTGCCCGCGTCGATGCGGGCGCGAAGGTCATCGACGTCTACCCGGGAAATGGCGACTGGACGCGCCTTTTTTCCGAGGTGGTAGGTCCCCAGGGACGCGTCTTCAGCTTCGTGCCCGCCGAGGTCGCCCATTTCGCAAACGATCCGGTCGGCCTGATGCGGACGCTCGCGACGGAGCCGGGCCGTGAGAACGTAGAAGCCGTCACGGCAGACCTCGTGGCGATGCCGGAGGTCACCCAGCCGGCCGATGTCGTCTGGCTGCATCTGTTCTACCACGATCTTCACACCGCGCTGATGCAGGGCAAAGGCGCGACCGCGGCCCGCTTCAATCAGGCCGTCTACGAGCGACTTAAATCAGGTGGATCTTACGTGATTGTCGATCACGCCGCCGCCGAGGGAACGGGAACGAGCGACACCCAGTCGCTGCACCGGATCGACCCCTCAACCGTCCGCGAGGAGGTGGAGGCGGCTGGCTTCGTGCTGGGTGCGCAAAGCACCATGCTCGCCAACAATGACGACCCGCACTCGATGAAGGTGTTCGATCCCTCGATCAAGGGCAAGACGGACCGCTTCGCTTTTCGGTTCGTCAAACCCTGACGGGTTTCGGCGCCCACGCTCGGCCGGACACGCCCTCGAGGGTGCATGCATCAACGGGCCGCATGCAGCGCGACGAAATTGAACGGTGACTCACTCTGGCCTTGGGGCGCTACGATCGTGAAGAAATCCTGGTTGTAGTGAAGCCGGGGGAACAGCTTTGCACCGAACCTGGCTTCGTTCTTGAGGTACACGCTTACGAAGATGCCGGCATCGGGGTTGGAAGTGCCCGGATCGGATTCGACAAGGATGTTGTCACCGCCCGGCGCACTGACGACCACCTCGCCGAGGTTCACCGGCTTGAAGGTCAGCGTCGTGCTGCCGATGGTGGCGGTGATCAGGACGGACTGCGGCACCTTCGGCGACTTGCCGGATAGATACTCGGTGCATCCGTAATGCTGGCAGGCATAGGTGTAATCGAAGTCCTGCGTCGTGTACTGCAGCATGATCGTAACGGTCTTGCCGCTCAGGTTGGCGCCGGCCGTTCCGAAATATCCGTATGTGTCCACCGATGCAGGGCCCGTAATGGTCCCGGTGACAGTTTCCTTCACAGTGTTTGCACGCGCGGTGCCGAGAAGCGAGCCAGCAACAAACACACCTGCGATCAAAGACTTCATGTCGTGTCACCCTGACTGCGTGTTGATTGTACGATTAAACGTGCATTGTTTCCGAGGGGTTGCATACCGGTGTGACGTCATCGCGGCCGATGGTGGGCATGACAGGGCGCCAGAGGATGATCCTGCGTGCATGGACGTGGAGCATCTTCGCCGCGCCGTCGATCGCGCGTGCTGGCCTAGTCGGACCAAGGCGGGCCGGCTTCGATCTGCCGCAATACCGGCGACCCAAAAAGCCAAACAAGGTTCATCCATCACCGGAAGCGTTGCGACGCTTCGAAAGCCCCGATCAAGACCCTTGATCGGACCGCGCAATCGCCGGGAAATCATCCAGGATGCTGCGCGTCTCCCGCACCACGAGGCCGGACAATGCGCCGCCCAGCACGACGATCGTCAGCAGGATCGCCACCAGTTTCAGCGTCTGCGGCAGGGACTGATCCTGGATCTGCGTCACGGCCTGCAGCAGCCCCGCCGTCAGTCCCACCAGGGCTGCCACCCCCAGGATCGGCCCGGACACATACAGGACGGTCAGCAGGACGGTGTTCAGGTGGTGGATCAGTTCGCCGTTATCCATGCAGGCGCGACCAGGAGATTGATCGCTTCGCCACAGGTCGGTGCCAGCTCGGACGCATCATGCGCTAATGCGGCGCATAGCTGAGTACAAGTCCGTGCAGCAGCCGCGTCCAACCGCTCACCAGAACAAAGAGGAGTATCTTGAACGGCGTTGACACCACCAGCGGGGAGACCATCACCATGCCCATCGCCATCAGGATGTTCGATACGATGAGATCCACCGCAATGAATGGCAGGTAAAGCAGGAACCCGGTTTCGAACGCCCTTGTCAGCTCCGACACCACAAAGGCCGGAATGGCGATCAGCAGGTCGGTCGCGCTGGCCTGCGCGTAGAAATCCGGCGGCCACACGCGCTGCGCGGCTTGCAGGATGAACGTCCGCTCCTGCGGCGGCGTGTATTGCCCGAGATACTGCTTCAGCGGACCGGCGAGCGCACCGCCGGCCCGCGCCAGGCCGTCGGCGGTCGACAGATCCGTGCCCGGGGCCGTCAGTTGCGCGTATTCCTGGCTGAACAGCGGGGCCGACACGAACACCGTGAGGACCACTGCGATGGCATACATGACCAGCGTGGGCGGCGTCTGCTGCGTGCCCAGCGCATTGCGGACCAGGAAGAGCACGATGGAGATCTTCAGGAACGCGGTGGTGGTGATCACCAGGAACGGGATGAGTCCGATTGCCGCCGTGGCCAGGATCAGCGGCAGCAGGGTGGTGGGTGTCATTTCGGCCCGAGCCGGGTGATCTGCACGCCGGGCACGCCGGCCACCATGACGATCCGCCCGGCCCCGATGCGCCGGCCGTTCGCCACGATGTCCACGGCCTCGGGCTCCGCCCGGCCGAGCTCGAAGACCGTGCCAGGGCCGATGGCCTGCAATTCCGCCAGGCTCAGCTCGAGCCTTGCGAGCTCGAACGACAGCCGCACCGGAAGATCCTGCAGGTCGGGCGCGCTCTCATCGGTCAATGCCGCGTCGTCCATCCACATCCGCTCCATCAGCACGTCCGGCTGCCGTTCCCGGCGGCCAACGCGCAGGCGTCCGCCGTCCACCTGCCCATGCCAGATCAATCGCTCATCGGCTACCAGGCAGACGCCGCCGAAATCCGGCCCGCGCGCCAGGATCACGCTGCCCGGCTCGGCCGCACGAAGCTGCGCCAGCCCCAACGTTGCGGCCAGCGCCCGCACGTGCACCGGCAGCACCAAGCCGGCCGGCGTGGCACGGGCGGGCGGCACGCCGGCCAGCGCCCGGGCTGCCGCCCCGGCGGGCGCCGGCTCCAACTCCAGCCGCATCGCATGGCCGGCCAGTTCGAGCCCCAGCGCACAGGGCAGGCTCGCGGCCTCGGTCTCCTGCGCGCAGGTCACCCGCAGATCCGGACAGGCGCCGCCCAGCTGCTCCAGCGCATCGGCGAGGGCGGCTTCCAGCAAAAGGACGCGCCACACCCCTTCGGCGCCGGAAGCCGCGGGATCCAGGCTGTCCAGCACCGCCTGCCAGGCGGCAGGGGGCGCCAGCAACCGCCCGCGTGCGCCGCCGGGAAAGGTCAGCGCCACTGCCTGTGCCTGGCGGCCCAACACCGGCGCCGGCACGCTGCGCAACGGCAGGCCCGCCACAGGCGGCAGCGGCCGCGTTGCGGCAAACACGTTCGCCTGTGCCGCCTGCTCGCGGGTCATCGTCGGCAAAGCCAGGCTGAGCGCAGCCGCGCCGGACGGCATCAGCCCCGCCGTGCTAGCAGGGCCGGCGCCAGATCCTCGTCCTCGTTCTCGCCTGCGCGCTCCGCTGCCGCCGCGTCTGCGCGCCGCCTGACCTGGCGGATCGCCTCTGCCGCCTCGCAGCCGCGCATGGCCTGTCCCTGCGCCGCCCGGGCGGCCGCCTGCGCGCGGGCGCAGTGCTCGGCGTGCGTGTCCGCCTCTTGTGTTTGCGCCGCCAGCAGGCCGCTCACGGCGACCAGGCCGGAAGCGAGCGCGGTGGCCGCCTGGATACGGTGCGCGGCGTGCGGGCGGCGGAGCACTTCCGCGTACGTGGCCGCCAGGCGTTCCGGCCGGGTTGCCGCATGCGCGGCTTCCGCCGTGCGGGCCGACGCCTGCGCGATATCGGCCGCTGCGGCAGCCGATTGTGCGGCCGCCGCCTGCGCCATGGCCCGTTGCTCCCGCGCGCGTTTCACCCGCAGCAGCGCCTCGATCTGCGCCGTGTTCATAGTGCCAGCTTTAGCGCGGGTGGCAGCAAAGGCAAGCGCGGTGGTGTTCCAGTTCAATGTGAAGTCGGAACGTTTGGCGGAGTGCCGGCGGTGTTCCAACTTCGGGTTCAACAATATAGCTTTTCAACAACGACCTATTGGAATGAGGTGTAAGCTATTTCGTACGTGCCGAGATACTTTCCGAAGTAGATAGTGTTCTAAGACAAGTTTTCGGTCACACAGTGACCCGGACCGGCGTTCCTGGCGGCATCAATTTTGTTTTCCTAATGACTTGCGCCATCAGATGCCAGTAGACGTCGATGTCGGAGATCGTCAGATTGTCGAGGTCGTCGGTTCCACCAAGGAACAATGGCTTCTTGTAACCGACACACTGACCATACTGTGGGATCGCACCGCCGCTCGCCAACCATCGCTTGTGAAACTCGCTGGCAAGTGCCGCATCTCTGTATTCGAGCAATTCCTCATTATGGAAGGTGACTACATCTCGAGGGATCTCCAAGGTCTCCCCCGTTCCAGGTTCAAACATCAGAACGCTTGGCCTACCTCGCTCTAACCGTGCGGCATCGGTTGCAAACGCGCGTCCAAGCCAGTCAAAACCAAAACAGGCTATGCGCTTAGCGAAGTCAGGAAATGCGGCAGTGACCCTTGCGTTCCACTCGCCAACGTCTGAAGCCCGGACTACCCTGTAGAGTCCCTGTTCGAAGGATGCACCGCCAAAGCGACCTACAAGGTCGCTTTGGTCGCGCGTTTTCGGTTGCGCGTTGTTGGTATCCGCGGACATAACTACGTCCTTGGAAAATACGTTTTCAAACAGGTCGAACATCAACGCTCTCCGATGGTAACCTGATCGATGATAGTTCCATAAGGTAGCTCTTTGATCTGATGATGTATTTGTGAGCCTAAGCTTCGGTTCACACTACTGTTCAAGGGCCACATGTTGGATACCGTGTCCGAGCCACCCAATTGTAAATCTACAGCGTGATCGATATCGCAGCCGGGCGGTATATCGTTACCAGCCTTTCTATACCTACTTGCCGCTGATGTGCCAGAGCGACTCGATTGGGTTACAACGGTATCACCCTCCGACAGCATACGAACCTTCGAGTCGGCCTCTGCCCGTTGCGCAGCTGTCCAGCCCGGCTTGTAAGTCAGCCCCAAGTCGACACTGTTGCGCTCCACTGTTTGAGCAGCGCTTTGGGCGCCCGCGGCGATGCGCTCCGTCGAACCCGCAACCGCCAACGCTTCCGCGCCAGCCTCGCCAGCATGGCCAGCGATATTGGCCGCCTCCGCCTCTCCCGCGCCGGGGATGAAGAAGCTGCCCACGTTAACCGCCGCCGAGCCCACGCCGCGGCCCAGATACTCGCCGAGATTGCCTTCCTGCGCCGCCCGGCCGGCGCCGCGCACCCAATCCTCGCCGGCGTGCAGAACCCCGCTGCCCACCGTCTTCGCCGTGCCCAGCGGGTCGGCCGCCACGTGCTCCGCCAGCGCCTCGGCGCCGTGCACCACCTGGCCGCGGAACGCGGGGTCGGTCGCCATCCGGACACCGTCACCGATCAGGTCGCCGGTCCCTTCCACCATGCCCCCCACGGCCTCGGTGGCGCCCGCACCCACGCCGTAGGTGAACCCCACCGCCTGCCTGGCGGTCTCACGCACGCCTTCTGCCGCCCCATGCAGCACGTCGGCCACGCCGTCGCCGGCCACGCTGCGCACCGCCGCGGTGCCGCGTTCAATGCCGGCTTCCGCCAGGCCGATGGCCGCGTCGCCCAGCCGGTGCGCGCCGGCATCCACGGCGCTGGCGGCGGAGTTGACCGCGTCCTTGGCGCTGTCCCACCAGCTTTTCTCCGCCGGTTTGGCCGCGGCCGCCGCCGCACCTTGGCCAGGCTTGCCGTGCTCGGGCGCTTGCTCCAGATGCGCGGCGGTGTCGGCAAAGCTGCGGCCGTGCGCGCCGGCTTCGGCCGCCTCCTCGCTCGCATGGGCCAGCGCATTGAGCCCGCCGATCGCCAACTCGGTTATCGCCACTCTCCTGCTGTAGAATGAATGTTATCCCGAATATCTCAATTCGGGAGACGACATGCCCAGTGCTTTTCGTGAACGTCGAGCACGTGCACAAGACAACGCGTGGGCTCCATCAAACCAGTCCCGTTCCGCTCGTCCTGCCAGTTACAACGAGGTCAACGAACCTAGTCATGTGGTTGCAGGCTCCGATCAAAGCGTGATCTCGCCGGTGGCTTCGCGCAGAAAAGGCGCGGACGGCATCGATCTTGCGCGCTACCTTGTCGGCCAAGGCAGCATCAGCGATCGAATACTAACCTCCCTGTTCCATCGGGGAAAAGCGACGAGGTCCCATACAGACACCTTGCTTCGTGACGAATATCGGAGCATTGCCAACAACTGAATCATCTAGGTCAGCCGTCCTGAGATATTTGGCCGTCTGATAGAAGAAATACCATCCGTCTGGCGTGTCTTCGGGTTCGGCATCGACGATATAGCCACCATCCGAATCGAACGACGTCATCGTCTCTGCAATGTATTTTTCGGCAATCGCCTTCGCTTCACTGACTGTCATCTTAGCGTCCCCCACCAGTTATGCCGAAACGGAATTTCGCGAAGTCAGTGAAATTTCGCAATCCACTACCGCCTGTCTGACCGTCTATATAGTTCACTGACCCATTTTGAACGATGGCATTCCAAACGTGCGCGGTGCGGCCCTTGGCATCCATCCCGTAGATAATAGCTCGTGTTCCCTCGCCGGAACTCAACATGCCCTTCTCGATACTAGACTTTGAGACCCAGCCGCTGAAATTCGTTTTATACATTTCATTCAGTTTAGCGAATGGAACGCCTTCAGACCTTGGCAGTGCGCTCGACTTGGCGCCGGTGGCCAATTGATTGTCGACGGAATATGCGCAGTTCGTGCAATTCTGACCCGATCCAGAGATATTTACGTGTTTGACCGACCCGGCAAGCGCATCGGACGCAGCGCTCGCAGGCGTAACATGCTCCAACGACGCGTCATGCGCGACGCTGCCCGTCGCACCATTCGTCAGTTTTGCAGCACCTCCGGCGTTGTCGACAAGCGGTGCGCCGTGGACGATACCATCCATCGTCTCGGCGGCGTGACTGGCTACTTTGGTCAAAGCTCCAGCTTCTCCCGCAACCTTCCCCGCCTCCCCCAAAATGCCCCGCAACATTGGCCGCTTCCGCCTCCCCGGCGCCGGGGATGAAGAAGCTGCCCACGTTAACCGCCGCCGAGCCCACGCCGCGGC
>CAZZWO010000002.1:0-1236 GCA_964657885.1 uncultured Acetobacteraceae bacterium | reverse complement strand
GCCTGGCGGTCTCACGCACGCCTTCTGCCGCCCCATGCAGCACGTCGGCCACGCCATCGCCGGCCACGTGACGCACCGCGTCCGTGCCGGCCGATATGGCGTCTTCCGCCACATGGTTCGCCGCGTTCCCGAGCTGGTGCGCGCCCGCATCCACCACATGGGCGGCCGATCCCACCGCACCCTTGAAGCTGTCCCACCAGCTCTTGTCAGCCGGAGCCGCCGGAGCCGCTTCGTTGGGTTTCGGGCGTCTCGCCGCCTGCTCCGTCTCGGATGCCGCGTCGGCAAAGCTGCGTTTATGCGAAGCGGCCTGGGCCGCGTCTTCGGCTGCGCGGGTCAGCGTGCCCACACCGTCGATTGCCATATCGATCACAGCCAGTCTCCCTGTTGCGTGCCGATTGAGGTCATCCCGCTAGTGTCGCCAGCATCTGCCGCATTGCGGAGAACGGCGTGCTTTCATCGGCCCGCTCGCGCAGGAAGGCGCGGATCGCGCCGATCTTGCGCAGCGCCTCGTCGGCCAGTTTGTCGCTGCCCGGCTTGTACTCGCCGATCCGCACCAGCAGCTCGATCTCCTCGTGCCGCGCCAGAAGCTGGCGCAGCTTGGCCGCGTCCGCCTGGTGCGCCCTGTCGGTCACCTGGCCCATCACGCGGCTGCGGCTCTGCAGCACGTCGATGGCGGGGTAATGATCCGCTTCGGCCAGCTTGGCGGACAGGATCAGGTGGCCGTCGAGGATGGACTTCACTTCCTCGGCGATCGGGTCCGCCGCCAGCTCGCCCTCAACCAGCACGGCGTAGAAAGCGGTGATGCTGCCGGCCTGCGTGGAGGCGGCGCGCTCCAGCAGCCGGGGCAGGGCGGCGAACACGCTCGGCGGATAGCCGCGCCGGGTTGGCGGCTCGCCGGCGGCCAGCCCGATTTCACGCCAGGCGCGCGCCAGCCGAGTCAGGCTGTCCACCAGCAGCACCACGCGCCGGCCCTGGTCGCGGAACCATTCGGCGATGCTGGTGGCCACCTCCGCCGCTCGCACCCGCTCCAGCGCCGGCCGGTCCGAGGTGGCCGCCACGATCACCGTGCGCGCGCGGGCGTCCGGGCCGAGCGTCTGCTCCAGGAACTCCACCACCTCGCGTCCGCGCTCGCCCACCAAAGCGACGACGAACACATCCGCGTCGGCGCCGCGCACGATGCGGGCGATCAGGCTGGACTTGCCTGCGCCGGCCGGCCCGAAGATGCCGATGCGCTGG
>CAZZWO010000001.1:58348-59067 GCA_964657885.1 uncultured Acetobacteraceae bacterium | reverse complement strand
CGCACTCGCGCGGCTAACCCGTATCGAGCCGCCGGCGGCGCTCACCGGGCACGGGCCGCACGAGCTGCCGTTCGGCCAGCCGCAATCCTACGTCTGGCGCGAGCCGGCAGGACGCAACGACCCGCGCCAGCCGGACGAATGGCGGTTTTCCCTGGCGGCGCCGGCCGACATCACGCTGTCGGTCAGC
This sequence comes from uncultured Acetobacteraceae bacterium, assembly GCA_964657885.1. Lineage (GTDB taxonomy): Bacteria > Pseudomonadota > Alphaproteobacteria > Acetobacterales > Acetobacteraceae > BOG-908. The sequence continues at coordinate 58,880 of CAZZWO010000001.1, read as the reverse complement.
GAAGGCATGGACGCGGTGGTCAGCGGTCCCGCCGGACAGGTGGCGCATCTGGTGGGCGGCACGCCGTTCGCCGGGCCTCTCGCGCAAGGCAATTACCGGGTCGAGGCGCGCAGCCAGGGCCGCAACGACCGTCTGGACTACACGATGGCGCTGTCCTCGGCCGAACTGCAGCCGGGGCTGCCACGTACGGTGTCGCTGCCGGCGCAGGTGACATTCGCCTTGGCCGATAGCCGCGTCGTCAGCCTGACCAGCTTCGGCGGCGCTCCGGTCCGTGCGGTGCTGCGCGACGCCACGGGCCAGGTGCTCGGCCGGTACGGTGCGCGCGAAGGCGACTGGAACGTGGCGATCTCGCGCCCGCTGCCGCCCGGCCGATACTCGCTCGATCTCGCCAGCGCCGCGCCGCCCGCCCAGCAGCCGGCCCCGGCAAACCCGAACGACGGTCCGCAGGCGCGAGCCGCCGCGGACGAGAACGCCGGCGAGACGAACGAAGCCGGTGCCAACACGGGCGGGTCCGACGAGGCCGGTGCCAACA
>CAZZWO010000001.1:49789-58338 GCA_964657885.1 uncultured Acetobacteraceae bacterium | reverse complement strand
GGGTCCAACGAAGCTGGGGCGGGCGAGGCCGGACCAAAGGAGGATGGCGAGACACCGGACACCGGCGACACGGCCGACGCACCGTCGCCGATGCAGCCGCCACCGGGCATCGAGGCGACGCCGCCAGCCGGCGACAATGCGGCCGAGCTCAACGCGCGGCCTGACAACCCGCAAACCGAGATCACCCTCGCGCTGCCCGACGATGCGCCGTCTGTGACGCTCGCCGCCGGGGAGGCCGGCCTGCAAGGCAGCGGCGTGCATCGCGTGGCACTGCCCGCTGCGAAAGCGGGCCAGCTGATCCTCGCAGGCGCCTCGTCGCCCGCCGAGCTGATACTATCGCTGGAGCAGTCGGACGGCCCGGCCTGGCGCAGCCGCGCTTTGGCACAGGGCCTGTCGCCCCTGCTGGCGTTCCCGGCCGACACCCGGCCCGGCAACTGGCGCCTCTCGGTGTGGCCGGTCGATGGCGGCGCGCTGCCGATCCATGTGGCGGCACAGGTCCAGAACGATCCCGCCAGGCCGGGGCAGCCGCTTTTCGCCCCGGCGGAGCTGCCCGGCTGGGCGGAAAAGCTGACCGTCGCCCATGTGGCGCTCGCCTCGCCGGCCGTGCTGAACCTGACGGGCGATGCCGGCGGCGTGCTGGCGGCAGCCTGGCCGGGTCACGCCGCATCGCCACCGGATGGCGGCCAGGTCGTGCCGCAGGGCAACGCGTTGTGGCTGGTGGCGAGGCACGCCGTCCGGCTGGGCCTGTCGCCGATGCCCGCCGGCGCCCCCCTGACGCTCACCTTGCCCGCCGGCGAGCGCGCTACCCTGCCACCGATAGTGGGTTCGCCATCCGCCTGGATCGCCGAAGCCCAGGGCCAGCCCGGCTTTGCCGCTCCATCCGGCCCTGAGACGGCCAACGGCGGGATGCCCGCCTTCGGAGCCGCGCCGGGCTCCGCCTTCGCGCTGGCCCCCGTGGGGACCGCTCCGCAGCCGCAAGTGCAGGCGGCGTCCGGCGAGGACGTGCTGCGCATCACCCTGCGCCCGGTCGCCCTCAAGCAGCAGGCCGAAACCACCCCCGGCACGGACGGCAGCCTCAGCCTGACCCTTCCGCCGGCGAGCGCCACGCCCGTCGCACTCGATGCCGGCCTGCACACCATACGGCTGGACCTCGCACCCGGGACCGCCGCCATCGCCGGATGGCTCGCGCCGGATGCCGTCGTCGCCTGGGCCGGCCGGGATGCGGTCAGCCGCACCATCGAGGGGCGTTGGACGAAGCTGTTGCTGGTCAACACCAACGCCTCGCCTGCCCCGGTCAGCGCCGGCACGGGCGCCTCTTCCGGTTCACAGGCCGCGATCGCAATCCAGCCCAACCGGGCGTTCCGGCGGTTCTTCGGCGCGGCCGGCTCGCTCGACTTGCCGGTACAGGCCTCGGCCGGACAGACGCTGGTGGTCGCCGGGAGCGGCAGCGCGATGTTCGTCGGTGCCGGCGGCCGGATCCAGACCGGCCGGCGCCTCGCTTTGCGCGGTCCCGGCCGTGTCATCCTGACCCATCGCGCCGGCCTGCTGGCGGCGTGGCTCGAAGGCGCGGGCGCCGCGCCCTGGCCCACGCCGCCGCCGCGCCCGGTCAGCCTGCCGCAAACCGTGGCGCTCGACGGCGAGGCGATGCGGCTGCGGTTCGACCTCGCCGCCCCCTCGCTGCTGCGCGTCCGCAGCACGGCGCCGCTCATCCTGGTGCCCGGCGATGGCCCCGCCGCGCTGTTCCCCGCCGGCGCCGCCTACAGCCGCTATCTGCCAGCCGGCCCGGCGACCCTGCTCGCCGTTGCCGCCCATGACGGCAAGCTGTCGGGGTCGATCGAGCTCGCCGCAACGCCGGTCCAGCCGGCATCGGAAGGCCTCGGCCGGGTGTCCGCGGTGGCCCCGGGCGACAGCGTGCTGTTCGGTTTCACGCTGACCACACCGGGCCGCGTCGGCATCGGCGTCAGCGCCCAGCCGGACCGCGCCTTGCTGAGCCTGATGGACGAACATGGGCACGTGCTGGACAGGGGCGCCGCCATGCTTCTCGACCTGCCGGCCGGGCGCTTCATCCTGGAAGCACGGGTGCCCGCGGACGCGCTGACCACGCTCCTCCGCCCGGCACTGGTGGGCCTCAGGCCCCGCCCGAACGGCCCCCCGCCCGAAACCGTGCAGTACTACCGCGAGCTCGCCGGGCTGATCGCTTCGCCCGGGTCCGCCACCAAGGATCAAGCGCCATGATGACCCTGCGCCAAGCCATGCTGGCGATCGCGGCACTCGTGCTGCCCGGCGCTGCCGCCCTGGCCTCCCCGAACCAGGCGCCACCCACCCTGGACCGCGCGCACCGGGCCGATGGCGCGCGCGTGATCCCCGACCGGTTCCTGCGCGACTGGGACCCGCTGACCGTTTTCTTCGACCGCGACATCGGGCCGGGTGCACCGGAGCCTGAGGACACTCCGCAGCGCTACGCCGCCCTGCAGCCGCCCACGCCCGGCGCCTGGCAGTGGCTCAGCCCGCGCGTGCTGCAGTTCCGCCCGGCCGAAGCGTGGCAGCCGTTGCGCCGCATCCGCGTCACCACCGGCGGCCACACGACCGAGCTGGTGCCGCTGCTGCCGGTGCCGGCGATGATCGGTCCCGCCGACGACCCCAGCGGCCTTGTCGATCTCGACCGCCTCGCCCTTACTTTCCCATATCCGGTCGATACCGATGCGCTCGGCCGCCTGCTCGCCATCGAGCTGCGGCCGCAGCCCGGCATCACCGCCGATGGCGCCGTCTCTCTGACCGCGCGCGACTTCGACATCTCGCCGGTGGCCCGCACCGGCCGGCAGGCGCCGCAGGCCTACATGGTGGTGCTGCACCGGCCGACCCCGGACGGACAGGTTGCCATCCTGCGCCTCCGCCTGTCGGACGCCGCCGGTCTGGACGCGCCGATCTTCGAGACCAGGCTGCACAGTCCGGTGCCGTTCACCTTCGCACAGGCCACCTGCGGCTCCGGCTTCGGCAGTTCCACGGCCGGTCCGGACGGGCTGCACGAATGCGCGCCATCCGACGACAGCACCGCCAGCCAGCCCCGCGGCTTCGAGCTAAGCTTCACCGCTTCCCCGCAGGCACTGGACGTGGTGCAGGCACGCGACGTGCTGCGCATCTCGCCGCATGTGGACGGGCTGCAAACCTCGTCCGAGGGGAACACCCTGCGGATCGGCGGCCTGTTCCAGGCGGCCACGCCCTACACGCTCGACATCGCGCCGGGCGCGCTGCGCGACACGCGCGGCCGTCCGCTCGCCGCCATGCCGGCCCAGCGTTTCGCCTTCGCCGCCGCCCGCCCCGGCCTGCGCTGGGACGCCTCGCAGGGCATCGTCGAGCGGTTCGGGCCGCAGATGGCCCCGTTGCGCGGCCAGGGCTACACGCAGGCCGACCTCCGCATCCATCCGATCGATCCGGCCGCGCGCGACTTCTGGCCGTTCCCGCAAACCGGGCTGATCACCAGCGACACCACGCCGCCGCCGCTGCCCGGCCGCGAGCCGGAACCCTGGGACCAGCCCGGCCCGATCGCGGCCGCCGACATGGCCCAGCGCCTCAGCGCGCTCGGCTCACCCTCGGTCTCCACACTTGCCACGCTGCCGCTCTCGCCCGGCGGCCTGGAGCAGAAGTTCGGGCTGGACCTGGCACCCTACCTGACGCGGATCGCCGGCGCCGGGCAGCCCGGCGCCTACCTGCTCGGGCTGCGGCCGGTCGATGCGCATGACCGGCACTGGATGCGCGTGCAGGCCACCGATCTCAGCCTGACCGCCATCGAGGAAGCCCGATCGGTGCGCTTCGTGGTCACCTCGCTGGCTACCGCACGGCCCGTCCCGGGCGCCACGATCGACCTGCAGCAGGTGCGCGACGACGAATTCGGCAGCATGGCCCGCGGCACCACCAGCCCCGACGGCAGCTTCACCTGGAACCCGCCGGCGGCGTCCGGCCCGCCGCGCCCGCCGCTCAGCCGCATTCTGGTGACCAAGGGCGCCGACACCCTGGCGCTCGACCCGCGCCATGGGCCGCCGCAATACACCGAAGGCGGCTGGGGTCACGGCGGCAGCGATTGGCTGGATTGGGCTGCGTCCGGCCAGCTGCGTGGCCGTGAGGAGCCGGCGCGCCTGCTGTGCCACCTGTTCACCGAACGGCCGATCTACCGGCCCGAGGAAAAGGTGTTCATCGCCGGCATGGTGCGCCAGTGGCAGGCCGGGTCGCTCGCCTATGCCGGCGGTGCAGGCGGGACCGTCATCGTCACCGGCCCTGACAAGCAGGAATGGAAGCTGCCGGCCCCGCTCGACAGCGTCGGCGGTTTTCACGTCACCTTCGATGCCAAGACGGGCGCCACCGGCGACTACAGCGTGTCGTTCCAGCCCGGCGGCAAGCAGGCCGATTGCGACACTTCCACCAGCTTCAAGAAAGAGGCCTACCGCCTGCCCACCTTCGAGGTGCTGCTGAGCGGCGCCCAGCGTACCTCGCTCGACAAGCCGTTTGATGTCGGCCTGCTCGCACGCTGGTTCACCGGCGGCCTGGTGTCCGACCGTCCCGTCGAGTGGCGGGTGACGCAGTTCCCCTATGTATGGTCGCCGCCCGGCCGCGAGGGCTTCGAGTTCTCGTCCGACAGCCGGTTCTCCGGCGATACCAGCTTCCGCTCGACACCGGTGCTGACGCGCACCGTGAAGACCGATGCCGGTGGATCGGCCCAGCTTGTGCTGGACCCGACCATCGAGCCGACGGCGCAACCGCGCGAATACGTGGTCGAAGCGACCGTCACCGGCGACGACGACATGCAGGTGCGCAGCGTGCAGCACGTGGTGGCGCTGCCGCCGTTCGTGCTCGGCGTGAAGCTGCCGCGCTACATCGCGCATGCCGGGGGCATCGACCCCGAAGTGCTGGCGCTCGACGGCGAAGGGCACCCGCTGGCCGGACTGAAGATGACCGCCCGGCTGATCCGGCGGGATTGGAACTCCGTCCTGCAGGCCAGCGACTTCGCCGCCGGCTCCGCCAAATACGACACCCAGGTGATCGACGAGACCGTCACCGAGCGCAGCCTGACCAGCGGCGCCGACGCGGCGAAACTGCATTTCGATGTGGCCGCATCGGGCGTCTACATCGTGGAGCTGACCGCGTCCGATCTCGCCGGGCGCGCGCAGACCGTGCGCATCGACAGCTTCGTCGCTGGCGACACGCCCGTCACCTGGTCGCAACCGCCCGCCCAGACCATCACGCTGACCCCGGACAAGACCGCCTACAACCCCGGCGAGACGGCGACGCTGCTGATCCAGAGCCCGTTCCAGACCGCCCGCGCACTGGTGGTGGTCGAGGAACCCGAGGGGCCGTTCCGCTACGACTGGGTGGACGTGGCACACGGTTACGGCCGCATCGCCGTCCCCATCCGCAAGCCGCAGACGCCCAAGCTGACAGTGCACGTGCTGCTGATGCGTGGCCGCCTGCCCGGCCCGCCGCCCAGCGCCACCGCACCCTTCGACCAGGGCAAGCCGACCACCCTGGCTGCCAGCGCCACGCTGACGGTGACGCCCATCGAAAACCAGGTGCGCGTCAGCTTCGAGGCGCCCGCCAGCGCGCGTCCGGCACAGGAGGTCGATCTGGTGCTGCATCTGGCCGATGCGGCGGGCCGTCCGCTCGCCGGCGAGGCCACCGTATGGATGGTCGACCAGGCGGTGTTGTCGCTCGCCCACGAACAGCGCCTCGACCCGTTGCCGGACTTCATCGTGCAGCGGCCGAGCCGGATGGTTGCGCGCGACACCCGCAACCTCGCCTTCGGCATCATCCCGCTGAGCGAGGCGCCAGGCGGCGGCGCGGGCGGCGACCAGGGCGTGGAGAACATCTCGGTCCGGCGCAACTTTACCCCGGTGCCGATCTATGTGCCGCGCGTCATGGTGGGGCCGGACGGCACCGCGCGCATACACGTCAAATTACCCGACACGCTGACGGTGTACATGCTGCGGGCCAAGGCGATCAGCGGCCCCGACCGGTTCGGCGCCGGCACCGGATCGATGCGCATCAGGCTGCCGCTGGTGGCGCAACCGGTGCTGCCCCGCTTCGTCCGCCCGGGCGACAGCTTTACGGCAACGGTGCTCGGCCGGCTGGTCGAAGGGGCCGGCGGTTCCGGCACCGCCTTCGCCTCGCCGCACGGGCTGCAACTGCAAGGCCCCGCACGCCAGGCTTTCACCTGGGATGCCGGCCACCCGGCGCGGCTGGGCTTCCCGATGACCGTGCCGCAGGACGCGGCCGGGCACGTGACGGTGCGGCTGACGATGCGCCGCGATGCCGATGGCGCGGGCGACGCGGCCGAGCTCGACCTGCCGGTGCGGCCCGACCGCCCGGTCCTGCACGAGCGTGTGGCACAGTCGATGCCCGGGCACGGCACCCTCACCATCCCCGCTCTCGCCGATACCGCGCGTCCCGGCACCTACGAACGCAGCGTGATCGTCGCCGCCGATCCGTTGCTGGTGCGTATCGTCGGCGGGCTGCAATACCTGCTCGAATATCCCTACGGCTGCACCGAACAGCGGATATCGCTTGCCGGATCCGAGCTGGCGCTGAAACCGTACCTGCCGATCCTGAACATCCCTGGCGTCGGCGACCACATTGCACAGGACGTCGCCTCCACACTTGCCGAAATCGTTGCCAACACCGACAGCGACGGACTGGTCGCGTATTGGCCGCACACCGCCGGATCGGTCCTGCTGACATCATGGGCGTTCGAATTTGCGGTGCAGGCCGAAGCCGCCGGCCTGCCGGTCGATCACGCCCTGCGCGGCCGCCTGCAGAAGGTGCTGGAACAGGCGCTGCGGTCGGATTACCCGCGGCTGTTCGATGGCGAAGCGGTGCGCGAGCGGGTGGCCGCCCTGTCGGCACTGGCCATCGGGGGTGACCTGCAACCCGCTTACGCCAGCGAACTCGCCCGCCGCGCCGTGCAGTTGCCGACCGAATCGCTCGCCCAGGTGACCGCCGCAATAGGCCGCCTGCCGCCCGCCGACCGCGCATTGCTGCCTGGCCTCGGCGACGAAATGTGGGCGCGCGTGCAAACCCGCCTGTTCGCCGGCCAAACCATCTATGGCGGCCTGACCGACAGCCCCGCCAACCCGCTGATCCTGCCATCCGAAGCGCGCGGACTGGCCGACGTGACGCGCGCGGTGGTGACCATTACGCCGCAGGAACCACGCCTCAACCTGCTGCGCGACGGGCTGCTGCGCATCGCCGACAGCGATGGGTGGGGCAGCACCAACGCAACCGCCGCCGCCCTGCGCGCACTCGCCGCAAGCTGGCACCCCGCCGGCAGCGACACGCCCGTGCGGTTCACCCTGCCCGCCGCCGGTGCCCGTCAGACGGGAACACTCGGCGCCGAAACACCCTTGCTGAGAGCCACCACCCGGGACGCCGGGCCAATCTTGGTCGCCACCTCCGGCCAGGACGGAACCCTGGCCCTGCTGACCGACACAACCTACGTGCCCGCGGCAATCGGCTCGTCGGCGAAAGCGATAACCCGCGGTTTCGTCGTCTCCCGCACGCTGTTCCGCGTGCCCGCCACCGGCCCGATGGAGCGGCTCGAAGCGGCTTCCGACGGCGCGCTGCACCTGTCGGTCGGCGACGTTGTCGAAGAACTCGACGAAGTGGTGAACCCGGAAGCCCGCACCAACGTGGCGCTGCGGCTGCCACTCGCCGCCGGCATGGAACCGCTCAACCCCAACCTGGCGACGGCGCCCGCCTCCGCCTCGCCCTCGGCACCGCCCAGCATCTTGCCGGATTACACGTCCTTCGGCGACGACCAGGTTCTGGTGATCTATCAGATTTTGTCGGCCGGCACGGTGAACTTTCGAAGCCGTATGCGGGCTGCCACCGAGGGGAGCTTCACGTTGCCGCCTGCTACGGCTGACTTGATGTACAAGATGGGCGTCAGCGGGAGTAGTGACGGAATGCGGCTTTTGGTTGGGAAGTAGGAAGGGTTCTTTTTTGGAAAAAAGAACCAAAACACTTTTGATACTTCTCGGTGTTGCGGGCGTTCTGTTTTACTTGGGCAGCGTTGCCCGTTTGGCGCATCTCGACACTCCACAACCGACCTCGATACTTTATGATCGGCATGGAAGTTTCCTGACCCAGATTGGCGACGTCGAGGGCGCGCGGACCGAATACGGGTTCTGGGCGGTCGGCACACCGCCGGACCGGGTGGCACGTGCCACGCTCGCCCTGGAGGACCGGCGCTTCCTGCAACATCCGGGCGTCGATCCGAAGGCGATATTGCGCGCAATCTGGACGCACATCCTGGGCGGAAAATCCGGCGCTTCGACAATCGCCATGCAGGTCGCGCGCCTGCAGAACCCGCAACCCCGCAACCTATGGTCGAAAGCAGTCGAAGCAGGCACCGCACTGGCGCTGACCGCCCGCTACGGACGCGAGGCGGTGCTGGCGCAATACCTGCGCCTGGTGCCATACGGAAACGGCAGCCACGGTATCGCCCACGCCGCACGCTGGTATTTCTCGAAACCGGTCGCCGACCTGAGCTGGGCGGAAATCGC
>CAZZWO010000001.1:18453-49689 GCA_964657885.1 uncultured Acetobacteraceae bacterium | reverse complement strand
CGCGTTGCGATCGCCCGGCAGCACACTGAAGCCGTTCGTCTATGCGCTCGCATTGGAACGCGGCACACTCTCTCCCGCTCAGATCATGCTCGACCTGCCGGACACCAGCGCCGGCATCGGCAACGCCGACGGAATGTACCTCGGTGCAATACTGCCCCGGCAGGCGCTGGCAAATTCCCGGAACGTGCCGGCAGTGACACTGCTGCGCCAGGTCGGATTGCAACGCAGCTTCGACCAGCTGCGCACGCTCGGGCTGCACGACCTCGACGGATCGGCGGACCGCTTCGGACTCTCGATGGCGATCGGCTCGCTGCCCACCAGCCTGGACCGCCTGATGCGCGCCTACGCCACACTCGCCGAAGACGGGCTGGATGCGCCACTGATCTGGTTTCCGCAGCAGCCGCCGCTGTTGAAGACTGCACCGCCGCACCGCCTGATATCGGCCGATGTTGCACGGCAGATCGGGCAGTTCCTGTCCGATCCCGTCGCCCGGCTGCCGAGCTTTCAACGCTACGGCGCCGTCGAATATCCGTTCACCGTCGCGCTTAAAACCGGCACCTCGCAAGGCTATCGAGACGCCTGGGTGCTGGCGTGGTCACAGAACTTTCTTGTGGGCGTCTGGGTGGGCCGCGCCGATGCCGGGCCGATGACCCGTCTGAGCGGCGCGCTCTCGGCAGCCGATCTCGCACAGGCGATCCTGCTGCATCTTCACGGTGTGACGCGCGGCGACCTGACAGCCGATGCGTTCACCGCACCGGGCGGACAGGTGTCGACCGAGCTCTGCACTTCGACAGGGCAGCGCGCCGGCGCCGCCTGCACTGCCCGGCTGCAGGAGTTCGTACCAGCCTTGCGACCGCCGCAAACCATGCCCGCTTCGGCGCCGGCCAACCTGCGCATGTCGATCCTGTCGCCGGCGCCCGGCACCCACATCTGGCAGAACCCCGAGGTGCCGGCTGAAGCAAACCGTTTGGTGCTGCGGGCCAGCGTCGAACCGCCAGTGCCGCAAATCGTGTGGCAGGTGGATGGCAGCGACTTCGCGGTAGCCGACCCCGCCCGCCCGATCGCGTGGCCCGCAACACCGGGCGTGCACCGCTTCCAGATACGCCTGCCTCTGCAAAACGGCGCGTCACGCATCGTCCGCGTAGTCGTCGAATGATACGTGCCCGCCCGGATGAGCCCTCACGACCATGCCACAGCGGCGCGGCCGGGCGCATTGCGGAACCCGAACCAAGGTGTATCCTCCGGCCACCTTGCCGCTGAACCTCAGCGGCACATCCCGTCATCCCGGAAAGGACGTCTCCATGACCTCCCGACAAACTCACCGCAGCGCGCGGGCGATATTGCTTGCCACCGCTGCAACTCTGGTCTTGGCCGCAGCACCGGCCGCACCCGCCTGGTCACATTCGGTCACCGATCTCGGGTTGCTTGCAGCCGAAACGCCGATCACCGCCACCATCTGGCTAAGCCCTCGTGACGAAGCAGCTTTCGACGCAGCGATTGCCGCGCGCACCACTCCCGGTTCGGCGGACTACCACCGCTGGATGACGCCCGAGCAGGTTGCGTCCTACGGCGCGAACAGCGCTGACATCGATGCACTCGAGGCGGAGTTACGCGCGCACGGGCTCGCCGTCGTCAAGCGCGAAAGCGATGGTTCCGCGATTGTCATCTCGGGCAACGCGGCTACGATGCAATCGGCCTTTCAAACGTCGTTACACGCGATTGAACAGGACGGGGTGCGAGGTTATCGCGCCATGTCGACCCCGGCCTTTGCCGGTCCACATGCAAACATGATCGGTGGCATAAGCGGCCTTACGAATGCACGTCTGACGCCGTACGTCCTGCATCAGCTCGATCTCTCGACGGGCCAGCCCCGCGCAATGCAGCCCGCCTTGGTGGTAAAGCCCGACACCAGGTACACCGACAATTGTTTCACGCCGAAATACGTCCTGAAAGTCGCGCGTTTCGGCATTGGCGGTGCGGTGCACGGGAAGTATGTTGGTCCGCGCTACAAGGCGAGCGGTCCCCCGGATGCCAAGACGACATGCGGCTACACCGCGTCGGAAGTCGCCACCCATTACGGCCTGAACGATGTGTACGCGGCCGGCTTCAGGGGGGAGGGCCAGACGATCGTGTTGGTGGACGCCTACGGATCCCCGACGATCGAATCGGACGCAAACATCTTCTCGAAGAAGATGGGTCTCCCGCCATTCAGCAGCGCGAACTTCAGTGTCGTATACCCGGATGGCGCGCCGACGGCGGATCCTTATCCTACCGGGTGGCCGACAGAAATATCGCTCGATGTCGAATGGGCGCATGCGATGGCGCCGAATGCCAAGATCGTGTTGGTGATCGCGCAAACCGATGACGAAGCGTCGCTCACCTATGCGCTGCATTACGCAATCGTCCACCAGTTAGGCGACATCATCTCGAACAGCTACGGCTACCCTGAAGCCGATTACGGGCCGGCCGGCGCCAACGCCTTCAACACGGTCATTCGTCAGGCCGCGGCACAAGGTATCGCAATTAATGTAGCCACCGGCGATAGCGGAGATCTGGGCCTCGGCACACCCGTCGGCGCCGCTTCGATCCCGGCAGATTCACCTTTCGCCACCGGCGTTGGCGGTACCAGCCTGAACGTACCGAGTGATAATGGTCCGGTCGAATCCGCCTGGGGCATCACCGCAACCTTCCTCGCGAACCTGAATGGCGTTGCATATCCACCATTCTTCCAGGGTTTCAGCCAAGGCACAGGCGGCGGCGAAAGCGCTTACATGCCGAAGCCGAAATTCCAGCGCGCACTGGTCGGCGCCGGCCGGCTGCTACCCGACATCTCCGCTGTCGCCGACCCGCAGACCGGCGCGATCATCGTCGCTCCGAACGTCAATGGCACGGAGACGGTCGAAGGTGTCGTCGGCGGAACGAGCTTGTCCAGCCCCGTGTTTTCGGGAATATGGGCACTCGCCGACCAGGCAGCGGGGGAGCGGCTGGGGCAGGCTGCGCCGATCATAGCAACGATGCATGCGGGCGCTGTCACCGACATCGTTCCCATCGTCGCCACGCAATCCAACCTTCATGGCTCGGTCACCAAGAACGACGTGACACTGACCTACGATCCGGCCGCGCTGCTCAAATTGCAGAAGACCCAGCCTGCAGGCTTCGTCGGCGTCAGCGCCACATTCGGCCTGGCAGTCGACTACGATCTCGGCTTCGGCGCCGATTCGTCGCTCATGGCCGAACCCGGCTGGGATAACGCGACCGGTTACGGCGTGCCAAACGGCCTGGCTTTCATCAAGGCTGCCGCAGCAGCAAAATCGAACTGAGCCGCCACGCCGCTACACGGAAGCCTTCGGCTTCCCTTGTCCTAAATTCCGAAAGGAAGTCATTCATGTTCGTCCTCATATCGGGCCGGCGCCTGGCCTTATCCGTCTCTGCCTGTTGTTTGCTGGGACTGACCGCACAAGCCGCGCCCTCCCCTACGACGAAGTTGCAAGCCGCACGCGATGTCGGTGCGCTGGCCGCCGGCACGACGGTCAATGCCACCATCTGGCTGCGGCCGCACGACGAGGCCGCATTCGAAGCGGCAATCGCTGCGCGCACCACCCCAGGCTCGCCGCTCTACCATCGCTGGATGTCGTCCGCCGAAGTACTTTCCTTCAACGCTACCGAGGCGGATGCCGGCGCGTTGGAAGATGCGCTTCGTCAACAGGGTCTGACCATCGTGAAGCGCGAGGTCGATCGCTCGGCAATCCGGGTGACCGGCTCTGTAGGATCCATGCAGTCGGCGTTCGGCACCCAGCTGCACGTTTTCACCCGTAACGGGGTGGAGTTCTATCGTACCACGTCGGAGCCGCATTTCAGGGGCACGCATGCCGACCTGGTCGAGGGGATCACCGGCCTGAGCAGCGCCCGGCTGACGCCATATCTTCTGCACCGGATGAGCCTGCAATCCGGTGAACCCGAAGCGCCGCTCGTGCCGACCAGCGCGAACCTTGGCGCCACGTTCACCGACAACTGCTTCATCCATGACGAAGCCCTGGTGATCAAAAGTGGTGGCGTGACCGCCAAGTATGACGGTCCGCGTTACACGGCGACCGGCACCCACGGCACGAAAGTGTGCGGCTACACCGCAAACCAGGTTGCCAGGCATTACGGATTGGATAGCGTTTACGCCGCGGGCTACAAGGGAGATGGCGAAACGATCGTTCTGGTGGACGCCTACGGGTCGCCGACGATCTTCTCCGACGCGAACCTGTTCGCCAAGAAGATGGGTTTGCCAGCGCTGACTACCGACAACTTCAGTATCGTCTACCCGGACGGCCAGCCAACGCAGAACCCATATCCGACCGGCTGGCCGGTCGAAATCTCGCTGGATGTCGAGTGGGCCCACGCCATCGCGCCTAACGCCAAGATCGTGCTCGTCATCGCTCCCGATGACGACGAGACGGAATTGACATACGCGCTCCATTACGCGACAGCCAACCAACTCGGCGACGTGATATCCAACAGCTACGGCTACCCCGAATCCGAGTTCGGCGCGGCCGGCGCCCGCGCCTTCAACTCCGCCATACGCATTGGCGCAGCACAAGGGATCGCGGTGAACGTCTCCACCGGAGACAGCGGTGATAACGGCCTCAACACGCCTATCGGCGCCGCTTCCACGCCGGCCGACTCGCCCTACGCAACCGGCATCGGCGGAACTAGCCTGAACGTTCCAAGCGACATCGGCCCGGTAGAGTCGGTTTGGGGTATCAACGTTACGTATCTCGGCGGCGGCGCGAACGGCGTGGAAATACCGCCTCTGTTCGAAGGTTTCGCTCAGGGCAGCGGCGGCGGCGAGAGTGTGTATTTCGAAAAGCCCGCCTACCAGAAAGCGCTTCCCGGAACCGGACGTCAGTTGCCGGATGTCTCCGCTGTAGCCGACCCACAAACCGGGGCGATCATCGTTACGCCAAATGACTCCGGCAGCAAGTCCATCATTGAGGTGATTGGCGGCACGAGCCTGTCCAGCCCTGTGTTTTCGGGGATCTGGGCGTTGGCCAACCAGGCAGCCGGCGCCCGACTGGGCCAGGCCGCGCCCATCATTGCGGCCATGCCACCAGGCGCGATGACCGACATCCTGCCGATTGCCGCAACCAGATCGAACCTGCACGGAACCATCACGTCGGGCACCGAGTCGCAGTCTTACAGTCCGCCCGGGTTGCTGGATCTGACGGCGACGCAGCCCAATGGTTTCGTCGGCGCCGGCCTGATCGCCGGTCAGAATCGTTTCGATTTGGGCTTCGGCGCGGACTCATCCCTGATGGCCACGCCAGGATGGGATAACGCGACAGGCTACGGTGTGCCGAACGGCATGGCGTTCATCTCTGCGGCTGTCGGCGCGAAGGGCGTCAAGTAGTCGATCGGCCACTGGTTCGGAGGACACGCGCGTCCTCCGGATCCGCCAGGCCAGCTTGCGTGGGGAGAGGTAAGCAGAACCGCAGGTTGACGTCACCAGATCTCGGCGATCTGTTTCGCGACCAGTTCGGGTGTTAGAAGACGCATGCAAAGGTGGTCGTTCACACAATCGCCTATCCGCTCATAGCCGCAAGGTGAGCACGCAACACTTGCCATCACCGCCCGCGAACGAAGCCCCCTCGGACCCCATTCGAGGGGCTGGTGGCTTGCAGAGTAGATGGCCAACACGCGTGCACCAAGCTCCGCAGCTTGATGACCGATACCCGAATTGTTGCACACGACCAGGTCGGCGGACCGAAGGATTGCGGGGATGTCGCCCCACGTTGTCTGTCCAACGCGATTGTCGACTTTCGACGAGAGATCGTCGGCTTCGATAAGCGAAACGAGCTCAGCCGCCTGACGAACCTGCTTCGGCGACCCCACGAGTTCGACACGGCAGTCGTAGGTCTCAACGAGGTGCTTGACCAACGTCGCGTAGTAATTGATGGGCCAGTCGCGGATGGTCGAGTTGCTGAATGGAGCTATCACGATTTTCCTGGATCGCAATGCCGGCGTCTTGGTTCGATCGTCCTGAACTGCCCCGGTCAACTCTGCAGGAAGCGCGCGGGTTCTTTGCCTGATCAGACTGACCAGAAGTGAAAGCTTCTCGCCTACGTGCAACTCGCTCGGACTGAAACGCGCGCCGTTCGCGTCGAGCCTGCGCAAGCGCATCCCGGCAAACCGGATGCGACCGAACAGCGGCTTGCCTTGGGTTCCGATCCTGAACTCGTAAGCCGTGGGCTTCGCATCACTCTTGAACCGCAGCGTTGCCACCGACGGTGATAGCTTTGCGAGCGTCCGCCGGCCGAATGTCTTTCGGGCGACTTCGGTGTCGTTTTCACGCAGTACTTCGATCGTGAGGCCCACGGGAGATGGACCTGGAAGAAAGCGCTGAATGGAGAGGTGGAACTCCGCGTCGAATACGCCTTCCGGAAGCAGGAAAGCGCCACTCCGAGCCAGCTCCTGTTTCGAGGACCTGAATCCCGACTCGTGAAAGGAGGCGGTCTTGACCTGCATCGCTGACTCGAAAGCATCCGGCGTGAGCACCTGCGAGCCCTCGGGCATCAGCGAAAACTCGCCTTGTGACGAGAGAGGAAGCACACCGGGCGCACGCGAACCGTCCGGGAGCGCTATGTCCAACATGGGGAACTTCGCCTGGGTGCCGATCCCGCAACGAACACCTGCATCGATCCGTCCGAGGAGAGATCGGGTGTCTTCGTCGACGCGAAGATCGACCGCGAGATCGTAGTAGCCCTCGACCGCCGATGCGAAGGTTTTCCAATCGACATCATTGGGAATGCCGGTCCACTCGGCAGCGCGCTCGGGGAAGTAGTCGAAGCTGCACACATCGTCCACCAGCTTTGATGCGCGCACCGAGTTGACGTTCCAGCTTCCACAGACGAGACGGATATAAGCGTTTGGGAAAGCCTCACGAAGCTCTCGCAATGCAGGCATGCCGATGATGAAATCGCCGTGGTGGTCCAGCTTCAAAATAAGTATTCGGCTCGTCACCGGAGGGTCTGGTGCAAAGTCTCGCACCAGAATGCCGTCCTCATGGCGCATCCCCGGCGTCTTCAGCCGATGCGGGTGGATGTGCATGAAGGGGATGGACACATCTGCCACTGCGCGCATGATTGGCGGTGGCTGCAGGATTGCGGGCTCAGGCCTTCTGGCCGGTTCGCTCCGTGCTAGCTTTCGCAGCACAAGCGTGTAATTCGCACCTTCATCGTTATCGCTGCCAAGATGGCGAGCAGGTGTTGTCGCGGTATGGACGACAACGAAGCTACCGGCCTGCAAGGAGGCTTCAACCATCCGCCTGAACGATGCCGGGTTGATGACAGGTCGAGACATCGCCTGCGGCAAAGTCACAAGGGCCGCTTCCGCCAGAGGTGCTGCAGACGAGGTTGCAACCTTTACGCCTGACCGCTCATTTGCAGTTGCCGCCCTTTGCGCTTCGGGCGATCCCCTATTCTGCAACGCGACAAGCACGAGGTACCCGCCAGGCCGCAGAAGGTCGAGCAGGCGGGCGAGCACGACAGGAGGGTCGTTTGCAGCCGACAGTCCGTCGCGCGAAAACACTGCGTCGTAACTCGCAGCCGCATCGCGGCCGAGCGCTTCGGACAGATCAGATGCGGCGTCGAAAGTGGTCAGCGAAACAACTGCTGCATTCGGCACGACCGGACCTCGATCCCGCTCGCCAGGTATCTTGATATCCAGCACCTTATCGCCGATGAGGTAACCCAGAAGTTCACCGTCAAGCCAAGGCACAGTTACGGTTGACATGTCCGGTCCCGCACTCCGCTCCAGCGATCGCCCATGGCCGATGCTTGCAGGTATTGCCGAATGCGCCATTTAGTTTCCTGAATGATACTAGTGGTCTGGACAGCCACCCTGCTTCCAGGCCTGATCTTCGCGTCAAGCCGGGTAGTACGGAGCCTCGCCTGGCAGCTGGCTCACCAGGATGGCAACACGCCCCTTTGTCATGCCGGACACGTCCGTTTCAGCACCTTCCGGAGCCTTTGGGATGTGCAAGGTAATTTGGCCCGACGTGCTTCCCTTGACGTCAAACTCCGCAACAAGTTCACCGCGATCGGGGTGCACTGGCTTACGACTGCCATGCAGTTCTAATTCGTACGGCGCCTCGAACCCGGAGTTGCATTGACGCGCGACAGGAATCCTGACCTGCAGGCGCGATATCGCCGGCCAACTTGCATTCCAAGCCACCGCAGGTGCGGCCACCCAGCGAACATTCCACAATCCCACCTGCTCGATCGGCGACCAGATAACATCGCCTGGAGTCGGAAAGGCGATCGCGGTCGTTCCGGCTTCCCGTGGTGCAAGCAGGCGGACTACCGTTAAGGACGGCCCGACCCAATTCACCGCGACAAGAGCGAGACTGGATGGATGCGACGGAGAGAACGCGTAGATACTGCTGCCTCTATGGAGTGCTAGACCTTGCCGTCGGCCGAGTTCGACCAACGACTCCTCACTATATGTCGTAACATGACCATTGCGCGGCGCCAGGTACCACCAGCTTCCGCGCACCGACAGAATATCGGGCGGCTGTGTGGTTTGACTAAAGACGATGCAGCCGTCCGGACGCATCAGGCTTCTCATATCGACAAGAGTATTCTCAGGATCCCGCGAATGCTCAATCACCTCGAAGCACGTGATGATATCGAATCGCCCACTGGGACGCGCGGGGCTGGAGAACGGATCGTACCCTTCAATGCCAGTGTATCCATGCTGGCGCATCTGTTCGACAAACACGCCGGAACCCGAACCGTAGTCGAGAATTCTGGCATGTTCGCATCCCCTGAATCGCAACGTGAAGTCTTCTGCGTATTGAGTCGGCCGATGGTCGACGTAATCTCCGTCAACCTTCACGTAATCCTTGTTGTAGATGAGTTTCGCAAAGTCCTCCGTCGTCCATTCGTCAAAACATTCCGTAAAGACCAGGCCACAAGCCAGGCACCGGAGAAAATCAACAAGGACGCCTGAGACACCGTATTTGTAGTAGTCGTCGACGTCGCAAAGTTTGTTGAAATCCACGCTGTCGAAATGAACAGCGTCACCGCCGCAAACCTTGCAAGGGCGCCGCAACCTGTAAGGGGCCCATTGATCCAGGGCGGGGAGCGCGCCGATCAAGGCGGGGGAACAGCTCATCGTCGCACCTTAACTATGCCGGATAGGGCTATCACCCCGTCGAGCGGTCTGCCAAGCCTACCATTATGGACAGCGCCGCCACAGTTCCTGTCGGCCTAGAACGGCCCGCCACAGCCCGGCCCGACCGACAACCCTCCCCGCCACGAGCAGAGTGGCGCGGATGCGCACGTGAGCCTTTGTAGGCTCCGCGTAACTATCTGGTTCGAAAGCGTCGTAACAATCTCAACCGAAGTTAACAGGCACTGGCTCAGCGGGAGTTACCACACGGCGATCATCACGAGGGCGCCGAAGACGGCCACGAAGTTGGCGTGCCTGTCTCACGGCATCGGACAAGGCTTGCCGGCCCTCGTGAAACATGGCCAGTGACCCGACGAACAGCCCGTATGAGAGTGGAACCTGCAGCACCAATCCGGGAATGCTTTGTGCAGCGGCCGGTAAACACTCCAGCACTGCGAAATCGACGGCGGCAGCGACCATGAACGGCGTGAGCATGGGCCAGAAATCCTGGGTGCGCAGCGGGCCGCTGCGAGTTCCCACCCGCGACAGCACCAGGATCTCCAACAGTCCTGCGGTTGCATAACCTGCGGCCACGCCGCGAGGACCCCAGTGAAGGCCGGCTACGAAACACCCAACGAACATGATTGAAGCGGCGATTCCCCAATCGCGCATCTCCTTCGTTCGGCCCTGGCTGACAAAAAGCCAGCCCATGCTGTTGCCGATGGGTGCCACGAAGGCGTCCACGCCCAGTATGGCGAAAATCGGTGCCACCCCCGCCCAACGCTGTCCCAAACCCAGCACCACGAGCGGATGACTGTTGGCGATCATGAAGGCGAGGCCAGGATATACGAGGAGCAGGACCGCTTGCAGCATACGGCGGAACGCCCGGCGGTAAAACACCGGATCGGACTGGCTGCGCGAAAGCAGGGGAACGGCAACTTTGGAAAACGGCGCTGCCACCTGTTCGAACGGCAGCAACATCAATTTGAACGCACGATCATAAAGACCCAACGCCGCTTCGCCCGCAAAACGGCCGATCAGGATGTTGTCGCTGTTTCGCGAGAAGAAGTTGACGAAGTTGAAGCTGGTGACATTGCCGCCGAAGTGCAGCAGAGGCCGCATGTCCGAGAGCCGGCCAGGCCGGCCCGGTCGCCAAGCCGCCAGCCACCACGCCCCGGCTAGCGTTACGACCGACACTCCCGCCTGGTTAGCGAGGATGGCCCAATACCCGGCTCCGGCTTTTGCCGCAGCGATGGCGCAGACTGCGCCGAAGCCAAAGCCGGAAAGATCGAGTGCCGCCAACGCTCGAAACCGCATTCGCCGGTTCAGAAGCGCCATATGCTGCCCGTAGAAGCCGCCGATGAAGAGGAGTGCACCGGAAGCGATCATCACGCCATCCACACGCGGGTCGCCGTAGAAATGCGCCACGAGCGGCGCTGCGGCCACGCAGAACGCGGCCAAAGCGGTTCCGGCCGCGACGTTCACCCAAAACAGGAAGCTGAGTTGTTCCTCGCTGATGTTTTCATGTTGGATGGTCGCTTGCGACAGGCCCAGATCGGCGAACAATGAGATGAAAGTCATTACCGGCGCGATCAGTGCCACAAGGCCGAAATCGGCCGGCAACAGCAGCCGCGCAATGACGATCTGGTAGGTGAAGCGGAGGCCGAAGCGGAGCAATTGCGATGCAAGGTTCACCGCGACCCCATCGACCGACGCACCACGCAAACGGTCCTGCTCGGTCATCGGTCAACCTGCCCGTCGAGAACTACTGAACGGCAGACCGAAGCAGTTGGAAGCATTATGGCACGGCTCACGCCGCGATCGTCCGTGGCGTCGGTTCCACCAGGTCTTCGACACCCGCCAGGATCGCAGCGGGGCTGTAATGTGATTGCTGAAATGCTCTCGCTTGCCGGACGATGGCATCGCGGTAAATCGGCTCCCTTTCGAGGCGGATGATAGCCGAAGCAAACTCCTGGAAATTGTCGGCCAGAAGGATATGGTGACCGTTGCGGAGATGCATGCCTTCCGCACCGAGAGAGGTGGAGACGACGGCCCTGCCGAACGCCATCGATTCGAGTATCTTGATGCGGGTGCCGCTGCCGAACACGATCGGCGCAATGGTGATGTCGCAATCCTGGTAGTGGGGCTTCATGGTCGGGACGTTGGCGTGAACCTCGCCGCCAGCCTTGCGGACCTCGGCCACCAGTGTCTCGGGTGGGTTCAGTCCAACTACAGTCAGCTTCGCGTTTGGCACCTGTTGCCGGACGGCCGGCCAGGCCTGTCGAAGAAACAGCAGCAAGCCATCCTGGTTCGGCGGAAACGACAGGTTGCCTGCGAACAGGATGCGGAAGCATCCGTCGGCAACGCGGGGCGCCAGCATGGCGTGTTGAACGGCATTGGGGATCTTCACGATCCGCGTCGCCGGATGCGCCGCACGCAACGCATCAGTATCCTCGTCCGTGCAGACGCTGATTGCATCCCATCGTCGCGCGATATGCCGCTCAGCCCGCGCGATGATCACACTGTCGAGCCGCGCCAGCATGCGCCCCTGCTTGCCCATCACGGCACCCGCATTGCGAACTTGGCGTGCGCGGTACTTCGACATGATGTCATCGAAATCCACGACGCGGCGTGGCGAAGACAGGTGGCCCGCATCGATCAGCGCCTGGGCGATCACCGCCGAACACAAACGGCCGGCGAAAATGATGTCGGGGTTCCTCAGCGGCAGTTGCGCAGCGATGATCGCGAGTTCCGAGCGCGATAGAAGCGGTGCCTCATGGCTCCGCATCCGTGCCAGCTCCCAGACGCCAGGATGGAAGATCCCGAGTTGTTTGCCGTGGCTGCATCGCCATCCGGCAATGTTGATGCGGGTGATGCTGCTAGCCATGCGCGCGAGCGGACCAAGCGATGTGTTGACACAGTCGAGGTCGTCGTCACGAAACACCATGACAAAGTGCAAGCGTCCGAGGCGCGCCAAACCCTCGGCGAGGTGCCAGGCTCGTTGCGAACCGCCGTGCCCGCCCAGGTCCGGCGGCAGACGCATGATGCAGAGTATGTCGGGAACCTGCATGTGACGCTCAGCACGCCCGGCGGCTGACGACTTCGCGTAGGGCCGTCAGGAAAACGATCTTGAGGTCCAGAGCGAGAGACCGTTTTTCGACGTAATAGAGGTCCAGACGCACACGCCGGCGGAGCTGCTCGGGCGTCGAAAGCGCGCCGCGCGACCCATTGACCTGCGCCCACCCGGTAATGCCCGGAAGCACGCGATGGCGCAGGGGATAACCGGATGCAGCGTGCTCCAGCATCATCCCATCCACATTCGTTCCAGGCGCATGCGGACGCGGTCCCACCAACGACATCTCGCCCCGGATGACATTCAACAGCTGCGGCAATTCGTCGATACTGGTGGCCCGGATAAAGCGCCCGACCCGTGTGATGCGCGGGTCGTTGCGCATGGTCTGACGGGTTGCAAGATTATCGGTCATGTGAGCGTGCATCGACCGGAACTTGAACATGTCGAACAGAACGTTGTTGTAGCCGACACGTGGCTGCCTGAACAGGACCGGCCCGCGGCTTTCCAGCCGTATCGCAAGGGCAGTCAGCAGCAACAGGGGGGCTAAAATCGCCAGCATGATGGCGCCGCCGACGCGATCGATGATCGCCTTCAGAAGCATGTCGACGTCGGTCAATGCCCGAAGCTGTAGCGGCGTAACCGCGAACTCGGCCAGTGGGTGATGCTTCGGCAGAAGCCTGCAACGGGATATATCGTCCCGCAGGAAAATGTCAGAGACCGAGGCACGCAACATGGAGAACGCTTGCCGGCGCCGGTCCGCAGCCTCGTCCGGATAGCAGAGTATGATTGCATCGATACGTCTGCGGCGTGCGTCGGACAGCAGCCGCTTCAACTCGCCCGTCCCCTTGTTCGGCGAGCCGACGTCCCGGTCGTATTGCCCCACGATGGTAAGAAAAGGGTTGCGCCTCACCGCGTGATTGCTGAGCCAATCGACGCATCCGCTACCCGCCAGCGCCACCCTGAAGGCAAGATGTCCGCTGCGCAGCCCCGCTTCGCACAACTTCGCCCAAAACAGACGGGAGACCAGCAGATAGACAAGCCCGGCCGATAAAGCAGCGATCAAGATTGGCCACAGACGGCCGGAGGGAGCTCCGAGCCAGTGCAGCATGAAACCTTCGCCGATCAAGCCGGTCAGCAGAACCGGAAAGACTTGGAGAGCCGCCGCGATTGGCCGCAGATAACGCCTCAGGTTTTGTAACCCTGATTGGCGCATCCAGAATGCAACAATCCCCAAGCTGACGGCAATCGTCGTGAAGGTCCGATGCGGCCCAGCGGGCTGGGTATTGTCAGCGACGCCGTAGGAAACCAATGCGATGGCGAGCGCATCCAACAAAGGAATGGCGAAACTTACGACGTTGTGAGCCATCAATGCGGGGCGGGTCGTTCCGCGAGGAGCGCTGGGCCGAGCCCTGAATTCAAGTACACGTGAATGGATCGGGGGTGATACAAGCGCAGCCATATACGGAACCTCTAATGTCGGCGGTTACCGCCTACCCCCCTACGCTTGACGTAGCGAAGCGGATGACCGGTTGGAACACACGTTTTGCGGCGCAGCATGGTCCGCCGCTCGACGCCGAGGAAACAAGCGGCCGTCAGTAGCAATTTGAAATTTACGAGAGTGGAACGTCAGTAGCCGATGTTGATGGAGAGCTGGATGCTGTTCGATGAGTATGCCCCATTGTTGAAGAATGAGGTGTTGTAGGCTGGCCCGGTACCCGGTTGTGAGCCTGACGAAGTCCCGTGCGAGTAGTTATAAAAAAGATCTGCCCGCAACCTGGGGTTAAGGAGCCACCGCGCTCCTACCCCTGACGAGATAGTGAGGCGGCCGCCACCCTCCTGGTCGCCGTCGGTCGCCTGCAGATCCAGATCGCCTTGCACGATAATGTTGCGGTAGAGTTCATGAAATGCAGTGATCTTCCCTTCGCTGTAGGCAAGGTCGTTGGTCACGTCGTAACTCGCGTCGCTCAGATGCCGGATTGCAGCCACGTTCACCGTCGTCAGCAGCGTTGGCTTCCAAGTCACGGAGGCTTCTACCGATGGTGTCTGCCGCGCAGGCTGCACCTGCCCGGTCCATTCGCGAACCTCCCATCCGAGAAGGATATCGTAGCGAAACGCCGCAAACGTGTCGTAGCTGAGGCCGACCAGCGCAAGCGTGTCGAAGTAGCGGTTGGCCGGCTGTCCCGCTGGACGGTTCAGCACGAACGCTGCGGTTTCCTGAAGTGCCGCCACAAGGTCACGTCCGGGGGAAAGCTCGTATTTCGCAGTCAGCCCGCCCGCGACCTGGTTCTTGTCCAGCGTTGTGTCGTCGATGAAGCTGGAACCTGCACTCGCGGTGCCGAATCGATAGGTTGTAAGATCGATTTCAGGCACGACCGTCCATCGGTTCAGAACAGCCGAATACGCGATGCGTGCGTCGAACGTCCGATAGGGCACCGGGGTGGTCAAACCACGCGTGAGGACGTCGGTCGGTCCCAGATTGTTCCGTATGTAGCCGGCGCTCACGTCCAGGCTGTCGCGGCCGATGTCGAGCCTTCCGCCGCCGAACACATCGTAGTTCGTCTGATTGGCGACAGGAAGTGCGGTGTATCTTTGATCGTCGACGCTCGCGGACGCGCCGATGCTGTCGCGTGACCAATCCGAATTGATCGATACGTTGGCGCCGGTGTCGATTTCGGGGCTGCCCCGCGGTTCGCTGAAGCCCAAGGGATTGGTATTGTAAGCAAAGCTCTCGTCGACATTGGGATGGATGATGAAGCTGCCCACGCGTATGCCGGGATTGCGGTAATCCGGCCCGCCATTCTGCAAGACCTGCAGTGTCGGATCGAGCTGGTAGCCTGGAACGGATTGCGGAAGGTAACGCAGCAGCAACTGCGCACGCGCCTGCGGGGCGAAAGCAAGGCCGACCAACGCCGTGCAAGCCGCCAGTTGCGCACGTAGCAAGCCTGCCTTCATGTCGAACCTTCCAGCCGGACCGCGAAATACCTGCATGGCAGCGCGAACCATTCGACGGGCGATCGGTTTCGTGTTGCACAGCAGGAACTGGAGTTTTGGGTGCAAAGAAAAACGAGCGCGATTGTCGGCGCCGCCTTCACCCTGGCTATTGCGGGCTGTTCGCCGGGCGCAGATCTGCCGATGCTCCCCGATGATGGTACGCGCGCATACACGCTCGGTCCGGGTGACCAGTTGCGGGTGATCACCTACGGCGAAGATCAGCTGACCGGCGACTTCACCGTCAATGACGGCGGCAACATCCAGGTGCCTCTCCTGGGTGCTGTGAAGGTCGCCGGACTGACGGTGCCGGAGGTGCAGACCGAGATGACGGGCCTGCTCAGCCGCGGGCAGATCTTGAAGAATCCGAGCATTGCCGTCGAGGTAAGCCAGTATCGACCGATCTTCATCCTGGGCGAGGTTTCCAAGCCCGGATCCTATCCCTACCAGCCGGAGATGACGGTGTTGACGGCCGTGGCACTCGCCGGCGGCTTCACGTACCGCGCAGTGCAAGACCGCGAGTCCGTAACGCGCGCCACCAACGGTCACGCCGTGGAAAGCCAGGCGACGCGCCAGAGCATCCTGCGGCCCGGCGACGTGGTCACCGTTTTCGAACGGCATTTCTGACATGCGCGCGGTGATTGTGGCTGTGCTGCTGCTCGCCATGGCCACGACATACGCGGGCGCGGCAAGTCTCCGCGCCTGCGCGGCGGACCAGGCCCGGCTCTGCCCTGGCCATCGTGACGCGTCGGCCGCGCGCGCATGCCTGGCCCAGCATCACGTCAGCCTGACGCTTGGCTGCCGCGAAGCCCTGGCCGCCTCTCGAGCCCAAGCCAAGCCTTGAGCTGCAGCACGCTCTCCGCTTGACGCCAACGCGCCGAACCCGAACCACAGCAGAGCCGCCGTCTTGATGGAAAGGCCCGACTTGCTGATGCACAACGATAGCGACAGGTAAATCGCCGCCGCTGCAAATAGCCGGCCCGCTGCCCCTTCGCGCGGCGCGGCAATGCAAACCGCAGCCCACATCAGCAGCGCCGCAACAATCCCCGTGTTCCCGATGACGTAGGAATATCCGGTATCCATCGAAATCCAACGATCCGGAGAGACGCCGATCCACTGCCACACGCTCCACGAATCGAGCAACTGACCGGATCCCGTCAGGCGGCCGAGTATGCTGTTGTCCACCTCCCGATCGGAGAACGCGCCCAGCACGCAAAGCAGAGCCACCAGAACGATCGGCAGCAGCCCTATGAACACGCGCGAACGCCATAGCGGTGTCAGCAGCAACGCGGCAATTGCGCCTCCGCACAGGATGGAAAACCGCGCATCTGCCAGGATGCCGATTGCCACCCCGAGTGCAGCCAGGCAGATGCCTTGCCACGACAGGTCCCTGCGCGCGCACACCCAGATGATGCAGATCACAGCAAAGTTTCCGGCCGACACCGGTTCCAGGAAGATGGATCCGACTCGGTGCAGGCTGAGCAATCCCGGAAGGAGCTGGCGGCCCTGGTCTTCCGGCCGCACACCGTTTTCGGCCAGCAGTGTTCCGGTGTCGCCTGCATGGTTGGCGTCCAGCGCGCCTTTTCCCACGTAATAATCATAGATGTGGAAGTATCGCTCGAAGCTGTCCAGCGCGAACATCTCGTACAGTCCGAAGGCGAAGGTGAGCAATGCCATCGCCCACAACACCAGGCCGGCACTGTGCGGCGTGGCATAGCGCCCCAGCAATACGAACACGCCGATGATGGCGATATCCAATCCGATCTGGAAATCCATGCCGCCGCCAACCAGCGCAAGTGCGAGGATGTTCAGGCCGAACAGCACCGACGCAACCTGTAACGCGCCCGAGGCAAACGGCACTACCAGCAAGCCGGCCCCGCCCACGATGGCGAGCTCGACCGCCTGCACGACCGGCAGGCCGATCGGCAAGCCTTCCGTTTTCAAAAGGCACAGGATCGCATTGAACACGGCTGCCGCGATGACCAACGCGCTTGCGAGTGTCCGGCGATCAGGCATGCGCTCTCTCATGGCCGTGCACCGCGTCGTCGTAGATGCGCACGTGCGCCTCGGCAATCGCGTCCCAGCCGTAAGCCGCATCCGCCGACGCGGTCGGCATCGCCGGCGGCGGACGCAAATCGGATAGTAGTCTAGCAGCATCACGCGGGGATGCCGCGTGCGTCACCTGCCCCGCAATCCAGTGCGGCGTGTGGTCTGCCACCGTTGTCAGCACATGCACACCATTGTCGAGTGCCGCGAGCAGGCTGCCGCGTGTCTCGTCGGCGCCACCCGGGAACGGCAGGTAAGCGAAAGCCATGCTGGCCAGCAGGTCGGCCACGTCATCCGCCGGCAACTCGAGATGCAGTGCGATCCCCAGCGACTGTGCGCGTCTCAGCAAGTTCGCTGCGTAGGCGCGGTGGGCATCCGGAATGGCGCCGATCAGGTGAAGCCGCCAGCCGCCGGCGCCGTCCTGCAAGCGACCCGCCAGATCCAGGAAGGATTCGATGTTCTTGCCGGGCATCAGCAGCCCGAAAAAGCAGACTGCATGTGTGTCTCGAGGGCCGGCCTGGCCACGTCCGATGTTGCTGCCGATGGGGACCAGCGCGTGTTTGGCGCCGCCAAACGGAAGGCGGCGGCGGAACTGCGCACGCTCCTTGTCGCTCGTGAAGATGATCGTGTGTGCGGCAAGTGCGTAGGGCGCAAACCAGGGCAGACGGTAGCTCCGGAAGATGCTGAACTCATGCAGCGTCGCGACCACCGGTATCGGGCTCGCCAGGGCAACCAGCGCCGGGAACAAAGAGCGTCCGAAGCCCATGGCGGGATATTGGACGTGAATGAGTTCAGCGCCCGCCGCATGCGCGTTCAATGCGAAGCGCCGGGCGGCCGTTGCTGGCGGACAACCGGAATCCGCGGGCAATCGCAGCACGGACACGCCGGTATTCTCCAAGGCCCGCGCCAGCCCGGCGCTGTAATCGCCGACGCCGCAACGCGCGGGCGGCCATGAACCGCTGACGATAGCTACGCGCATGCGGGTTGCCCCGTGCGCGCCGTGATGCAGAGGTCGGGCGAAACTTCGGTTACGTCCGGCAGTTGACCAGCGGCGGGACTGTGGCAGAGATATCGCTCCACATCCATTGCACGGGAGCTGTGTTGAACCTGGCGCACGACATCGGTTTCGCGACATTCTGGGCGGGTCCTCGGCTTCCCGCACTTGACCGCGCCTGTCTCTCGTCGTTCGTGAGGCTGGGCCACCGCCTCACGCTTTACAGTTTCGATCCCGTTCAGAACCCGCCGGAGGGCGTGCAGGTCGCCGATGCCGCGGAGATCCTGCCGCGCGAGACGCTGCGCGCCTTCATCCATGATGGCCGGCCGGATCTGAGCCATTTCTCCGATTATTTCCGCTACCGCCTTTTCGCCGCCACCGGCGAGACCTGGATCGACACGGACATGCTGATGCTGCGGCCGATAGACTTCGCGCCGCAACCGAACCTGTTCGCGCGGGAAACCGCCAGCAGCCTGTGCGGCGCCATCATGCGGATCGACACCGCCGGCGACGCCTTGCCCGAGTTGCTGCGCCGTACCGAGCAGCTGATGCATACGGAACTCGCTTGGGGCGCCACCGGCCCGCGCCTGCTCGGACAGGTGATCGGGCAGCGCGACATCATCGCCCAGGCGCACAGTCCCGAGGTGTTTTTCCCGGTTCATTTCGACGAATTCACCAAGCCGTTGCTGGTGGAGTGCCGCGATGAGTGCGAGGCGCTGTGTGCGCGCTCCTACACCCTGCATCTGTGGAACAACATCGTCGTTCGCCTCGGTTACTGGAAGGAGCTCGCACCGCCGGAAGGATCGTTCCTTTGGTCGAGGTTGCAGGCGCTGGGCCTGCTGGGCAATTTCCGCGACACCTATCCGGCATCCGTAATGTCTCAGATGGTCGAAAACTGGAACTTCCGCAAAACCGGCGCGGATATCGGGGCTTTGCGCATGGCTCGCCAGATCGGCCCGAGCATCATGCGCTCCGCTGTGCCGAGGATACGCGCACTCGTGCAATCGCGCCTGCATTAGGCAGCGCGCAGCAAAGGGGCCGGCATGAACTTAGCCAGCCCCCGCAAAAGCTTCAGGCGGACACGCTCGGATACGGTGAGACCGCTTTTCACGCGCGCGGCTTTCGCCTCGTAATCGGCACCCCACAACACCGGATGGTGCAGCAAACCGTCCATCGGCAGGCTTTCCCCATGCTGCGGCTCAAAGAAGCCGAAGCTGTCCGGCGTCCAGACACGGTAGCCGCACGCGTCCAGATCGGCCATGCGAGCGCCGCGCCGCGCGAGTGTCGACGCCAGGAACGTCTCGTCGTTCGGCCAGAAGATGCGGGCCGGCCAGTAGCGCGCGAGATCGCGACGCTCCTGCAAGGCGATGTCGGCGGCCCCGGCACGCAGCGCGCAGAAGGCGAAATGGCAGCGTTGCACGATCGGCGATCGCCAGCGCATGGTCGGGTACCAGAAATGCGACCGCTCGGAGGCCTGCAGGCCTGGTGCCAGGAAATCCGCATCCACCGCGTCCAGATCGGCGAGCAATGTGGCGTAGCCGGGTAGTCCGGCCCGGACATCGGGCTCGATCAACCAGAAACGCGTCGCTTGCGGCACGGCGGCGCGCGCGAGATAGAACCCGTAATCACCGCAGCGCCACGCAGCGTCATCGACCCAGTGCAGCCCGAGCGAGCGCACGGACTCGAAGCTGAAGCTGATTTTCGGCCAGTCCCCGACCGGCAGTCGAGCGCGGGTTTCATCCGCCAGAACGTAAGCCGGCCAGCCGCTGTCCTGTGTCAGGCGCGCGAGGAACGCATCTTCGCGCGGGCCGAACCGATGCGTGCGCAGCAGGATGATGTTCATCACGCACCAACCGGCTGGCGGCCAGCGATGTTTCGCAGTCGGGCGCCGACGCCCTCGATCCGTTCACGCGCCCGCATCAGCAGGCGCGCGCGGAACGCCGCACCCAGTTGCGGCCGCCACTCCTCTGCCGGAAAGCGGGCCAGTGCGTGCTGTAGGGCGCTACGCGGCCGCAAATAGGCGCCGAGGTCGTTTTCGAACTTCAGCAGGCTGGCAATATAGCGTTTACGGTCCAACACCGGATGGACGAAAATCGTGGGACCGTTCGCATGGTCCGGCAGATCGTCCTCCAGCATCGGCGGATGCCACTCGTAACGTGCAACGTCGCCGAACTCCGCCAAATCGGCCATCTGCAGCCCGGCGCGCCCGATCTCGGTCGGCAGGAACACCTCGTTACCCGGCCAGAACGCCACGCCACCTTGCGCCGATTGCAGCGTCATCTCGCGGCGGCGTCTCGCCAGAAGGTCGACGGCGGCACGCGATTGCAGCGAGATGCAGTTCAGCGACCCCGCAAGCTCGGCCATGTCATAGGTGCGCGCGTGGAAGCGGGTCCACATCCATTTCTCGAGCGGCGTCCGCGTCCGCAATGCTACGAGGTCCAAACCGCGCAGTGCCGCGTCAGCGACGAACCGGTCGATCCGTCCCAGCACGCAAGTGTCATACTCTACGAAAAGATAGTAGTCGTAGCCGGGCAGCGCCTGCCGCGCACGATAGTTCGGATAATCCGTGTTCCACCATAGAAGCGAACCGCGCTCGAACCGGTCGGCATAGCCGTCGGCGATCAATTGCGCATTCGTCGCACGGATCGCACGTACATCCCCCGGTACCTCGATCCTGCCGTTCGTCTCATCGAGGTAGGCGAAGATGTCGGCACCACCAGCCTGGTTCTCATAGCGGCGGAACTGGCGTTCGGCGAAGCCGTCCCAGAAATGCGTCTTGAAAACGATGGCGAAGCGAGGAGCCAAAACGGAACCCATCAGGCGGGCCGCCGGAGATGCCGGCGCAACACAGCCAGTTGCGGCGGCTCGCGCCCGTCGCGCGGCTCGGCGGAAAACATGTAATCGCCCCACCAGCGGCCGCCTGCCCAATACGTCCATCCGAGCCAGACGTCCTGGTTACGGTCCAGATTGTCCAACACGGCGGAAAGTGCTGCGAGACAGCCCGGCGAACGCGACACGCCGAATTCGCCAAGGAACCCCCGCATACGATGCGCACGCAACCAGTCCGTGGCATCCGTCAGCAACGCCGTTGCATCGCCAGGCTCGGCGCATTCGGCATGGGTGCCGGAATGGTCGGCGTCGAAATACTGGTGCAACTCGATGGCCATGTTGTCCGCCGGGTCATGCAGGGATGCAAGCGCCACCGCATTCGGCTCGCCGTAGCCCCGGCCTGAAACAAAGTTGTGCGCCCCGTCCCACCCTGTCCCGGAAACCAGGATCAACGCCCGCGCGCCGGCACCTCGGATTGCGATGATCGCCTGCTGTTCGGCGGCGGCCCACTCGACGCTTCCGATGCCGTTCGGCTCATTCATCAGTCCGTATGCGACATCCCGTAGCGGCAGCACCCGCGCCAGCCTGGCCCAGAAATCGGCAAACGCCCTCGCCGGCACGGCCGGTTCACCCACGCGCGTGCCCCGGTACGCGCCGTAATCGTGCAGATCGACAATGGTGGTCAGGCCATGCGCGCCCGCCTCGCGGACTGCACTCTGCAGGCGTGCGACCTCGTCCTTGTCGAGCGGGCCGGCAAACTTCGGTTGCAGGCGCTCCCACAGTACGGGAAGCCTCACGGCATTCATCCCGGTCGCCGCCCAGCGCGCTAGCTCGTCACCGCTCGGGTAGAAGTAGTCGGTGTCCGGTTTGCCGGGCAGCTTGTCCGGGCCGAGTTCGGCGCCGGACAGGTTGATGCCACGAAGAGGCTCGGCCCCGCCCGGCGTCGCACTGGCCAGTACCATGAAAGCCGAAAGAACCAGCGCAGCCATGGACAAAGCGCACGCCTTCAACCCGGACCGGCTCACGTCACGCCGCTTCCATCGCCACGCCGCGCGGCATGGCGTAAAGGTCGGCGTATTTCGCGGCGGCTTCCCGCCAGCCATAGGCACGGGCAGCGCGGGCAAGCCGTTCGCGGGTCGGGGCGAGATCGTTAGCCGCCAGGGCCCGGATCTGCGCCGCCGCATCATCCGGCGCCGCGGGATCGATCAACATGCCGGCGCCGAGGCGATCCACCAGTTTCGCGAATGGGGCGATGGAACTCAGCACCGGCACCAGTCCGGCGCCGGCGGCTTCGACCGCTGCGATCCCGAAGCCCTCGTGCGCAGAAGGGCAGATGTAAAACGATGCGCGCGCCGCCTCATCGGCAATGGCCGCATCGTCGGGTGAGATCCGGAACCGCACATGGTCGGCGACGCCGGCCTGCGCCGCCGCGGTTTGCAGATCGGCGGCGCTCAGATCGGACGGGGTGCCTGCCACCACCAGCGACCAGTTGCCGCCCTGCGCGCGCAAAGCGGCCAGAATGGCGAACGCGGCGCCGATGCGCTTATGGGCGCAGAAGCGGCCGAAATAAAGCAGCCGGGACGGGTCGCGCTGCACGCCGTCCTTGCCCGCGAATTTCGCGGCGTTCACCCCGTTCTCGATCAGGCTGACCCGGCCATTGCCGATCGATGCGAACATCTCGGCATCGCCAGCGCTGCATGCGGCAATGCCGTCATAGGCACGCGCGGACATCCGGGTGATGCTGCCGAACCAAAGGCGCTTCAGGCGACTCTGGAATTGGGTGTGGAAAAAACCGCCATGCGTGGTCGCCACCAGCCGTCGCCCATGCAGCGCTTTCGTCAAAGCAAGGAAATCGAAGAAGAAGTCTATGCCATGCACATGCACCAGGCTGGCGCCCGAAATCGCGTCGAGCACGGATGGCGCCAGCGGATAACGGCTGGAGCCTCGCCACGGCAGGCGGCGCACCGGTATTCCCTCAACAACCGCCTCGGCCGGCAGCACAACGTCAGGGTTCGTGAAGATGCGATCCAACGTCACGACACGCGCATCGACCCCGGCCTCGCGCTGCTCACGCGCAAGGTTCAATACCGCATCTTCCAGGCCGCCCACGCTGGGACGGAATTGCCGGACCACGTGAACGACCGGCCCGGACAGGTCGGCCCCGGACCTATCAGCCGCGGCCATAATACTTGCCGAGCAGGCGCATGTCCGCACCCCGGTGATCGTCGCTGAACAACGAAAGTCGGCTGGTGTCCACCATCGAAAGCACCACGCCCATCATGCGCGCGCCGGCGCGGTTCAACCGCTCCACACTGGTGACCACAGCCTGACGCGCGGTGCTGTTCCAGCGGCACACGATGACGGTCGCGTCGCAGAGCTGGGCGTATAACAACCCTTCAGTCAGCGCCATCAGCGGCGGCGTATCGATGATCACCATGTCGTAGTCGGATTGGAACGCCTGCAGCGCCGCGCGCAGGCGCGTGGTCTCCCGCTCACCGAAGACGCGTGGCGTGGGCCGCCCGCCAGCAATGAAGGCGAAACCGCCGATCGGGTCGCGCTGGATGGCGCGTTCGAAGTTCGCTTCACCCGTCATCACATCCGCAAAACCGGTCCGGTCATCCCCGCCAAGCCGCTCGGCGATGGTGCCGCGCCGATGGTCGCTGTCGATCAGCAACACGCGTTGTCCCGCCGACGCCAGCGCGTGGGCAAGCCAGATGGACAACGTGGTCTTGCCTTCGGATCCGGTCGCCGACGTCACCACAAGCGAGCGCGGCGCGGTGCCGTTTCGCGCGGCGAGCTGCAGATGGAACGCGAGCGACCGGACGGATTCCGCGGCGGCGGAATACGGGTTGTTGCTGGTGTAGCGCGCGACTTCCTCGCCGTCATGGCCTTGCGGCAGGGCGGGGACCGCGGTCAGCATCGGCAGCGAAAGCTCCGTGCCGACACGGCTGACATTGGCGAACCCGCGCGAGAAATATTCACGGCCAAGAGCGGCGCCGATCCCCGCCAGAAGCCCCATGACGATGCCCCCGGCCAGCATGCGCTGCGTCTTCGGCGAGGACGGCGAGCCCGGTACCGGTGCATGGGCCGCAAACTGGACCTGCGGCTGCAACAGCTCGGTCCGCTCGTCGAGCTGCTTTGCCCGCGTCAGAAACGCTTCGTACGTAGCCCGCGCGTCCGAAGCCTCATTCTCCAGCGTGGTCAGCGAAACCTGGCTGCCGCTCTGCGCCGCAGCCGAAGCGCGCAAGCTGGCCAGGTTGGCAGTGAGCGAGTCCACCGCGGCGCGATGCGAGGCCACGTCGCTGTCGATGGCGTGCACCGCGCGCGACATCTCGCGCGCGATCGACCCCTGCGCCGCGGCAAGCTGACGGCGGATCGCCAACACCGCAGGATGCCGGTCGCCATATTGCGCGCGCAATTGTGCCTCCCGCACTTCCAGCTCGCCCAATTGGGCGTTCAGGCCGGCCAGCGAGGCGGATTGCGTGATCTGGTCCAGCCCGGCGCGTTCGCCCGATCCCGCGGCGCGGATCGTCGCCTGCCGCGCGCTGGCTGCGGCAAGCTCGGCCTGCGCGGTGGCCAGGTCGTTGGCTGCATGATCGATCTGCTGCGCAATCAGCGGCTGGTCCGCCTGCCGGGCGCCAGCGCCGGCCAGGCCGTTATTCGCGCGGTAGGTTCCGGCCTTCGCCTCGGCCTGCGTCCAACGCTGGCGCAACTCTTCCGCCCGGCGTGACAGCCAGCCGGACGTCCGAGACAAGTCACCGGCACGTGCGTCGATCTGCGACTTCTGGAATGTTTCGATCAACGTGTTGACTGCCGCCGCAGCCAGCGCCGGATCGCGGTCCACGTAATCGATGGTGAGCACGCGCGAACGCGATCCCGGCGTCACCGTCAGGTTCTTCAGGAACCCGCCGATCCGGTCGTCCAGGGTGGGCGGCAACTGCGCCGCGCAGGGATAGAAGCCGGCGCGCAACCGGCACATCATCCGGGTGAACGGGCTGGGCGGCGGCGGCACGGCGCCAATGGCCAACTGGCGGACGACGTTACCGGCCAGGTCGCGCGATTGCAGCAGGGCAGCCTGCGTGCCGACCTCATCCTCGCCCACGCCCTGCGCCTCGGCCACCGCCGATAGCGGGTCGGGTGTCTGCGGCGTGACGTAGACCATCGCCTCGGCGGTGTACAGCTTCGGCAGGTTGAGCGTGACACCGAACACCAATGCGGCAACGCAGGCGCCGGCAAACAGCGCAAGCCGGAGGTGGCGGCGAACCGTGCGCACCAGTTCTGCAACGGGAGGCAAGGCCGGCCCGCTGACCGTCAGTAACGGCATAGCCGTCCGGTATGCCGGCGGCTGATACGGGCCGATTGGTCCGCCGGAGTCGTAGGTCTGCGGAATGTCCATGGTCGGCTGCTCGGCCCGCTGCTGATGCGACAAGCCGGATTTGAGCGGTCGGTTGGTTATGACGCGATGCACAAAAGCGTTAGCCCGCTCTTGTGATCGGGGCGGCCACCCTGTTCGTTTCAAAGAGTTGCAACTTATACGTTTACCGCCGCAATCCTCGCGTGTATAGATCATCACGGTTCCGTGATCGGCCGGGACATGATCATGCCAAGGGGACTCGCAGTGAGTAGTCGCTGGCTTTCGTTAAAGTTCGTTACAATCTGTTGTGTGGCGACGTTGGGTGCCGGTGCGGCTTGCGAAGCGGCGCCCATGCAAGCCGGCGTCAACCTTTCAGGTCTGGAATTCAATGCTGGAACATTGCCCGGCGTGCCTAACACGGACTATCCGGTGCCCGGCGACTGGGAGCTTTGGTACTACCAGAGCAAAGGCATCAACCTCGTTCGCCTGCCGATCCTATGGGAACGGCTGCAGCCGAACCTGCTGAACGGCCCCGGTCCTCACCCGCTCGACAAAGCCTATCTCGGCCTGATCAAAACGTTCCTGGGACAGGCCTACGCCCGCAACATGAGCGTGATCATCGACCTGCATGATTACGGGCATTACGAACAGCATCCCATCGGCGGCACCTACGTCTCGCAGCAGATGTTCGCGCATTTCTGGCGGCTGGTGGCGCACGAGCTTGCGCATGTGCCGGGCGTGGCCGCCTACGACCTGATGAACGAGCCGAACGGCCTGCCGAGTGCCGCTGTATGGCCGGCAGCGGCGCAGGCCGCGGTCAACGCCATCCGCAAGGTCGATTTCGCCACCCCGATCACCGTCGAGGGCGATTTCTGGGCATCCGCTCCTGCCTGGCTGACCTTCAACGCCACCCTGCACATCGTCGATCCTGTACAACCGGTGACCTACCAGGCGCATGTCTACGGCGACCAGGACAACAGCGGCACCCACTTCGCCTGGTCCGATGCTGCGGCGAACGGTGTCACCGTCCAGACGATTTCCCAGCGCCTGGCCGGGTTCATCGGGTGGTGCCAGATCCAGGGCGCCCGTTGCGCCATCGGCGAGGTCGGTGTCGGCAACGACAGCCCGAACTGGAACCTCGAACTGGCCAGCGGGCTGGCCACCGCTGCTGCCGGCAACATGGTCGCCTTCACATACTGGGCGGGCGGTCCCTGGTGGGGTAGCTATCCGATGAGTATCGAACCGACCACACCCGGCGGCGTGCTGGCGGACGCAATGCAGATGCAGGTGGTGTCGCCCTACGGCGCGCCGCCGAATGACAGCAACCGCGCCTTTTCCAGGAACACCAGCACGGCGAAGCGGGGCAGGCCCAACACGTAACGGCGCCACAACCGCTGCGGCTCGATGGCAAGGCGGACCAGCCACTCGAGCCCGTATCGGGCCACCCAGGCCGGTGGCCGGCGCACCCGCCCGGCCACGTGGTCCACCAATGCGCCGGCGGTGATCCCGACGCGCACGTCCAGGCGATCCCAGTTCGCGGCCAGCCAGGCCTCCTGACGCGGCATGCCCATGTTCAGGAGCAGCACGTCGGGCCGCGCGCGGTTGATGTCGCGCACCACCGCTTCGGTGCCGGCGCTGCCTTCGGTGATGTCGAAGAACCCGTGATGCACGCCCACGGACGACAGGCCGGTGCGCTGGTAAAGGCGATCGGCCGCGAGTTCCGCCGTCGCCTGTTCACCGCCGAGCCAATAGACCGACGCATTGCGGCGGGCGAGCCGGTGGGCGAGTTCGTCGATCCATTCCGGCGGGGTGTGGCGATGCGGCAGACGCCCATGCAGCAGATGGATGGCGAACTGCACGCCCGCCCCGTCGCAGAACACGACATCGGCATGGTCGAACAGCCGCGCGATCCAGGGGCGGCTCCGCGCCAGCATCACCAGGTGCGCGTTGGCGTTGACCACCATCAGACGCCCGCCCGAAACCACGGCGTTCTCTATCTTGTCGAGCAGCATGCTGGCCGGCATGTCGTCCACCCGGACGCCCAGCACGCGCAATCTGGCGTCCTCGGGCGGCGTGAGGGCCGTGCCGTAACCATGTTCATCGGCCATCGCGGGTCATCCGTCGCAATGCGGGGGTGGCAACGATACCGCAATGCAGCATGCGAAACTTTGCGAGGGCGCTGGGGTTTGAACACAAGCGCGGCATGGGCTTTGCGCGAGCAATAAGCCCGGTGAGCCTCGCAAGCCCGATAAGCCTGGCAAGCCGGATAAGCCTGGGAGGCCGGGTCTTAGGCGCGGCCAGGCAGGCCGGTCGTGATCTTTGTCCGGGTGAGCTGGTGGACCTAGTGTTGGATCACGTTACCGCCACCAAGCCGGATCACCCTGGTGCGGTTCGAGAGAAACCGCCCAGCCCGGACCCCGCTACGGTGTTCCAGTCGGAATGGTGGTTGAATGCCGCCTGTGGAGGCACCTGCGAGCGGGTCGAAACCGTCTGGGATGGCCAGCTCGTCGGTGTGCTGCCCTACCATCGGACACGCCGCCTGGGGCTCGTGCGCCTGCGCATGCCCCCCTACACCAGAACGCTCGGGCCACTGCTCGCGCCGCCGCCATCCAAGCCCTACCAGCGTCACGCGAACCAGCGGCGCATCGTGCGGGCACTGGTCGAACAGCTGCCGCGCTTCGACTCCTTCGAACAGGCGCTGGAGCCTGGCGACGAGAGTGCGCCGGCGTTCCTGGTGGCAGGCTTCCCCGCCACCCAGGCCTACACCTACCGGATTGCGCCCAACGAGCCGGAGGCCCTGATCTGGGCAGGGCTCGACAAGAAAGTGCGCAACATCATCCGCACCACCGCCACCCGCATCGAGGTGCAGGACAGCCGGGATTTCGAACGCTACCTCCGGCTTTCGCGTGCCGAATGCCGGCCGGGCGGATCGACGCACGACTTCCCGACATTGGAGCGCCTTTTCCAGGCGGCGGCGTCACGCGGACAGGCAACCCTGAGATGCGCAACCGGTGACGACGGCGACATGGCCGTGGCGATCCTCCTGTGGGGCGGCCGCACGCTATACTACTTGGTCGTGGCGCGTGCGTGGCACTCCACCGCTGCCGGGGCCAACACATTGCTCATCTGGGATGCAATCCGATTTGCCCAGGCGCGTGGCCTGACCTTCGACTTCGACGGCTACTGCTCCGCCGCGTCCGCCACGTTCCTGGAAAGGTTCGGCCGGACGGCGGTGGTACGGCCGGTCATCGGCCGGGCCAATGCGGTTT
Organism: uncultured Acetobacteraceae bacterium; assembly: GCA_964657885.1. GTDB lineage: Bacteria > Pseudomonadota > Alphaproteobacteria > Acetobacterales > Acetobacteraceae > BOG-908. Next base: position 20,980 of record CAZZWO010000001.1, on the reverse strand, counting down.
ATGCGGGGGCTGCCTGGGCGGCACGATCCATCGAGACCATCCGGCCCAACCGCGGCACGAAAGTACAAGCCTAATGCACATGCCGGTCACCGTATCCAGCGCCGCCCATGTGCGCGAGTTGTGGACATGACCGGCTAGCCGGCGCGGAAACGCTTTTTTCAGCCGGGCGGAACCTCTGTCGGCCACGCCCATTGCCATCGTATGTCCCACAGCAATCCCCCGCTTCGCTTCGACCCGTCTTTCGAGACGGTTTCGCCCGACGAGGCTGAAATCATCGCCGGCCTGACCGACACGATGCTGTCGATCGCGCGCAAGACCCGCGCCGACACCGGACACGCCTTCCGCGCCGTCCATGCCAAGGCGCATGGTTTCCTCCGCGCCAGGGTGGACGTGCTCCCCGGCCTTGCACCCGCACTCGCCCAGGGGATTTTCACCAGCCCCGCCAGCTACGACGCGGTCATCCGGTTCAGCACCACCCCGGGCGACATCCTGGACGACGATGTTTCGACACCGCGCGGTGCTGCATTGAAAATCCTCGGTGTCCCCGGCCCTCGCCTTCCCGGCAGCGAAGCGGAAACCACGCAGAACTACGTCCTCGGCAACTCCCCGTCGTTCCAGGTGGCGACCGCCAAGGCGTTCCTCAGCCAGTTGCGGAAGCTCGCCATGACCACCGGCCGCGCCGAGCCCCTGAAACACGCCATCTCCGTTCTTTCGCGAACGGCGGAGGCTGCCCTGGAGATGGTCGGTCAGAAATCCGCCACGCTGACCACGCTGGCCGGACAGGCGAAAACCCACCTTCTCGGCGACACGTTCTTTTCCCAGGCGGCGCTTCTCCACGGCGAGTATTTCGGCAAGCTCGCCCTGTCTCCTGTCTCGTCCGAGCTGCAGGCATTGTCGCAGCGCCCGCTCGACCTTTCCGGCCACCCGAATGCCATCCGGGAGTCGATCCAGGAGTATTTCCGCACGCACGACGCGGTGTGGGAGCTTCGGGTCCAGCTCGCCACCGACATCGACACCATGCCCATCGAAGATGCGGCCGTGATCTGGCCGGAATCCGAGAGTCCCTACCTGCCGGTCGCCCGCGTCACCGCGTTGCCGCAGGAAACCTGGTCGGATGCCAACCGCGAACTGATCGAGGAGCGCATGGCGTTCAGTCCCTGGACCGGCGTTGCCGCCCACCGTCCGCTCGGCTCCATCATGCGGGCCCGCCGCGAAGCATATGCCGCGGCCCGCACCTACCGGGCAGACTCAAACCAGACCGCCATCAACGAACCGGCAGACAGCGCCGCCATGTGAGGTGGCGACCCATAGTTCGGGGGGCCCGCCTCCGCTCCTAGTAGGCGTATTTGCAGAGATGGACGCGCAACGGAGGGCGCGGCGTGAAGGCTGCTTCGTGCAACTGCACGACCGACAGTTTCGTGGCGTCCCATACGAGGTTGCCGGGGTTACAGAGGCCGGCGTAGGACGATGCCTTGATGTTCAGGTTACCGGTTATGGCCGTCGGATCGACGGACCACGCCAGGCTGCCGGATAACGGGTTCCCGCGCGGCAGGGTGCAGTAATTCGACGAGCAGCGCGTGTGGCTGAACGTGATGTTCGCTTCCCCGCCGCCATAGATCCCGAAGCAGCCGTTACCCTGGTGAACGGCGTCGACCCCAGACACCAGGACGTCGTGACTCAGATAATCCGCAATGACCCCGTCGCCGGATGGCGAGTTGTTGGTGTCGACCAGGCCATCGCTGATGGTTATGCCGGACGATTCGTAGACGTTCACATTGTCTTCGGTCCACGAGTTGGCGAGCGAGTTCTCATCCGAGAAATGGGTGATCGAGCCGCCGGTTGCGTTTGCCCACTGCACAAGCTGGCCGCGCGGAAATGGTCCCCGCTGGTCGTGCCCTTCGATGTTCGTGAGCTTGCTGCCGTTGCACTGGTTCAGGAAGATCCCGGATGAGCCGCGTGTCAGGCGCACGTTGCTGACGACCAGGCCCGGAGAAGCGTAGCAGTCGATGTTGTTGTCGAAGCTGGATGGGTTGGCCCCGGCCTGTGGCGCGCCGTCGAAAACGATGTCCGCATTGCGGATGCTTACCGAGGGAGCCGATGCAAGCGCGATCCCGGCGCCCCCGTCATGATGGATAACCACGTTGGCGATCTGCACGCCGGAAAAGCCGTTGATGAAAATGGCCGGACCGGAGGTCGATGTGATGACCAAGTCGTGGATGACCTGCCCATTCCGGGTGACCGTTATCGGCCCGGAAACACCGTATGCCGGGCAGACATCCGCCGCTTGCGCAAAAGGCGGAGAGAGCGTGCCGGGCAGTGAAGTTGCCGCGGCCATGCCGAGCGCGGCCGCGATCTGTGTTATGCGCATCTCTCATCCCGATCACCGGCGGGTTCGCACCCGTCCAACGGCAACGACGACCTGTCATGCCCCGGCTCGCCCATCGGGCGGCCCAGGTCTCGGGATGTTTGCAGATTTTCGTATTGGTTTCAATATGACTTTGTCGACGGTGAACCACGCGAGGTCGGG
>CAZZWO010000001.1:0-18443 GCA_964657885.1 uncultured Acetobacteraceae bacterium | reverse complement strand
AGCCCGACCGAGTGGCCGACGGGAATGCGCGATCAGATCGCGCGCCGGCCGAACACTGCGTGGTAGATCATCAACACCACGACGGAGCCGACGACTGCCACGATCATGCTGTAGATGTTCAGTCCGGTCACCGGTGCCGCACCGAATGTCGTGAACAGGAAGCCGCCGACAAACGCCCCGACGATGCCGAGGACGATGTCGAGCATAACGCCCTCCCCCGTCCGGTTGACGAGTTTGCTGCCGATGAAACCGGCGATCAGACCAAGTATGAGCCAGGCGATGATTGACATGGTGTTTCCTTGATTATGCAGGTTCGAACTCTGTGGATCTACTTCACCGGTGTCGCGGGTGAAGCGGCCCGATCCGGCAAGGCCCCGTTCGATCCGGGCACCTTGGTGATCTCCACGTCCTCGCGGCGGACGGTGTCGCGGATCGTCTCGGTGCGATCGGAAACCTTCTTGCCGATCGTCACTTCCTCGACGACGTGGGCGCTCTTGCCGACAACCGCCTCTTCGCCGAACGACTGGACCTCGACCGTGCTTTCGGTAAACTCGGCGTTCGCGGCAGCCACGCGGCCGTTCACCGGCCGGCGCTCGACCGTCACCGTCTCGTCGCGCAGGTTCACCTGCTCCTCGACCGGCGTCTCGACGACAAAGCGGCGGATGCGCGTGTTGCCACGGTTCACCACGCGCTTGCCGACGGAAAGCCGCTCCTCCGAAAGCTGCAGGGTCTCACCGCCATCGTTCGACACCGCAGCCGGCGCGTCCGTGTAGAGCTCCTCCTGCCGTGCGGCGCTGGCCGGAGCGAGCCCATACGCCGCGCTGCGCTCGTCGATGTCCACCGGATGATGGTTGTTGAGGATGTAGAGCACCGGGCCCGCATCCGCCTGCGGGACCAGCACCGTCAAAACGGTCGATCCGCTGGCGAGGCTGCGCTGATAGACATCGACGTCGTGGTCCGGCTCCCCACCGAACAGGCTGGTCCAGAAGCCGCGCTCCTGCGGCGGTTCCGCAATGCGGTCGCCATGCATGCTGCCGCCGGCTGCATGGATGCTGATTGCATGCGGCGCGACGCCGGCGGCTTTAAGGTCCTCAGCTGCGGCTTCGGCTTGTTCCGGGGCGTCATAGACGGCAACGATCGTTTCGTTTGTCATCTGGTGTCCTTCGTCGTTCGGTGCGGGTGGATGTTTCGATTGTCAGCCATGGCGGACAGGTGCCGCACTATCGTCGCGCGCGCCTGCCGCCTTCGCGCGCGCCTTACTTCTTCAGCGTGTCGCGCACTGCGTCCTTCGCCCCGCCGACAGCGTTCTGCACCTTGCCCGCATTCTTTTCGGCAGTGCCTTCCGCTTCGGTCTTCGTGTCGCCGGTGACACGGCCTGCGGCTTCCTTCACCGCGCCCTTCACCTTGTGAACGACGCCTTCGCCACGATCCTTGTCCATTGCTTCCATCCTCCTGTTGCCCTGTGGCGCAGCCGCCTGGCGGCACCGCGCCGGTGCTGCAATAGGTTATGCGGCAGGAAGAAATCTAGTGAGCAATTTCAATAATTTAGCTGGTTGTTGCAGGGTTGTTTTGCACTATTTGACCATGAGTTTCTGACTAGCGCGCCGGGCGTCTCCGGCTTTTCTGCTTCGTCGTCCGTGGCTTGTCGGGCGCGCCCAGACCACGTTCGCGTGCCCACACGATGACCGCGCTGCGCTTCCTGATCCCAAGCTTCCCATAAATCACCGACACGTGATTGCGAACGGTGTTGCGCGAGATCGATAGTGCGGCGGCGATCTCGTCATCCGACAATCCTTGCGCCACCAGGCCGAGAACTTCGCGGGCGCGATCGGGCAGCGCCGCTATCTCCGGCCCGCCGCCCGGTTTCCGCCCGGTGCCGGTGATGGCCGCCATCTTCTCCACGATCCGCTGGCCCAGCCACGACGTATCCTGCATGACAGACTCGATCGCCGACATCAGCGCGGTCTCCGTCTGCTTGCGTTCGGTGATGTCGAGCATCACGCTCAGCACGCAGCGGTCGGCACCGATGTCCACCGTCTCGGCGCTCATCAGGTAGTCGCCGACACTGCCGGTCTTGGTGCGCAGCTTCACCTCCACGCTGCGCAGATTGCCGGTCTGCCTGAGGTTGCGCTCGATCTCCTCGCGCGGCTCACCCTGTCCCCAGACCTCCAGCTCCGCCTGGCCCCGCCCTACGACTTCCTCGCGCCGCCAGCCGGTGGCCGCGGTGAACGCCCCATTTACGTCCATGATGCGCAGGCCTTCGAGGGACAGGATCGCCATCGGTCCCGGCGCCATGTGGAACGCCTTGGCGAAACGCTCCTCGCTGGCACGGAGGGCCTGCTGCGCCTGGTGACGCGTGTGCAAGTCGGCGAAGGTGAAAAGCATGCACGCCTCGTCGCCGATCTCGATCGGTTGCCCACCCAGCAGGACCATCTTGTCGCGCCCGTCAGGCAGGATCAGGCATCCCTCCATCTGCGGGATGGTCTCACCGGCATGCAGCCTGCGTATGGCGAGGTCGCGCTTCTCGGCGCCATTCAGCACGTCGATTTCGTGCAGCGAACGGCCGATCAGCGCATCGCGATGATAGCCGGTCATTTCCAGGAAGCCGTGGTTCACCTTCACGTAGCGCATGTCGGACAGGCGGACGATGATCGCCGGCGCGGGATTGGCGCCGAATGCCCGCTCGAAGCGCTGCTCGGCATTGAACCGTTCGGTTTCATCATTGACGATCAACACATAGCAAGCTGGCTTCTTGTCTGCATCGGTGATGATCAGCGTGCGTATCTGGTGCACGCGGCGGCGTTCCTCGCCGCGCCGGTTCACCTCGACCATCAACTCGGCAAAGGTCTCGCCCGCGACAAGGCGGTCCATCGGATATTCGCCGGACGGTACCGGCTCGTTGTTGACGTAGCGCAGCAGAAAGCGGCTCCGGTAGCCGGCGACCGTGCCGCCCAGATCTTCCAGTTTGGTGATGCCGTGCAAGGCGAGCGCGGTGTTGTTCGCCCAGGCGATTCTGCGGTCCGGCTCGACGATGATGACGCCTTCGGTAAGGTCGGCGATGATCTGCTGTAGCTGGCTGCGGTCGGTGGGGCGGCTCGGGATGGCGGCGGTCGTGTTCGACATGCAAGCTCCGGACCCGCGGTATCTGATGCTCGCAACATTAGGCTACTCACGGTGCACCCGGCCAGTAGTCCGGACCGTGGAAGCGCCGGCACGCACGCGACGCTGACACCCCTCCAGGTGTCTGGCCCACTGGGCTTGCGGGTGACTTTCGCGCATTGTCGGCGGATGATTTCGCCACCTCTGATCGCCGCGACCTTGCTGGTCAGCGCCGCAACGCTGCTGGCCCTCGTCAAACCGCGTTGGCCGCTCTGGTGCCGTGCGGTCTGGCGGCTTGGCGTCTTTGCCGGCCTCACTTTCCTGTTGCACGGCATCGTCGGCTCGCCGCTTCACCCCGTCTTCGGCGCGGCGAACGCCGGAGGCGAAATCTGGCCGCGGATCATCGAGGCCGCGTGGTGGGTGATCGCCGCAAGAGGGCTCGTCGGCGTCGTCCGGCTGGCCGTGGTGATGGAGCATCGCGCGCGCGAAACCCAGATCGTGTCCGACCTTCTTGCCGGCATGATCTATGTCGCCACGACATTGGCGGTCATAAACTTTGCGTTTCAGGTGCCGATCAGCGGGTTGCTGGCAACCTCGGGCGTGCTTGCCATCGTGCTTGGGCTGGCCCTGCAAAGCACCCTGGCCGACGTATTTTCGGGCATCGCCGTAGGCCTCGAACGTCCGTTCAACGTGGGCGACCTGCTCTGGGTCGAAGGTGGCAACATCGATGGCCGGGTCGTCCAGGTGAACTGGCGGTCCACGCGGATCGCGACCGGCGAAGGCAACATCGCCACAGTGCCGAACAGCGTCATTGCCAAGGCAAGGCTGGTGAACCGAAGCCTGCCCAGCCCTACGCGGCGCGAGAAGGTCGAGTTGCGCATCGAGACCGCCGCCTCCCCGGCCAACTGCATCGCCACCATGTACGCCGCCACAAAGGCCTGCCGCCTGCTGCTGGACACGCCGGCGCCCGTCATCGAATGCACATCCCTGGCCGGCGACGGCAATATTTTCCAGGTCTGGTTCTCGGTAAGCGACGCCGACCACCTGGCCGATGCGCGGACCGAATTGCTGTCGCAACTGCACCGCCACCTTCGGCATGCAGGAATTTCGTTTGGCATCCCCGGTCTGGCCGCGGTTCCCAGGATACCGCCGGTGGGCCTCGCGGAACTGATTGCCGAGTCGGAACTGTTCACCAACGTCGAGCATTCGCATCGGGAGTTGATCGCGCAGTATCTGACCGAAATCTTGCTGCAGCCCGGCGATACATTGATCACGCAGGGTGGCATGCCCACCGCGCTGTTCTTCGTGGCAAGCGGCACGCTGGAGATCACCGTGCAACGGCCCGGCGAGGCACCGCATGTCGCACATCTGATGGGTCCCGGCGAAGCGGTCGGCACCGTCGGCCTCATCACGGAATCGCCTTATGCAGCAACTGCGACGGCCCTCACACCGGCGCAGGCCTATCGTCTCGACAAGGCTGCGATCGCTGCTGCCGTCACAAAGCTGCCCGATCTGCGCGAGGGGCTGGAAGCGGCCGCCGCACGTGGCCGGCTGGAGCTGCGACGGGATGCAACCGCTTCAGAGAACCACAAACTCATCGAGCCGGATCTGTTCCGCACTCGGCTGCGCGCCTTCTTCGGTCTCCTTGGAAAATAGCCGCTTCATCGCGGCGCTTCTTCCCCCGCTGCACCATCGGAGATCGCCGGCGCTTCGCTGGACGTAAGCTCGCCCGCGGCAAAGGCCAGCCCGGCCGCATCGATCAATGCCTGCGCATGCGATTTCGCCAACGCCGCACGTGAAGCCGCCAACGCCGTTGCCGCTTCCACCGCATCGGAGAAAGACCCGACGCCGTGGGAGAACGCGTCGCTGGCCGAGTCGTAGGAACTCTGTGCCGCCGCTTGCAAAGCCGTCGCGGCATCGTATTGGCTGAGGCCGGTTTGCACCTGGTCATAGGCCAGCGCCACTTCCCGTAGGGCCGCGCTGCTGCCGGCCTCGAGCGCATCCTCGGCTTCCGCGCGCCGGGACTCCGCCAGGCGCACCCGGTTTCGCAACAGCCCGCCCTGATACAACGGCCATTCGAAACGGAGGAACAAGCCCGCTTGCGGCTGCTTCACGCTTTCATAGGGGCCGCCATCCACGCTGATGCGGCCAAGGTTGCCCTGCACGTTGCTGTCGATCGACAGTTTCGGCGCCATCTCGGCGCGTGCTGCGGCAATCCCGGATTCCGAGGCACGCAAACGCGCCAGGTTGGCAAGAAGGTCGGCCCGTTGCCGCAGCGCATCGTCCATCATCTGGTCCACCGTGCGTGCGGTCCCGCGCGGCAGTTTGCGGTCGAAACTGTCCTGCACCAGCAGCTTCGTCGTCGGCGGCAACTCCAACACCTGCAGGAGCGCGTAATTGGCGTCGTGCTGGGCCGCCACCGCCTGGGCGATGTCGTACGCCGCCTGCGCCGTTCCCCGCCGTGCGAGCTGAACGGAAACGACGGTGCCGAGACCGCGGGCATGCAGCGCGCCGGCCGACCTTTCCAGGGCGCGCGCATCGTCCAGCGCCTTGCGTGCCGCCTGCAACTGCGCGTTCACGCCATCCAGTGTGAAATAGGCTTTCGCCACCGCCAGGATCAGCCGCTGATGCGCGCCGGTGAAGCCGACATTGGCCGCAAACGAAAGCTGCCGCGCGCTTTGCTCCACAGCCTCCCGCCCGCCGCCGAAATCGATCAGCAGGTACTTGATGGCCAGCTCCGGGAAGATCTCCTGCGCGTCCGCGGTGATGTAGCCTTGCGGCACCAGGCGCGCCGGAAACGGCGAGGCGATATGCTGATAACCCCCAAGTGCGCTCGCGGTGATCTCCGGCAGGAAGGCGGCGTGCGCGATGCCGACGTTGATCGCGGCTTGCCGGGCCTGTTCCCAGGCGATCCGGGTGTCGCTGTTACGCCGCTGTGCGATGTCGATCAGTTCGGCCAGCGTGTAGCGGTGCGCCGTATCGACGGTGTTCTCGTCGTGCCAGGGCCGCGCCTCCCCGGCCGGCAATGTGAACGCGCGTGGGGCCGTGTCATTCCGCGCGGCGGCCGAGATCTGCCACGGCGTGTCGGGCGAGGCCGGAGCGAGCCCGCTGGTGTCGTTGCACGCGACCAGCACCAGGCAGGCGCCCAGCGCGGCAAACCCCGCGGACGCCCGCTCACGCACCGGCAGCCGCCCGGTGCATCACCGCCGACATCGTCGCGCGCAACTCCTGGTCCAGAACGCCATACCAGGCCGCCAGCCCGGCGAGCGACGGCGCATCCAGCCGTGGTGGCGGGGGGATTTCCGATGCCAGCGCGCCGCCGCCGGCGCCCGTTCCGACCCAGGCGGAGCAGCGGTCGAACCAGCCCGCCACCTGCGCCTGGTGCGCGAGCACGGCCCGCCGCATCGCAGGCGGTGTATCGGGCTTATCCGCATCGTGCTGCCGGTTCAGGATGACGCAGATGACCAGCATGATCCCTTCCAGCTGCGACAACGTTCCGAGATCGATGCGGCCCGCCGCGCTGCGTCCGAGGGCTATGCTCTCGAACCCGGATTTATCCATCAGCGAACGGGCGGCGCCCATGGCGGCTGCAAACCCGATCTGCGGCGCGGTCGCGTTGGGCGCTGCGGCCGGCACTTGCCGTTCCACGCGCATCAACGCCGCCAGCCCGCCCACCGCCTGCGCCACCTGCCGCCGCACGGCCTGTGCCACACGAACCGGCCACACGCCGGTGAACACCACCAGCACGATCAGATTGCCGAGGATAATGCCCGCAACACGATCCCTCGCCGTTTGCATGTCCAGCGTCGGCCCGTAGCCCTGCAGCACGGTCAGGTAATAGGCGAGGCCGATCTGCCAGCCGGCGTAGCTGATGCGCTCGCTCCCGTTGGCCACCCAGCCCGCCAGGAACGTCACGGCGGCCAACGCGAACAGCAACTCTCCGAGGTCTGTCATCGCCGGCATCAGCACCAGGATGCTGCCGATGCCGAGCGCCCCGCCGGCCAGTGCGCCCACGATGCGCAAAGTCGCCTTTTGCAGGCTCTCACCGATGGTTCCGAGCGATACGAAAAAGCAGGTGACGACACAGGTGTGGATGCCCGGCCAATCCAGCAGGCTTTCGGCGCCGTACGCCAGCATCACCGCCAGCGTCACCTTCAGCGCAAAATGAATGGTCGCCGGATCGCGCACCGCCTCGGCCGAAACCAGATGCCCGGCCGGATGTGTCGCGCTTGCCGGCACGGCAGGCCGATGTTCCAGCGCATCAAAGATCGCCGATGATGCCCGCCCGATTTCCTCTGCGAGCGGCCGGGCGGCGTCGGTCACCGCGTTCGGGACCGCGCCTGTTGCGGACGCAGGCGAGGGATCGGCCGTGCCCGCGCGCAAACGGCGCTCCGCCTCGCGGAAAAGCTCGGCGCACGGTGCCAATGCGGCCTGCCGCTGCGCCGGCGTATCGACCATCCGCCACGCCAGCAGCGCCAGCGCCAGTTGCTCGGTTTCCCGGATCAGCCGCGCGTAATCCGGTCCCTGGTTCACGGATCCGGCCGAATGGAGCAGCTTGCCGAAAGCCGCCGATCCGGCGCGCGCGGATGCGGCGAGCGCCTGCTCCGAACCGGGCACCCCGGCGCTGTAATCCGCGCACGCTGCCAGCCGGTCCGCGAGGCCTTGGCGCAGCAGCACCAATGGCCGCCTGCCGGTCAGCAGGTTCCCGACCACCACCAGCAGAACCGGAAGCGCGATCACCGGCGCCAGCCAAAGCAGAGACTGCAGCAGCGCCTCTTCCGGCGGGATGGTGAGCAGTTCGGGCACGCCCGGCCCGGTCACGTTGCTCACCCCGGATGATTGCAGCGACAGCCCGAGAACCTGGTCGCCCGCCGTCAGCCCATACGCCACGATGAAGCCCGCCGCGAATGCCGCCGGTCCGAGCGGCGAGACACGGGCGCAGAACAGCGCGGCGAGAGTGGCGAGCGCGATGAACGGCACCCGCAAGGCCGGCTCCGACAGGCTCGCCATGAACAGGACGATGGTGACGAACACCGCGGACACGACCGCCAGTCCAGCGACAACCGCCGTCATGATCGTCGAGCTGCGTTCGTTGCGTGACACGAACAGCACGACGTAGGCGGAAACGGCAATGTCCGGCATGCGGAAGGTCTCGCCGATCGCGACCGTCACGAGCACGAGCACCACGAGGCGGATGGTGTCGCCGAGCCGCCCGGGACGCGGCCGCAAATCATCGGCCAGCGCATGATACCAACCCGCCCGTGCGTTCTCGTGGCGGATGGCGGCCCCGCTCACCGGTCGAGAACGATCACGGCTGAAGCACCAAGTCGCATCAGCGCCGGTGGCGGCGAGGTCAGGCGTATCCGCACCGGGAAACGCTGCGCGATACGCACCCAGCTCAGGCTGCGGGGAACGCGGGGAAGCCCGCCTATGCTGATACCCTCATCCGGAGAAACGCCGGCGCCGAGACTGTCCACCACACCCTCGACCGGTTGCGCCGGCGCGCTCAGAACGTAAACCCGTGCGCGCTGGCCTGGCAGGACGCCGTCCAGGTCGGTCTCGCGGAAGTTGCCGACAGCGTACCATTGCTGGGTGTCGATGATGGTGAACAGCGGGTGGCCCGCATCGGCATACTCGCCCGCCGCGATGCTCAGCCCGGTGATCACGCCGGCGCAGGGGGAGCGCACCTCGGTGAGCCGCAGGTTGCGTTCCGCGAGGCCCACCGCAGCCCGCGCCGCAAGAACCTGCTGTGCGACCGGTTTGACGCTGCTGACGCCCTGGCGGGCCTCCTGCGCCTGCTGACGGGCCTGTTGCAGGGCTAGCTGCGCCGTGCGCCGGCTTGTCCGCGCCTGATCGACCTGTTCCGGCGTCACGTATCCGCGCGCCAGCAGCGGCTCCAGACGCGCAAGCGTGCTGCTGGTCAGCGACACCTGCGCCTGCGCGCTGCCGATGGCGGTGTTGGCCGCGTCCGCCTTGCTGTTCTGCGACGCCACCTGGTCGGTCGTGACATCGAACTGCGCCTCCGCCCCGGCGAGTTGCGCGCGCGCCTGTGCAAGCTGCAGGCGATAGGGTTCCGGGTCGATGGTGAACAGCACATCGCCCGCCCGAACGGCCTGGTTGGTGCGGATGTTCAGCGCCACCACGCGGCCACTCACATCGGGCGCCATGTGCACCACGTCCGCATCGATGAAGGCATCGTCGGTGCGCGGCCGGTGATCGAGCCGCTGCGCCGTCAGCACGATGGCAATGATGGCGGCAGTGACTGCACCCAACGAGAACAGGACGCCCAGGAGACGGCCGATGCTGTGCATGCGCTACTGCCCGAACCGGAAAAGCCAGGCAAAAAGCGTCACGGCAACCGCCACCGAGGCATAGGCGAGCGGTGGCGCCAGCACGTACCTGTCGAACCGCACCGCTCCGGCCACGAGCCGCACCACGACCGCCACGCCGATGCCGATGAGGGTGCACAGCATCCATGAGGGGAAGAAGGAGCCGAGGATGTTCTGCGACGGCGCCGTGCCGCACGCGGCCGGAAACACCGCGGCGAGCATGCCGGAGTGCCACACGATGCGGCGCCGCATGGGGCGTGCCGGTCCGCGCGGGCTGGCGCCGCCTCGCCTACTTGCGCAGGAATGCAAGCAGCGCCTCGTTGATCTTGTCTTTCTCGGTCGTGCACATGCCGTGCGCGCCCCCTTGGATCACCTGCAACTCGGCGTTGGGCACCAGCTTGGCCGACAGCATGCCGGAATCGGCGATCGGCACGATCTGGTCGTCATCGCCGTGCAGCACGAGCGTCGGCACGTCGATCCGCTTGAGATCCTCCGTCATGTCCGTTTCCGAAAACGCCTTGACGCAGAAATACGCGGCAGGAAACCCGCACATCATGCCCTGTAGCCAGAACGAGTCCCGCACGCCGGCCGACACTTTCACCCCTTCGCGGTTGTAGCTGTAGAAAGGCATCGACAGGTCTCGAAAGAATTGCGACCGGTCCGACAGCACGCCCGCACGTATGTCATCGAACACTTTCAGCGGCAATCCACCGGGGTTGGTGGCGCTCTGCACCATCACCGGCGGGACCGCGCCGATCAGCACCGCCTTGGCAACCCTGCCGGTGCCGTGCCGCCCGATATACCGCGTCACCTCGCCGCCACCGGTCGAATGTCCGACATGAATGGCCCCGTGCAGATCGAGCGCCGCGACCAGTTCGGCGAGGTCGTCGGCATAGGTGTCCATGTCATTGCCCGACCAGGACTGGCCCGATCTTCCGTGTCCCCGGCGATCATGCGCGATGCAGCGATAGCCGTGCGACGCGAGGAAGAACATCTGGTCCTCGAACGCATCGGCGCTGAGCGGCCAGCCGTGGCTGAACACGACAGGCTGCCCGGTGCCCCAATCCTTGTAGTAAAGCGTCGTTCCGTCCTCGAGCGTCAGATTGGGCATGATGTCAGACCTTCTGCTTGCGCGGTGATGTTCAGCGCGTCAGGTTCTCGTCCGCGAGATGCAGAAGCTCACGGCCGCGGCCATCCAGCACGGCCCGCATCAGGAACAAGCCGAAATGATGCGCCTCGTCGAGGGTGGTCACCGGCGGCATGACAAGTTCCTGACGGGCGCTGACGACATCGAGCAACGCCGGACCGTCATGGGCGAGGAACTCGATGATGGCGTCCCGCAGGTCCTGCGGCTTTTCGACCCTGATCGCCTTGATGCCCATGGCTTCCGACATCATTGCGAAGTTCGGGTTCTTGAGGTCGCAGTTCACATCGACGAAACCGCCCGCCTTCATCTCGAGCTCGACAAAGCCCAGCGTGCCGTTGTTCAGGACGACGATCTTCACCGGCAGGCCGGTCTGGATCAGTGTGACGAATTCGCCCATCATCATGGTGAAGCCGCCATCGCCGGAAAACGACACGACCTGCCGTTTCGGGAACGCGGCCTGGGCGCCGATCGCATGCAGCATCGCGTTCGCCATGGAGCCGTGGTTGAACGATCCGATGATCCGCCGTTGGCCGTTCACCTGCAGGTAGCGCGCGGTCCACGCAACAGGCGTGCCCACGTCGCACGTGAATATCGCATCCTCCGCCGCCAGTTCGCTGACCAGCCGCGTCACATATTGCGGGTGGATGAGGTGGCTGTGCGGCCTGCTCTCAGCCAGATCATCAAGCTGCTGCCTGGCTTTCCTGTAATCGGCCAGCGCATGGCGCAGATGCGAATCGTCGGTCTTCTCATGGACGAGCGGCAGCAGCGCGTCCAGCGTGTCGGTCACGCTGCCGACCACACCGAGGTCGAGCGGACACCGGTTGCCCAGCGCTTCGGGCCGGATATCGACCTGGGCGACGACGGCGTTGTCGGGGTAGAATTGCCGGTACGGGAAATCGGTTCCGAGAAGCAGCAGCGTGTCGCAACTCTTCATGGCCTTGTAGCCTGACGCGAAGCCCACCAGCCCGGTCATGCCGACGTCATAGGGGTTGTCGTATTCCAGCAGCTCCTTGCCACGGAGCGAGTGCACGACAGGCGCTTTCAACTTGGCGGCAAGCGCCACAACCCGGTCGTGCGCCCCGGCACAACCGGCGCCGCCCATCAGCGTGACGCGTGAGCCGTTGTTCAAAAGCGCGGCGAGTTTCTGAAGGTCCGCGGCTGCGGGCTGAACGACCGGTTTGGCCGGCACCAGCCAATGCGGGATCCGGGCAGCCTGCGGCTTCAACGCCACGTCGCCCGGCATCACCACGACCGCCACGCCACGCTTCCCGACAGCAACCCGCATCGCGCGCTGCAGGATCTGCGGCAGGTTTTCCGGCGCCGAGACGAGTTCGACGTAATGGGAACATTCCTTGAACAGGCTCTCGGGATGCGTTGCCTGGAAGTAATCCAGGCCGATCTCCGTGCTCGGAATATGCGCGGCGATGGCAAGCACCGGAACGCCGCTGCGATGACAATCAAACAATCCATTGATCAGATGCAAATTGCCCGGGCCGCAACTGCCGCAGCAGACGGCAAGCTCTCCGGTCAGGTGAGCTTCGGCACCGGCCGCGAAGGCGGCACTCTCCTCGTGCCGCATATGCACCCAGTCGATCGACTTCAATCGTCGAAGCGCATCGGTGAAGCCGTTCAGGGAATCGCCGACCACGCCATAAACGCGCTTCACCCCCGCCTGCTGGAGTGTCTCCGCCAGATAGTCGGCCGTAGTTCTCATGCTGATTTCCCCCCGACGCCCCCGATTGCTGACCGGCATCATCCAAAGTGCAGGCAGGTTATTCCCGCTTCGACCCGATGGACCCTCAATCACACGAAAGTGAGGCGCCGCGTTCGATACGGCCCTCGTCGGTGTGACAGGGCGAGCGACTATCACCGGGCGTGCTGCCGGTCGTGATTTCAAAGTCTTCTTCAGGTAATGTTTTGGTGTCGGGGCCGGTGGCCGCGTCACTTCGCACCGCAACCTTCGGCAAGAAAACGGGGGTTCTTCGAGCAGGCACGCATGGCAACTCGCTCCGACCCACCGAATTTCGAAATGGACCTTGACAACCTTTGTCTTTGGCGCAGAACCCGTGCCGGCCCGCCCGAACGCGTGAAACTCACGCCCAAAACGTTCGATGTTCTCCGCTACATGATCGAACACGCTGGGCGGCTGATCACCCACGATGAGCTGCTCGGCACCCTGTGGCGCGGCGTTCATGTTCAACCCGAAGTCCTGAAAAGCCACGTCCTCGCCATCAGGATCGCGCTCGAGGAGCGAGCCGACGGCAGCCACTTCATCCAGACCGAGCGAGGACGCGGCTACCGCTTCATCGGCCCGATACCGATATCACATTCCGCGGCCGATCCTCTCCGATCCCACACCGACACCAACGCCGGCACCTTTGTCGGGCGCGCGGACATGCTGCGTGAGTTGCTCGCAAGCTTGCGTAAGGCCGTGTCGGACCAGCCCCAGGCCGTTTTCATCAGCGGCGAACCCGGCATCGGAAAAACCGCCCTGATACAACGGTTCCTGAGAGACGCGGCAAGCACGCCGGGCCTCGCCGTGGCGAGGGGGCAATGCATCGAAAGCTTTGCCGGTGCCGAACCATATACCCCGGTGCTGGAAGCTTTCAGTGCGCTTTGCAAAGGGTCCTCCGCACCGGCGTTCGTGCAAGCGCTCACCACCATCGCCCCGACCTGGGCGGCGCAGATGCCGGCGCAACTTCCTGCAGGCCAACGCGCGGTCGTTCGACCGCAAACCGTCGAGGGTGCGCGGGGCAGCATGGTGCGCGAGGCCGGCATGCTGATCGACAAACTGGCAGCGGACAACCCGCTGGTGATGATCCTCGAAGACCTGCACTGGGCAGACTATGCGACGATCGACCTGCTCTCCGCACTATGCCGGCGCAACTCGGCCGCCAAGTTCATGCTCGTTGCAAGTTACCGACCGGAAGATCTGAAGACGGCGCGCCATCCCTTGAACCAGATCACCCGCGATCTTGCCGTTCGCAACCTCTGCCGGGAAATTGTGCTCGAACCATTGTCGGACCCCGAAATCGCCGACCTGCTCACCGGCACACAGGCGGCAGACAACGTACCCGGCGATCTTGCCCGGCGCATTCAGGAACATTGCAGCGGCAATCCGCTTTTCATCAGGATAACCTTGGATCATCTTGCCGAGCGCAATCTGATCAAGCGCACGGATCGAGGCTGGCAGACGCTGGTCTCCGCGGATCACCTGACCATCGACATGGCGCCGAACCTCGGCCGCCTCATCGAAGCCCGTTTCGATGGCCTGGACGCGGACCAACGGCTCGCGCTGGAAGCCGCGAGCGTCGCAGGTGTTCGTTTCGATGCCGCGAGTACAACGCGTGCAGCCGGCCTGGACGAGCATGTGTTGGAGATGATCTTCGACACGCTCGCGCGACGTGACTCCTTCGTGCGGCGCGCAGAGGTTTTCACGTTACCGAACAACGAACTCGTCCGCGGCTACGTTTTCAACCACGAAATCTTGCGCCGCGTTCTCTACAATCAGATCGGCGAAACCCGCCGTGCAGGCCTGCACCGCGCCATCGGCGAGCGCCTCGAAGACCTGTATCCGCCCGATCAACGCAATGCCCTCGGCCTGCAGCTCGCCGCCCATTTCACAGCCGCCCGGGATTGGCCGCGCGCGTTGGCGTATCTGCGCGCCGCACTGCACGTTGCAGCAAGCCGCCTTGCCCGCCGGGACGCGCTGGCAATCCTCGATCGGGCCGTCGAACTCGCTGCGAACCTGCCCGAAACGGCCGGAGCGCAAACCGGGCTGGAGTTTCTCGAACGCCGCGCAGAACTCCTGGCCGCCGGGCGCGATCCTCAGGCACAAGGCGCCTACGAACTGCTCGTCGCGCAAGCGGCTGCCCTGGGCGATACCGACCGGCAGATCCGCGCCCTGCTTGGCCTGTCCTATGTTCTGAGCTGGCACGATCCCGAACGCAGCCTGCGCAGCCTCGATGAGGTTCTCATCCTGTCGGGGTCTCTCGACGATCCGCTGAAGCAGGACGTGACGCGCGTCACCGCCTATTGCCGGCGCATCTGGGGAGCGGGATGGAACCGCGATGACGCCCGCCGTTGCGAGGAGGCGTTTGTCCGCCTGCGGAACCATGGCAGCAGCCTCGCCGTCGCGCGTGCAGAAATCTATTTCAGCATGATCTGCATCCTGTCCACGCGATACCGTGAAAGTCATGATCTGGTCAGCAACGGCTATCGCACATTGCGCGAGGCGGCTGAGGGCCAGAACCAGACCGACCTCGCCCGCGTCGCGTGGATGCACCACGTCGGCGTTCCGTGGTCGTTGTTCTCACTCGGCGAATTTCGCGAGGCACTCGATGCTTTCGAAACCAGCATCGCGGCCTACCAGAAGAACGGCGACGATGCCGCGGCACAATCCCTGGCGATCTACCGTGGCGTGGTGTTCTTCCACATGTCGGCCTACGAAGATGCTGTTGCGGCCTGCGAGCCCGTGGCACGCGAATACACCGTGCCGCGCACGGACGGACATCCCTCGAGTTCGCACGTGCTGCCTCTCGAGCAGCGCATCGCCCTGATCTTCTGTGGTCTGGCCAGGGAGGCGCTCGGCCAGCCCGAGGCGGCACTTCGTCATCTGCTCGCCGCCGACCAACACATGGCAGGCCATGCGGCACATCTCGACTGGTACTGGCGCCTTCCGTTGGAATGGGGGTTGCTGAACGCGTACACTGCGTTGGGGGACATCGCGGCGGCAAGGATGCATGCCGACCGCCTGTGCGGGTTGGCGTTGCAAACCGAGGAACGCGCCTGGCAGGCCCTGGCGTGGGAAGGCCGCGCCCGCGTGGCACTCTCATCGGGTGACCGGTCATCCGCAACCAGCGCAGTCCAGAAGGCACTGGCGGCGTGCGAGGGCGCGCATCTGCCGATTGCGGAATGGCGTGTCCACGCCACTGCAGCAGCGGCCTGCAGCGCAGCAGGAGACGACCGGACGGCGGCCGCGCACCGGACCCGGAGCGCCGCCACAAGACATTTTCATGTCCCGCGGCCAGTAATGGCGTGATCGACGTGCCTCAGGGCGGCGGGGTCGTTCCGGCCCATTTGTCGCGCACCCGGTCGTAGTGGGCGACCGGGTCGTAGATCGGCGCACCCAGGCCGAGATGGGCGGCATCAAGGTCGCCGACCGACGCTGCAAGTTGCAGGGAGGCCAGCTGCTGGTCGTGTTCGGCTGAGACCCGGGCGACCTGGCTGGCGAGCAGGTCCTGCTGGGTCACCAGCACGTCGAGCAGGGTCCGGGCGCCGACGCGCTGCTGCTGGGTGTAGCCGCGCACCGCAGCCTCGTTTCCGGCAATCGCATCGCGCTCGGCCGCTACCCGCCGCCGCGCCGCGTCCAGTTCGTCCCAGGCACTGGCCGCAAGCTGGCGGGCCTGGCGGCTCGCCTCGTCCAGCAGGTCGCCAAGGCGATAGGCGCTCTCCTTCGCCTGCCGGATGCGCGAATACTCGCCGCCGCCCTGATAGAGCGGGAACGTCACGTCCAGCGTACCCTGCACCGCATTGTCGCGCTGGTTCAGCTTCTGGATCTCGGTGTCGCGCAGCCGCTCGACGGCGGCGTTGAACGTCAGGTGCGGCAGCAGGCGCGACCGCTCGACGTCGATGCCCTGGCGGCCGGCTTCGACCGCGCTGCGCGCCTGCACCACGTCGGGGTTGTCCTGCAGCGCCTGCGCGATCGCCTGGGCACGGCTGCCCGGCAGCGGATAGGTGCGATCGGCGCTCGCCAGGGCGCCCGGCGGCTGGCCGACCTGATGCTCGAACGCCGCCTCGGATTGGCTGAGCATCGCTTCGGCCGCGGCCAGTTGCGCGATCGCGGTCGCCAGCCTGGCACGGGCCTGCCCCAGATCGGCCACGGCGACGCCGCCGGCGGCCAGCTCAACCGAAGTCGCCTGCACGGTGCTCTGCTGCACGTCCACCTGGTGCCGGTTCAGTGCAACCACCTGCCGGTCGCGCACCACGTCGAGATACGCGCTGCCCGCCGCCAGCAGGACCTCCGCCTCGGTGCCGCGCAGGCTGGCCCGCTGCGCGCGGACCTGCGCCTCCGCCTGCCGCACGCGCGCGTGGACCTCGCCGCCGGTGTAGATGTTCTGCTGCAATTGCAACGCGTATTGCTGCGGCGCCCGGCGCTCGGGGTCGTGCGTCGGGTCCATGTTGTCGTCGAACAGCGCGCCGCCGAAGCTGCCGTTCAGGGTGATCCGCGGCCGCCAGCCGGCCAGCGCCTGGGGCACATTTTCATCGGTCTGGGCGAGTTGCCGGCGGGCTGCGAGCAGACGCGGGTTGCTCTCGTATGCGGCTTCGAGCGCCTGGTCGAAACTCATCGGCGGCGCGGCCGGATCAGCGCGCACGGCAGCAACCGGCAGCAGGAAAATCGCCGCTGCATACAGCCGCCATCGAGACGGTCGCCACATTCCGATGGTCCTTCTGCTCATCGTGACGGTTAAGCCATCCGGTCCCGCAAACCGCCAAGCCCCGGCCCGTCGCGACCCAGGGCTAACGTGATTGTGCGCGGCGCCGGCCGGCCCGCATCCGGACGAACCGGCGCCTTCAACCGCCGTTAGCGGGGCCGTGTGGTAGCGGGCGGCAAGGGAGTGTGTCGATGCCTCGGTCATCCGATGGGCCGCGTGGCTGACCCGCAGCGCAGCGAGCGGGGACAGCCGGACGAGCGGCGGCGGGGCATCCGCGCCTTCCTCATCTTCACGGCCGTCACCCTGGTGCTGGTGCTGGTCTCGCTATGGGTGGTGGGCTGGGACAAACCGCTGGCCGCGCGGAAGAACCCCGAAACCGAGGACGCGTACGCCGATGGCGAATACACGCCGCTGGCGCCCCGGGTCGAGGGCTACCTGCGCCGGATGGATGTGGACGACAACCGGCCGGTGCGCGCCGGCCAGGTGATCGCCGAGCTGGAGGACAGCGATTTCCGCGCGGCGGTCGCACAGGCCGAAGCCGACCTCGAGGCCGCGCGCGCGGCGGTCGCCCAGGTGCGGGAACAGCAGCGCGTGCTCGCCTTGCAGATACGCCAGACCGGCGACCAGGCCGGCGGCACCCGGGCCGAGCAGGTGCGCGCCGCCGAGGAAGCCGGCCGCCAGGCGGTGCTGCTGCCGACTGCGGTCGGACTGCGCCGGCAATACGACAGCGCGCTTTCGGAAAGCCGCCGGCTGGAGGCGCAGCTCCGCTCGCAGGAGGCCCAGCGCGAGGAGCGCCGGCGCGAACTGGCGGTGCTGGCGGCCCAGCAGGCGCGCGCGGAAGCCAATGTGGAGCTGCGGCAGGCGCAGCTCGAACTCGCCCGCATCCGCCTGTCCTACACCGTCCTGCGAGCGCCGGCGGACGGCATGGTCGGCGCCCGCCAGGTCCGCCCCGGTCAGGGTGGCGAGCTTCAGGTTGGCGCGGACCAGCTTGCAGTCCTTCATGATCGCGTCGCTGAAGTCGCAGCGCACGGCCATGATGCCCGACAGCTTGGCGCGCTGCAGGTTGGAGCCCGCCAGCGTGGCGCCCTGCACGTCGCCGGGGCGCACGGCGTGCTCCAGCATCTTGTAGCCGGTGGCCTTGTCGGCGGCGGCGATGGCGCCCTCGCGCAGGTCGCACTCGAACATGTCGGCGCCGGTGAGGTTGGCGCCGCGGAGGCACGCGCCGCGCAGGTCGGCGCGGCGCAGCGAGACCTCGACCATGATGGCGTTCTGCAGGTCCACGCCGAAGAGGTTGGCGTGGTCGAGCCGCGCGCCCGTCAGATCGACGTCCGACATGATGGCGCCGGTGAAGTCCGCGTCGGTGAGATTCCTGCCGCGCAGGTCCAGCCCGCTCATGTCGACCCAGGAGAACACCGCGCGCGCCCCGCCGGGCTT